>NZ_JAAOTI010000005.1:0-340786 GCF_011297315.1 Catellatospora chokoriensis
CGGTGCGGCCGGTGGTGCTGGTCTACACGCTGGTGTGTGTCGGGGTGACGATCGCGTTCGGTGCGGACGTGGAGGCGCAGGCCGGGGCGTACGCGACGGGCATTCTGGCGATGATGGTGTCCGGCAGCGTCGCGGTGACGATCTCCGCGGTCCGGTACCGCCGCAGGTGGGCGGCGGCGGGGTTTGCGGTGCTGACTCTGGTGTTGCTGTATGCCCTGGGTGAGAACATTCGGGAGAAGCCGGACGGTATCGCGATCTCGGCGATGTTCATCGCGGCGATCGTGGTGATCTCGCTGGTCTCCCGGGCGGCGCGGACCACGGAGCTGCGGGTCAAGCACATCGAGTTCGACACTCGTGCCCGGCAGTTCGTGACCGACTCGATCGCCCACGACGGGCAGCTCAACCTGATCGCCAACCGCCGCCAGGCCGGCGACGTCGCCGAGTACGCCGGCAAGGAAGCCGAGCAGCGCGGCATGAACCCGGTCCCGGGCCGCGCCGACGTGCTGTTCCTGGAGATCGACGTGGTCGACCCCTCGGCATTCTCCGACGTACTGCAGGTCACCGGTGTGCAGGTCGGCGAGTACCGGGTGCTGCGCGCGTCGGCCCCGGCCGCACCCAACGCCATCGCGGCGATCCTGCTCGCGCTGCGCGACACCACCGGGGTACGCCCGCACTGCTACTTCGAGTGGTCGGAAGGCTCCCCGCTGACCCACCTGCTGCGCTACCTGTTCCTCGGCCGCGGCGACACCCCGCCGGTGGTCCGGGAGATCCTGCGCGAACGCGACGCCGACCCGGCCCGCCGACCGGGCATCCACGTCGGCGGCTGACCTCGCCCGCCGGGGGCCGCGTGTGCTACAAAGCTTCGCGTGAGCCTGCCACCATCCCAGCTGAGCCACCACGTCGTCGCATCGGATGGCGTGGTGCGCGTCGCGCTGGCCGGCGAGGTCGACCTGGCCGTGGCGGACGACCTGCACCACTGGCTGGCCGCGGCGGCGGCCGAGCACCCCGGCCTGCCGGTCGAGGTGGACATGACCTCGGTGACGTTCATCGACTCGTCCGGGATCCGGGCGTTCGTGCGGGCCCGCAACGACGCCGTCGGCGCGGGACGGGGTCTGCGCCTGGTCAACACGGCCGGGATGGCGCTGCGCGTGCTGCAGGTGGCCGGGGTGTACGCGCACCTCAGCGGCGAACCGCTGGACTGACCGGAGCGCGCGCGGGCCGTGATCGTGAGCCGAGTCGATTTCACGTGCCTGTGTTAGGTTGGGCGCACGCGGTCAGGGGTACCTGTCTGACGTGCGGGGAGGCCAGGATGTGGAAGCAGGTGTCGTGAGAACGGGCGCGGCCGCAGACCACCGCGGTTTCTTCCATGAGACGGCGTTCTACGCATCCGACGAGGAGTTCCTCTCCGTCGTCGTGCCCTTCCTCCGGGACGGTGTGGCCGCCGGCGAGCCCACGCTCGCCGTCTTCGCGTCACCCCAGGCGCGGCTCGTCCGGGACGCCATGGGCGCCGACTGCGGGGTGACCTTCATCGCCGGCGACGCGCACTACCAGCGCCCGGCCACCGCGATCAAGCAGTATCGGGAGATGCTCGCCGCGCACGTCGCGGCCGGAGCAGCCCAGATCCGGGTCGCGGGCGACGTGCCGCATCCGGGGGTGGGCGTGCCGTGGGAGTGGTGGGCGCGCTACGAGGCCGCGGTGAACCACGCGTACGACGACTTCCCGATGTGGGGGCTGTGCCCGTACGACACCCGGACCGCGCCGGACGAGGTGCTCGACTTCGTGCGGCGGACCCATGCGCACATCGCGACGCCGCTCGGCCACACCGCCAACCACGCCTTCCAGGACCCGTTCGCGGTGCTGGCGGCCGGCGTCACGCCATGGCGCGACCCGCTGGAGGACACCCCGCCCGCGATCGAGCTGGGCGGGCCGACGACGGCGCAGGCCCGCGGCGCCGCCCTCGCGCTGCAGGCGGCCGCCGGGCTGTCCGCCTACGATCTCGGCGCCCTGCTGCTGGCGATCAGCGAGACGGTCACCAACGCGGTCCTGCACGGGCAACCGCCGGTGCTGCTGCGGCTGTGGGCCGCGCCGGGCCGCATCGTGGTCACGGTGACCGATCACGGTCCCGGCCCGGCCGATCCGCTCGTCGGCCTGGTGCACGGCGCGAGCCCGGGCGGGTGGGGCCTGTGGCTGGCCCACCAGGTCTGCGCGTACGTCTCCCTGCAGCGCGACCCGGACGGATTCACGGTCCGGCTGCTCGGCGGGCAGCTGCCCGGCTGAGCTGAGCGCCCCCCCCGCTGGAGATCATCGATTGATCCGTGCGGGACGCGTGCCGCCGTGGCTGGTGCTCGGCGGCGCCCTGGGCGACAATCTTGCGGTGGGGAGCCCCGTCGATCCGGGCGGCGCGGTTCCCGGCGACCCGGGCGACCCGGGGCTCCGCGGTGACGGGGTCCGACCGCCCGCCCCGTCCCCATACCTCAGGAGCAGCTTCGTGTCCGATGTCGACGTCGAGCCGGTGACCACGAGCCCGGACGACGCCCCAGAGCCCGCCGCCCCGCCCACCGCGCCGTGGTGGCGCGAGCGGCTGCCGCACCTGCTGCTGGGCGCCCTGCTGCTGGTGATGGCCTGGTTCACCGTCGCGCAGGGCCGCTTCCACGGCCGCACCTACGACGAGTACATGCAGGACGACTACGGCGCCCGGGTGCTGAAGTTCTACCTGTCCGGCACCGCCGACCGCTCGTTCCTGGACTTCCCGGACTACCTCTACATGCCCCAGCACGGCGCCGGGTTCGAGCTGATCGTGGCGTTCTTCCAGCACCTGTCCGGCGAGATCTGGAACACCCGCACCATCGTCAACGGGCTGTTCGGCGTGCTCGGCATGCTGGTCACCGCGCTGGCGGCCCGGGAGCTGGCCGGTCGCGGCCGGCTGGGCGCGTGGGCGGGCCTGGCCGCCGCGGTCGGCCTCGCGCTGTACCCGCGCTACACCGGCCAGATGATGAACAACTCCAAGGACATCCCGCTGGCCGTCGCGATGGTGCTGGTGCTGTGGCTGGTGCTGCGGCTCATGCGGCGCTGGTCGTTGCCGAACCGCCGGTTCGAGGTGCTGGAGCTGGCCGCGGTCGGCGCGGCGATCGGGTTCGCCGGTTCCATCCGGGTCAACGCCCTGCTGTGGTTCGGCCTGCTGGCGCTCGTCGGGCTCGGCTTCTGGGCGCGGCACGGCTACCAGCTGCGCGGGGCGGCGCTGCGCGCCGAGGTGACCAACCAGTTGACCGCGATCCTCGCCATCGGCACCACCGCCTACCTGGTGATGTCGCTGTTCTGGCCGTTCCTGTTGACCAACCCGGTCGACGGGCTGATGTCGTCGGTCGAGTCGATGGCCAAGTACGACTGGGACAACGAGATCCTGTTCGGCGGCGAGATGGTCCGCTCCACCCAGCTGCCCTGGTACTACGCCCCCTGGTGGCTGGTGATCGGCTCCCCGCTGCCGGTGGTGGCGCTGACCGTCGCCGCCGCGGTCGCCGCGGTCGTGGCACTGGTCCGGCGGCAGCGGCTGGACGGGCGGACGCTGCTCGTCGGCGCGTACATCCTGCTGCCGCTCGCCCTGATCATCGGCGCGCACTCGACCCTGTACAACAGCCTGCGCCAGTTCCTGTTCGTGGCCCCGGGCATGATCGTGCTGGCGGCGGTGCTGCTGGTGCGCTGGGCGCGGGAGTCGTTCGACGCCGGCCGCACGGCGCTGGCCTGGGCGCTGATCGGCGCGGCCGTGCTCGGCCAGGGCGAGGCCCTGTACGCCTCCGCCCGCATCTACCCGTACGAGTACTCCTACTTCAGCCCGCTGGCCGGCGGCTACACCACGGCCCGGCACGACTACGAGAGCACCTACTACGGCTCCTGCACCCGGGCCGCGGCGGTCTGGCTGGGGGAGAACTACCGCCAGTTCACCGACGACCCGGCCCCGACGTTCCGCGACGAGCACCAGTGGAACTCGCTGGCCGAGGTCGACCTGCCGGACAACTTCGTCTCGGTCGGCGACGGCGACCCGTTCTTCCGGATCACCACCAGGGAGGCCGGCGCGGGCTACCGGGAGGTGCACGCCGTCATGGTCGAGGGCGAGCCGGTGTGCCGGGTCTCCGTGAAGGAGTACGCGGGAGTCTCGTGACCGGTTAACGGGCTGCCGGCGCGGGGTATCGCGGCGGCATGACCCTCAACGAGAACGCGGACATCGATACCAGCCAGGTGACCGACGCCCGGGGATCCGGAGGCGGCGGTGGCGGCGGTGGGTTCGGCGGCATCCCGATCCCGGTCGGCGGCGGCATCGTCGGCACGCTGATCGTGATCGGGCTGGCGCTGGTGGGCACGTTCCTCGGCCCGCAGATGTTCGGCGGCGGCGACGACGGCGGTCCGGGCGTCAGCGAGACCTGCTCGACGGCGAACCCGGACCGCCTGGAAAACGCCGAGTGCCGCAACGCGCTGTACATCAACTCGATCCAGGCGTACTGGCGCGAGGCGCTGCCGCAGACGTTCGGCAAGCAGTATCAGCAGACCGACACGGTGTTCTTCTCGCAGGCCGTGAACACCGGCTGCGGCGCGGCCGACAGCGGGGTGGGCCCGTTCTACTGCCCGCCGGACCAGCTGGTGTACATCGACCTGTCGTTCTACGACGAGCTGGCCACGCGTTTCGGCGCCGACGGGCAGTTCGCCCAGCCGTACGTGCTGGCCCACGAGTACGGCCACCACCTGCAGAACCTGCTGGGCACCTCGGCGGACGTGCAGCGGCAGTCCGAGCGCGACCCGGGCGCGGCCAACGCGCTGTCGGTGAAGCTGGAGCTGCAGGCCGACTGCCTGGCCGGGGTGTGGGCCAAGCACGCGATCGAGACCAAGGACGCCAAGGGCACCCCGATCTTCACGTCGCTCACCCAGCAGGACATCGACCAGGCCCTGGAAGCGGCCGCCGCGATCGGCGACGACAAGATCCAGGAGAGGTCGGGCGGTCCGGTCGACGAGTCGAAGTTCACCCACGGCACCGCCAAGCAGCGCAGCGACTGGTTCAACACCGGCTACTCCAGCGGCGACGGCCGCCAGTGCGACACCTTCGGCAAGGGCGTCTGAGCCCCTTCCGCCGCCGCATCAGGGTCCGGGACGTGCCACGTTCCGGACCTTGCCGTTTCAGTAAACGGTTCCTATAGTGGCCGGGACCGGGAACTGATCTTCGGGGCGGGAGAGCCATCGTGAACCCTGTGCGCCTGGCGCTGATCGGCGCGGGTGACCGCGGCAACGCGTACGCCCGCTGGGCCCTGGCCCATCCCGGCCGGGCGCGGTTCGTCGCCGTCGCCGAGCCCGACCCGGACCGGCGTGCCCGCTTCGCCGCAGCTCACGGCATAGGCCTGGCCGCGCAGCACGACGACTGGCGGCAGCTGCTCGACGACGCCGACCTCGCCGTCGACGCGGTCGTCATCGCCACCCAGGACGCCGGGCACGCCGACCCGGCCGTGGCCGCCGCCCAGCGCGGGCTGCACATCATGCTGGAGAAGCCGCTCGCGCCCACCCCGCAGGAGTGCGTGCGCATCGTCGACGCGGCACGCGAGGCCGACGTGATGCTCGCCGTGTGCCACGTGCTGCGCTACGCCCCGTACACCCGGCTGGTCAAGCACCTGATCGACTCCGGCGCGATCGGTGACGTCGTGTCGGTGCAGCACCACGAGCCGGTCGGCTTCTGGCACCAGGCGCACTCGTTCGTGCGCGGCAACTGGCGGCGCGAGGACCTGTCCAGCTTCATGCTGCTGGCCAAGTCCTGCCACGACATGGACTGGCTGCAGCACATCGTCGGCCGCGACATCGCCCGCGTGTCCAGCTTCGGCGGCCTGCGCCACTTCCGCCCCGAGAACCGTCCCGCCGGCGCCGCCGACCGGTGCCTGGACTGCGCCGTCGAGCCCGACTGCCCGTACTCGGCCCCCCGCCTCTACCGCGACCGGCTCGCCCGCGGCGAGCACCGCTGGCCGCTGTCCGTGGTGACCCCGGTCTTCACCGAGCAGGCGCTGACCGAGGCCCTGCGCGAAGGACCCTACGGCCGCTGCGTATACGCCTGCGACAACGACGTCGTCGACCACCAGGTGGTGGCGATGGAGTTCGACGGCGGGGTGACCGCGTCGTTCACCATGAACGCCTTCAACACCGGGGGGCATCGGCGCACCCGCGTCTTCGGCACCCGCGGCGAGCTGGTCTGCGACGCCGTCAGCGTGACCGTGCACGACTTCACCACCGGCACGGCGACCAGCCACGACCCGCAGACCGCGGGTGGCGCGGACGCCGCCGGCGGGCACGGCGGCGGCGACGCCGGACTGATGGACGCGTTCACCGCCGCGGTGGCCACCGGCGACCGGGCGCGCATCCTGTCCGGCCCGGCGCAGACCCTCAACTCGCATCTGGCCACGTTCGCCGCCGAGCAGGCCCGGCACGAGGGCACCGTGGTCACCGTCGCCCGGCCGGCCGCGCTCGCGGGGTGACGCGGTCGTGAACCCGGCTCGGGTCCTCCTGCCCCGCGGACTGGCCAACACCCGGTTCCCCGGACTCTCGTTTCCTGGTTAGGCGATCGGCACCGAACACCTCGGACGGGCCGCCGCACCAGGGACGGGTGAGATGGCTGAGGGTGTTGCGGTGCGCATACGCGCGCGCGAGTTCGCGACCGGGGACGTGGAGGTGGCCCACCAGGTCCTCCGCGAGTCGTACATCGAGCACCGGCATCGGGTGTTCGGCGGGGCGCAGGACTTCCAGTTCCGCCAGCACGTGGTGACCGCCGGTGAGCTGGGCATGGACAGCGTGCGGCACACCGCGACCGTGGAGACGGTCACCGACCCGCTGCCCTACCTGATGTTCGTGGTGACGCTGAACGCCGACCTCACCGTCCGGGCCGGGCGCGACGAGCTGCGCCCCCTGCGCGGCGAAGCCTTCCTCTACCCGGTCGGCCAGCCGCTGACCATCCGCTGGACCGACTTCGACCTGCGCATACTGCGCCTGCCCGTCGACCGGGTCGCCCGGGTCGCCGCCCGCGCCGGCATCGCCCTGGCCGACTTCCGCTTCGACGGCATGAGCCCGATCTCCGCCGAGGCCGGCCGGCACTGGCGCGACACCATGGCATACCTGTTCCACACGCTCAACACGCCGGACACCCCGCTGGCCAACCCGCTGGTGCACGCGGCCGCCGTCGACCTCGCCGCCACCACCGCCATCGCGACCTTCCCCAACACGGCCACCGCCACCGGATACGTCGGCGAGCCCGGCCGGGTCGCGCCCGCCGCGCTGCGCCGCGCCGTCGCGTTCATCGACGCGCACGCGCACGAACCGGTGACCGTCGAGGACATCGCCGAGGCCGCCGGGATCTCGTCCCGCGGCCTGCAGGCGGCATTCGCCCGGCACGCCGACAGCACCCCGATGGCATACCTGCGCCGGGTGCGGCTGTCCCGCGCCCACCGCGACCTGCAGAACGCCGACCCGACCCGGGGCGACACCGTGGCCGCGGTGGCCCGCCGCTGGGGCTTCACCAGCCTGAGCCGCTTCGCCGCCGTCTACCGCGACGAGTACGGCCGCTCGCCCCGGCAGACCCTGCGCACCTGAGGCTGCCGCAAAACGGCGGGCGGCTGCGGCCGGGCGGCGCTACCTTCGTCGGCGGGAGGTGGCGATGGGTGCCAAGCAGCGGGCAGAGCGCGAACGGTGGGCCCGCTACGACGCGCAGGAGTGGGTCGTGCTCGGCTCGGGCGAGTCCGGGCAGGAAGCCTGGGCGCAAGCCACCCGCACCCTCACCGAGATGCGCATCGCCACCCCGGTCGTGGCGGGTCGCCCTGTCGGCGGCAGCATCGTCGGGTTCACCGGCGCCATCCGCGTCGACCTGCTCTGCGGTCGAGGCTCGGGCATCGCGCGGATCTCGGCACGGCCCGAGGACCTGGCCCAGGCCGCCCGGCTGGTCCGCGGCACCGTCCGCTCCTGGCACCCGGACGAGGGCTGGGGCGTGCTGGACGCCCCGCAGACACCGGGCGGCTGCTGGGTGCACTACCGCCACCTCGGGCTGCGCGGGTACGGCTACCTCGCGCCGGGCACAGCCGTCGACTTCGCCTGGGAAGCCGCTGAGCAGGACGGCTTCGCGTACCGGGCGCTGGTCGTCGCGTACGCCCAGGACTGATCGCCTCACGGGCGCAGGTGCCGCACGCCCTCCCAGCCATGGTCCGCGCCGACCTTGACCTTCGCCCGGCCCCCGGACCAGGTCTTGGCCAGCTTCTCGACGGCGTCGGCGGAGAACCGGGCCGAGTCGGCGTACACGTGGAAGGTCCGCATCCCCTCGCTGGTCTCGTGGGCGATCAGCTCGGCGTCGGCGAGCAGCTCGCGCAGCCGGTCCTCGAAGTCGCGCAGCGCGGTGAGCGCGTCCGGGTCCGGCATGCCGTTGTCCCGGCCGCGGAAGGCCAGCGTGACCGCGACGTGCGTGTCCAGCACCGGCCAGCGGGCGGGCTTGAGCGGGCGCTGCGCCGTGGCGATACGCGGGACCTCGGCGTCGGGGCTGCTGCCCATCAGCACCCAGGTCTCGTCCCGGTACTGCGCGGCCAGCTCGGCGACCGCCGTGGCCAGCTCCTGTGGCGGCTGCGCCTTGTCCGGGCATTCGACGGCGACGTCCACACCGCCGATCCACACCTCGACCGCGTCCTCGCCCAGCAGCCAGGCCAGCGACAGGAACGCCACCTGCACCCGCTGCGCCTCGGTCATCGCCGCGAACGCGGGGTGGAAGACCACGACGTCGTACTCGCTGCGCGGCTCGTCGAGGCTGAAGGCGTAGCGCAGCTCGGCCAGCTCGACCCGGTGCCCGTCGGCCTGGAACTCGGCCTCGAACATCTCCGACTCGGCCTGCCGGGCGTCGTGGAACTCCCAGGTCTCGTCGGCAGCTGGGGCTGCCTGCCGCCAGCGGTGGGCGAGCGCCCGCAGCGCGGGATCGCCGGCGGCGCTGACGATGAACGCGTGCTCGGCGACCCGGCCCTTGCTGAACTCCCACTCCAGCTCAGGGTGGATGCCGTTGACCCGGGCCGCGATGTCCGCGACCAGGTCGTCGGGGAAGCCGCGGGTGGCGATGGCCGCCTCCGAACGGGTGCGCAGCTGCGGCCAGGCCGCCCAGAACGCGGCGATCGCCGCGGAGTGTTCGGGACGCCGCTTCCGGGAGAAGATCATGGGGCGGGAGCATAACGGCAGCCGGGGCGCGGCGGAAGGCCGTCGTCCCTCGACCACGGTCAGCTCAGGAACAGCACGCGACCGTCCGCCGGGGCGGCTTGCCCGTGGCGTTCGAAGGGCAACCGGGGTGGGGGCCCGTCGGGTAGTCCCTTCGGGACGCCATACGAGGACGGGGAGGGCGCGTGCGCCGTCGGACTGCGATCATCGCTGCGGGACTCATCATGCTGGCCGGATGCGGCTCGCCGACGCCCGTGCAGGCGACCGCGCCGTCGACGGTCGTGCGGCTCGACCTCGCCCGAGGTGCGGACCGGCCGCTGCCGACAGAGGTGCATCTGCCGCCGGGCAACGGCAGGCATCCGCTGGTGGTGTTCGTGCACGGGTACACCTGTCACGTGTCCGAGTACGCGGACCTGATCGCGAACTGGGTGGTGGCCGGGTTCGCGGTGGCCGCGCCGACGTTCCCGTACACCAACGGGGCGGCGGCGAAACTCGACGTGATGGACCTGCTGCACCAGCCGGAGGATGTCACCGCGGTGCTTGATGCGCTGCTGGCGGCCTCGGCGTAGGAGGGTGATCCGCTGCACGGGCGGATCGACGCGGACCGGATCGCGGCGGGCGGGCACTCGCTGGGCGGCATGACCACGGTCGGCGCGCTGGGCCGGTGGCGGGACCCGCGGCTGAAGGCCGGGATCGTGCTGGCGGGCAGCGCCCGTGACGTCGGGGCGGAGTTCCGGGGCGACCCGGCGGCGATGCTGTTCATCCACGGCATGGGCGACCAGGTGGTGACGATCGACCAGGGGCGTGCGGCGTACGACGCGGTGCCGTGGCCGAAGGCGTTCCTCACGCTGCCGTCCGGCACTCACCGCAACCCGTTCATGTCCCCGGCCGACCCCGACTTCGACCTCGTCGCCGCGTCCACCACCGACTTCCTTCGCTGGCGGCTCAACGGCGACGCGGACGCCCGCAAGCGCCTGGCGGCTCTCGGATCCCACTTCGAGGACCGCCTGAGCGGAGCCGCGAATGCTTGACGTCGGAACTCCGGGCACATTGCCATCGGCAGGACGCGCCGCCCGGCCCGCTATCACTGCACCGGCAGGCTCGGCACCACCGCATCATCCAGCGGAGCGTCCGTTCCGTGACCGCTGCACAGCACAGTGGCCAATCAGGCACCTCCGCAGCCTGCGCCCGGTTGCCAATCGCCATCGCGCATGAGGCTGTTACGGTCGCGCCGTGGTCACGTGGCAGGAGGATCAGCCAGGGTTGCTTCGGCTGCCGTCCGGCCGGTTGGTGCGCGGGCGTGGGCTGCGCCGTCCGCTGCCCGACGGCCCGGTCCCGGGGTTCGCGTTGTACCTGCTCAGTGATACGCCACCGGAGACGCCCTGGCCGGCCCGCTGGGTGCGCTGGCGGGACTTCTGGCTGCCGGCAGACCGGGCCGCGTTCCGGGCGGCGCTCGTGGAAGCGCTGGACCGGGCCGGTGCCGAGCGGGTCGAGGTGGCCTGCGGTGGCGGGATCGGTCGGACCGGCACGGCGCTGGCCTGTCTCGCGGTCCTGGACGGCGTGCCCGCCGACCGGGCCGTCGCCTACGTCCGGGCCGGTTACCATCCGCGGGCCGTGGAGACGCCCTGGCAGCGCCGCTTCGTCGAGCGGTTCGGTGGGAGCTGATCGAGGGGTGCCGTCGGCGTGATCGAGGCAGTACATTGCCTGCCAATCGATCACTCTCCCCATGCGCATCGTCACGGGCCTGTCCGCCCTGGTCTACATGCCTTTCTATCTGGTACTGGTGTACGCCCTGGTCCGCGGCCGCAACTGGATCCAGCTCCCGGCGGTCGTCTACGCCACGATGATCTCCACGATCACCGGGATCATCGTCTTCGGGGTGGAGTTCTTCGGCGAGCCGCAGTGGCAGACTCCCAACCCGGTCAAGTTCCTGTCGTTCAACCTTCCGTATGTCCTGTTGCCACTGCTGCTGCTGGTGCGCATGCGCAGACCGGAACCGTTCGCCCGGCGGTTCTAGTCACGACTCGGCGTGCGCGCGGCGGCCTTCCGGCATACGGTGAAGACATTGACCTGATCCGATCCGGGAGGAAGTCCATGAGACTGCGCCACCGCCGTGCGCTCGTCCTGATCGCCGTCACGACCCTGGCGTCGACCGCCGCAGCCGGGCCCGTCCAGGCGAGCCCGAGGCCGCCCGACCCGGAGAAGGCCCCGGTGGCGACCGGATACGGCGGCGCGGTCGCCACCGTGGACCTCGACGCGACCAAGGTCGGCCTGGAGGTGCTGCGCAAGGGCGGCAACGCGGTCGACGCGGCGATCGCGGCGGCGGCGACGCTGGGCGTGACGGAGCCGTTCTCGGCGGGCATCGGCGGCGGCGGCTTCCTGGTCTACTACAGCGCCAAGGACCGCCGGGTGTACACCATCGACGGCCGGGAGGCCGCGCCGATGTCGATGGGGTCGACCGCCTTCGTCGACCCGGTGACCGGGCTGCCGTACGCGTTCCAGGAGGCCCGGGTCAGCGGCATCGCCGCGGGCGTGCCCGGCACCCTGGCCACCTGGGACAAAGCGCTGCGCAAGTGGGGGACCACCGACCTGGCCGACGCGCTGCGGCCGGCGGCGAAGGTGGCCGACCGCGGTTTCGTCGTCGACAACACGTTCCGCACCCAGATCAGCGACAATGCGGCCGCGTTCGGGCAGTTCTCGTCCACGAGCGAGCTGTATCTGCCGGGCGGGGCGCCGCCCGTGGCCGGCACGGTGTTCCGCAACCCTGACCTGGCCGACACGTACCGGCTGATCGCCCGGCAGGGCACGGGTGTGTTCTACCGGGGCGCGGTGGCCCGCGACATCGTCGACACCGTGCGGCACCCGCCGGTGGCCGACGTGCCGATCGGCACCTGGGCGTTCCCGATCCGTCCCGGCACCATGGCGCTGTCCGACCTGGCCGCGTACCAGGTGCGCACGCCGTCGCCGACGCGGGTGTCCTACCGCGGCTACGACGTGTACGGCATGCCGACCCCGTCCAGCGGCGGCCAGGCCGTCGGCGAGGCGCTGAACATCCTGGAGCAGACCGACCTGAGCGCGCTCACCCGCACCGAGGCGCTGCATCAATATCTGGAGGCGAGCGCGCTGGCGTTCGCCGACCGCAACCGCTTCGTCGGCGACAACACTCCGCGCCCACTGCTGGACCAGCTGCTGTCGGACGGCTTCGCCAAGGAGCGGGCCTGCCTGATCAACCCGGCGCAGGCGCTGGTCAAGCCGGTCGCCCCGGGCGAGCCCGACGGTGCCTACGGCGGCTGTGCGGCGGCCGCGCCGAGCCCGGCGGTGACCGAGGGCCAGTCGACGACCAACCTGACCGTCGCGGACCGCTGGGGCAACGTGGTCGAGTACACGCTGACCATCGAGCAGACCGGCGGCAACGCCATGGTCGTGCCGGGCCGGGGCTTCCTGCTCAACAACGAGATGACCGACTTCAACTTCACCCCGACGCAGGGCAGCGCGCCGGACCCGAACCTGCCCGGCCCGGGCAAGCGGCCGCGCAGCTCGATGGCGCCGACGATCGTGCTGGCCGACGGCAGGCCGTTCCTCGCGGTCGGCACGCCCGGCGGTTCGACGATCATCACGACGGTGTTGCAGATCCTGGTGAACCGCCTCGACCTGGGCATGACCCTGCCGGAGGCGGTCGCCGCCGCCCGCGCGACCCAGCGCAACACGGCCGCGGTGCTGGGTGAGGCCGAGTTCGCCCCGGAGATCCCCGGGCTGACGGCGCTCGGCCACACGTTCGCGGCCAGCCCGGAGATCGGAGCCGCGACCGGCATCGAGTTCCTGGGCCACGGCCGCCTGCTCGCAGCGGCCGAACCCGTCCGCCGCGGCGGCGGCTCCGCCGGCGTCGTCTGGCCCGTCGCGGGTTCGTAGCGAGGCGCCCGCGCTGCGCTTTCGGGGAAACTGCGCGAATCCGGCGGCTGGTGGCTGCGCTTTCCCCGAAAGTGCAGCACCGCCGGGTTCGGCGCGGTCCGGGAAAGGGCCCGGCGGGAGGGCCGGTGCGCGGGATCATGGGAACGTGACGAAACACCCGGACAGGCTGCGGTGAGCGGGGCGAGCACGGCGCTGCCGCCGCGGCCCGGTCCCCGTCCGCGGGTGCACATCCCGGTGCCGCATGTGTCGTACCCGCTGCAGCGCTTCCTGGCCACCGAGGCGGGCGGCGGCCTGCTGCTGCTCATCGCGACGGTGCTGGCGCTGATCTGGGCGAACCTGCCCGGCGGCGGCTACGAGCAGTTCTGGCACACCCAGGCGTCGGTCCGGATCGGCGACGCGGGGATCGACCTGGATCTGCGGCACTGGGTCAACGACCTGGCGATGGCGCTGTTCTTCCTCACCGTCGGCCTGGAGATCAGCCGCGAGCTGACCGTGGGGGAGCTGCGCCGCCCGCGGGCGGTGCTGGTGCCGGTGCTGGGCGCGCTCGGCGGCCTGATTCTGCCCGCGCTGATCTATGTGGCGTTCAACCCGTCGCCGCCGGCCCTGCACGGCTGGGGCATTCCGATCTCGACCGACACGGCGTTCCTGGTCGGCATCCTCGCCCTGTTCGGCCCGCGCTGCCCGGACCAGCTGCGGCTGTTCCTGCTCACCCTGGCCATCGCCGACGACATCGGCGCCATTCTGGTGATGGCGGTCTTCTACAGCGGCGGGGTGTCGGCGCCCGCGCTGGTCGCGGTGCTCGGGCTGACCCTGGTGCTGTTGGGCCTGCGCTGGGCCCGGGTCTGGCAGCTGCAGGCATACGTCGTCGTCGGCATGCTGCTGTGGGTGGCCGTGTTCGCGTCCGGCCTGCACCCGACGCTCGCCGGGGTGATCGTGGGACTGCTCGTGCCGGCCACGCCGGTGGAGCCGGAACAGGCCGATCGGCTGCGCTTCTACGGCCGGGCGGTGCTGGAGCGGGCCGACGCCGTGCGGGCCCGGCTGGCGGCGGCGGCGGCACGGGCGACGGTGCCGCCCAACGACCGGTTGCAGGACGCGCTGCACCCGGTCAGCGCGTTCCTGGTGATTCCGTTGTTCGGCCTGGCCAACGCGGGGGTGCGGCTGGACGCCGAGACGCTGCGCCGGGCGGTGACGTCGCCGGTCACCATCGGCATCGTGGTGGCGCTGCTGGCCGGCAAGACCATCGGCATCAGCCTCGGCGCGGCGCTGGCGCTGCGCACCGGGTGGGGCGCGCTGCCCGGCAGGGTGCGCTACGGGCACCTGATCGGCGGCGCGGTGCTGGCCGGCATCGGCTTCACCATCTCGCTGTTCATCGCCGACCTGGCCTTCCACGACCCGCTGCTACAGGCCGAGGCCAAGATCGGCGTGCTGGTCGGCTCGCTGCTGGCGGCGGTGCTCGGCTCGGTCGCGCTGCGCTGCCTCGGCGAGCGGCTGCCCCTGTGCACGGTCGACGACGACGAGGAGATGCCCGAGTTGCCGACCGGCCCGTGGCGCGACCCGAGCCTCGGCGAGCGCTGACCAGCTGCGTCGAGCGGTCATCGAAGCGTGCTCAGCCGCTCCGCAGCGCTGATAGCCGCGGCGAGGTGTCAGTGGCGCATGCCCAGCGCGCTGCGCAGCGCGCCCAGCTCGACCTTGCCCTGGTAGAGGCGGCCGTCGGCGAACAGGGTGGGCGTGCCGCGGACCCCGGACGTCACCCCGGAGCGGTAGTCGGCCTCCACGGCGGGCCGGTATTCCTGGACGGCCTCGCCGGTCACCGAGCCCAGGTCGAGCATCTGCGCGTAGCTCTCCAGGTCGGGGTCGGCCAGCCGGCTCTGGTGGGCGAACAGCAGGTCGTGCATCTCCCAGAACCGCTCGCCGGATGCCTCGGCGGCCAGCGCCGCGGTCAGCGCGAACGGGTGCACGGTGAACAGCGGGAAGTGCCGGTAGACCAGGCGTACCATGCCGTCGGAGTCGTCGATCAGGCGGCGCAGCACGGGCGCCGCGGCACCGCAGTACGGGCACTCGAAATCGCCGTACTCCACGAGCGTGATCGGTGCGTCGGCCAGCCCGTACACGTGCCGGTCGAGGTCCACCGCGACGGACTCGGTCACTCCTGCAGCGTAGTTCGCCGGGGCGCTCAGCCGTTGGCGATCAGCGTGGCGTAGTCGGCGGCGCGCAGCGGCTCCTGGCTCAGCGAGGCGTCCGGCAGCGGCACGCCGATGCGGGCGCCCTGCTGGGTGAACACCACACCGGTGATGCCGGCGCGGCTGGTCAGCGTGCACACGATCTGGCCGAAGGCCAGCACGTCGTCGTTGCGTCCGGTGCTCTCGATGCCCGCCGGCAGCTCGACGTGCGCGGTGTCGCCGAGCAGCTGCACCGACGCGACGACCCCCTGGCCGCCGAGGGCGGTGCCCAGGCCGCGGTCCTGCTCCGCGTCGGTCGGCCCGCGCAGCAGGTCGGTGAGCAGGCCCTGCGGGTCGGGCTCGGCGGGCAGCCGGCGCTGCACCGCGACCAGCGCGCCGTCGCGGATCAGGTACAGGCTCTCGGCGGCCGGTCCGGACGCGGCGGCCGAGGGCGCGGTGGTGGCCACCCGCGACGGTGTGCCGACCTCGATCACGCGTGGCGTGTCCTCGACGGGCACCCCGCACCCGGTGACCAGCAGCAGCACCAGCGGCGGGAGCACCAGCAGGGACCGCGGCCACGGCGGGCAGGGCAGCGCGGGCCGGGTCACGAGGCCACCCGCGGCAGGTCGATGCGGAACCGGGCCCCGCCGCCGGGGCGGTCGGTCACGTGCACCAGGCCGCCGTGCGCCTGCACGTGCTGGGCGACCAGGGACAGCCCGAGGCCGGTGCCTTCGCTGTCACCGCGGGCCCCAGCGGTGCGCCCGCGGACGAACCGGTCGAAGATCGACTCGCGGTCGGCGGGGCTGACACCGGGCCCCTCGTCGTCGACCTCGACGTAGTACCCGATCAGCCGGCGGCCGCCCAGGCGCACCGCCACCGCGCCGCCGCCGTGGCGCTGCGCGTTGTCGATGAGGTTGACCAGGATCTGCTCGAAGCGCCGACGGTCGACCTGCCAGATCGCGTCACTGCCCGGAGCCACCGACACCAGGTTCACGCCGAGCCCGCGGGCCCGGCACAGCCGGCGGGCCAGCGCGGGCACGTCGACCGAGGCGCGGTCGGCCGCCTGATCGCTGCGCGACAGCTCGATCAGGTCGGTGACCAGGGCCTGGAACCGCTCGACCTCCTCGGTGAGCAGCGCCGCCGCGGTCGCCGTACGCGGATCGAGGTGGGCGCGGCGGCGGGCCAGCACGCTCGCGGCCGCCGACAGGGTCTGCAGCGGGGAGCGCAGTTCGTGACTGACGTCGGCAGCGAACCGGCGATCGCGTTCCATGCGCCGCGACAGCTGGTCGACCATCAGGTTGAACGAGGTGGTCAGCCGGGCCAGTTCGGGCTCGGCGGCGGGGTCGAGCCGGGCGCTGTGGTCCCCGGCGGCGATCTCGCTGGCGGCGTTGGCGACCGAGGTGAGCGGGCGCAGCACCCGCCGGGCCGCGTACGAGCCCAGCAGCGCCCCGGCCCCGGCGGTGCCTATCGCGACGAGCGTCAGCACCAGCGCGAGCACCTTCAACGACCGGTCCAGCTCGCGCATGAAGTCGACTTCGTAGAGGGACGTGCCGTCGCCGAGCGGCACCGCGATCACCATGGCGGGCACGCCGTCGACGCGTACCCGCTGGATGCCGGGCTCGCCCTGGTCGGCCAGCCGCACCAGCCCGTCGGGGATCTCGTCGGCGGTGTTGGCGGTGTCCACCTGGGCGGAGAACCAGCGGCCCTCGCGGCGCAGGAACGCGCGCCGGTCCGCGCCGGTGTTCAGGGTGCTGAGCGCGGTCAGCGCGTCGGGGGAGTCGGCGTCGAGACCGGACGCGACGATCGCCGCGTCCAGCGACACGGCGCGCACCGCCGAGTCCTCCCGCTGGGCCAGCAGGAACCGCTCGGTGAGCTGGTAGGACAGCGCGCCCATGACGGTGGACACGCCCAGCGCGCCGACGGCGAAGCCCGCCGTCACCCGCGCCCGCAGCCCCGGTTTGCGGATCATCGTTGCAGCTTGTAGCCGAGGCCGCGGACGGTCACCAGCCGGGCGGGGGCGCCGGGGTCGTCCTCGACCTTCTGGCGCAGCCGCCCGATGTGCACGTCGACCAGGCGCTCGTCGCCGAAGTCGTACTCCCACACCCGCTCCAGCAGCTGCTGGCGCGACAGCACCTGGCCGGCGTGCTCGGCCAGCTCGCACAGCAGCCGGAACTCGGTGCGGGTCAGCGCCAGCTGGTTGCCGCGCAGCAGCACCTCCCCGGCCTGCGGCCGGATCTCCAGCTCGCCGACCACCGAGGTGCGCGGGCCGGTCGCGGTCGCCGCGCGGGCCCGCCGCCGCAACGCCCGGAGCCGTGCGGTGAGCTCCTTGACCGCGATCGGTTTGACGACGTAGTCGTCGGCGCCGGCCTCCAGCGCGGCGACGATGTCGTGCGTGTCGTCGCGGGCGCTGACCACCACGATCGGCACGTCGTCGGCGCGGCGCAGCTCGCGGATGCACTCGAAGCCGTCGATGCCGGGCAGCATCAGGTCCACGAGCACGGTGTCGGCGGGCTCGCGGCGCTGGCGGACCAGCCCCTCCTCGGCGGTCGCGGCGGAGGAGACGGTGTAGCCCTCGTCTTCGAGGGCCAGGGTCAACGACAGGCGGATGCGGTCGTCGTCTTCGATGACCAGTACGGCAACCATCGCCGCATCATCGCCCAACAACCCGCCGCGCGGCCAGTGGCGGCCCACCGACCTCGTACCCGCCGGGCCGGGTGTGCCGGGCGTGACCGCCGGTGGGCAGCCGCCAGGCACGCCGCTCCGGCGTCGCCGCCACGCCGGCACCGCGTGTCCCCAGCGCGGTGATCAGGTGTTCGGCCCAGCTGTCGAGGGCCGGCGGGGTGTCGGCATGCCGGGCTCGCGGGGCGGGCCCGTGGCGGCCCGTGGCCTGCGCGATGGCGTCGGCGAAGGAGCCGGTGTCGTGCGGGTTGACCGCGATCGCGCCCGGCAGGTCGATGACCCCGCTGGTCAGCTCGCTGACCACGACCGTCGCGCCGAGCTCGCCGCGGGCCGCGATGAACTCGTGCGCGGCCGTCACGGTGCCGTGGTGGGTCGGCGTGACCAGCATGCCGTCGCAGGCCAGGTACAGCGCGGCCAGGTCGCGGCGGTCGGGCTCGGTGCGTACGTAGTGGACGACCGCCTGCCCGACGCTGGCGTGCGTACCGTTGATCTTCGCGATGAGCCGGTCGACGCGCTCGCGCTGCGCGTCCTCGGCCGGGGTGCGCGGATCGCCGCAGGCCACGTGCAGCAGCGCGACCTCGCCGGGGGCGGGCCGGTGCTCGGCGAGGAACCGTTCGAAGGCGTGCAGCCGCTGCTCGACGGCGTCCGCGGGATCCCACCCGGCGACCGACAGCAGCACCGTCCCGGTCACCCGCATCGCCTTGCGGATCCGCCCGCCGGCCGCCCGGACCGGGGCCAGCCCGCCCAGCCGCCGGGCACCCGCGGTGTCGGCGGGCAGGGGGTACGCGACGACCCGCAGCATCCGGTTTCCGAGCGTGATGCTGCCGTCGCGCACCGGCAGGCCGTGTACCCGCGCCGCCAGGTCCAGCAGGTTGTCGACGGCGCGCGGGTGCGGCAGTGCGATCACGTCCGCGCCGAGCAGCCCGGACAGCAGCGCCCGGTGTTCGGGCAGCCGGGCGAACGACTCCGCGGGCGGGAACGTGCTGTGCAGGTGCGCCACCACGGTCAGGTCCGGGCGCATCCGGCGCAGCATGCGAGGTAGCAGCTGCAGCTGGTGGCCGTGTGTCCACACCGTCGCCGAGGCCGACGCCGACGCGGCCACGGCGGCGGCGACCCGGCGGTTGACCGCCAGGTAGCTCTCGAACCAGCCGCTCGGGAAGTCGACGGGCTGGTGGTGGCACAGGGAGCGGAGCAGGCTCGCGCCGAGCGCGGCGGCGTCGGCCCGCGCGGGCGGGTGCACGCCGAGCACGCCGTCGCCGGAGCCTTCGCCCCCGGCCGGAGCCCACGCCCCGGACCGGGCCGCGACGAGGGGCCGCAGCGACGCCAGCATGGCGTCGACGTGGTCGCGGCTGTCGTCGGGATCGGCCGCGGGCAGGCGGTCCACGGCCACGACCAGGCCGTACCGTCGCCCGCGGCTCACGGCGTCACCTGCCGCGGCGGTTCGGGCTCCGGGTTGAGCACCTGCAGCACCCGGTCGACGCGGGCCAGCTTCAGGTTGCGCCGCGCCCGCGCGGACGGCGAGCGCAACGCGACGGTGCCGCCGTCGCGCATGGCCCGGCGGTGGGTGTCCAGCAGCAGCAGGATGCCGGCCGCGTCGATCAGCTCGCAGTCGGCCAGGTCGATGACGAGCTGGCGCGGGTGCAGCGCCAGGGCCTCTTCCAGCACGTCGTTCACGCTCGGCGCGGACCGCACGTCCAGATCGCCGCGTACCTGCACCTCGACCAACGGCACGACCTGCGTCGCGCCGGCGGGGACCACGTCGTCCACCGTCACCTCCTGGAATGGACCCCGAGCCTTACCCGCCGGTACGGCGATCATCCGGCGGAACTGTGACAGTTGTGTGACAGTTCCGCCGTTCCGTGTCAGGACTCGGTCTTTCGGCCGTCCGGTGGCGGGCCGGACCGCGACGGCGTCGGGCGGGGCGGAGTCCGCGGGGTAGCCTGCTGGGCATGATCGCCGACGGGGAGGACCTGATCATGAGCGCGAGTCCGCATCGGATCACGACGCCGGAACAGTTGCGGGCCCTGCTGGGCGAGCCCCACGCGGCCGCCGTCGCCAAGACCCGCACCAGCCTGCACGAGTTCGACCGGGCGTGGCTGGCCGCGTCACCGTTCTGCCTGGTGGCGACCTCGCACGCCGACGGCACCTGCGACGTCTCGCCCAAGGGCGACCCGGCGGGCTTCACGCTGGTGCTCGACGACACCACCATCGCGATCCCGGAGCGGCCGGGCAACCGGCGGGCCGACGGGTTCTTCAACATCCTGGCCAACCCGCACATCGGCCTGCTGTACGTGATCCCGGGACGCACCGACACGCTGCGCATCAACGGCCGGGCGGAGCTGGTGTCGGACGCGCCGTTCTTCGACGACATGGTGGTCAAGGGCCACCGGCCGCAGCTGGCCGTGATCGTGTCGATCGACGAGGTGTTCCACCACTGCTCGAAGTCGTTCCTGCGTTCGGCGCTGTGGAAGCACGAGACGTGGCAGCCGCAGTCGGCGCCGTCGCGGCCGCAGCTCGCGCGGACCTTCGAAGGCTCGCAGAAGTCCATCGAGGAGCTGGAAGCCTACTACGGGCCCGGATACGAGGAGCGGATGTACAGCTGAGGTACGTCCGGCGGGTGATATCGGCCGGGTGAGCAGGCAGGTAGCGTCAGGGCCGATCCCCGAACGGGAGGTGTCGGACATGTCAGGCTTGCCGCTCCACGACTTGCGCCAGGTGCCCGACGAGACGCTCTACCTACGGCTCATCGTGCTGCGCAGGCACTTTCCGACCGACTTCGACGCCGAGGACTACGACTACCGCCGCAACGTGTGGGAGGCGGCCAACCGCGCGGTGCAGGGGGAGATCCGCCGACGGCGGGCCGAGCCGCCGAAGTGGTGGGTCGCCGAACACGGCGAGCCGGCGGAGGTCCGGCAGCGGCGGTTCGGCGCGATCGTCGCCTACCTCGTCGGGGGCGGGCTGGTGGTGCTGCTGTCCGGCATCCCGTACCTCGCCGTGCCGCTGATGGTGACCGTGCTGGCCAGTGGCGCCACCTGGCTGGTGCCGGAGGTGCTGCGCAACCAGCGCCAGCCGTTCCTGCAGCCCATCCCGCGCCCGCGGCTGCCCCGGGACTGAGCCGCGAACCCGGCCCGCCGTCGCTCAGTTGGGCGCGAGGCGGAACGTGTGCACGGTCTGCCAGCGCCGACCGGTCACCAGTTGCAGTTCACCGGTGCCCAGCTCGTACGTCACCGACCAGCGGGTGTTCGACTGGGACACCGCCCGCAGCAGGCCCATCGCGTCCACCTCGGTCACCGTGCCGCCGGAGCGGCCGAGCGAGTCGGTGAGGATGCGGTAGCGCTGGTCATGACGCCGCTCCTGCTCGCCGACGCCGATGAGCGGCACGTTCGTCAGCGCCTGCCACGGGCCGGTGCGGCGCTCGACCTGCTGCCGCCCGGCGCTGAACTCGACCAGCGCCGACGCGCCCGAGGCGTCCGCGAGCAGGTAGTGCAGCGGCGGACCGCCGGTGAAGTCGATGTTGTGCCGGTCGAACACGGCCAGCGCCTCGTCGACCGTGGCCGCTTCGTCCAGGACCAGGCGCAGGATGCGTACGCTGCCCACGGTCGGTTTGGCCGGGTCGGGCGTGGCGGACGCGCCCTCGTCGGCGGCCATGCCCACGGCCAGCCCGCGCTCATTGAGTCCGTCGAACGGCAGCAGCGGCGCGTCGAGCAGGCGGCGGTCGCCCCGCGGGTCGTCGGCTGCGGTCAGTCCCAGGTAGCGCAGGTCGACCAGGGAGATCGAGGCGTACCCGTCCGGTGGGTCGGCCCGCAGCACCAGCGCCGGGTTCGGGTCCCAGTCGAAGTTGCGCCCGAACAGCGGCCGGCCCGGGTCGCCGAAGGCGGAGAACAGCGAGCACCCGAACGGTGTCGCGGCCGTCGGCTGCGGGCCGGGTGCCGAGGTGTCGTAGTCGCCGGTGTAGGTCATCTCGTACAGCGGCAGGTCGTCCACGCGCCGCAGGCTGGCCAGCGTGGCGTCCGCCTCGGCGGCCGACTGCCGCGACGCCGCGCCCGGCGCGGGCGGGGACGACGGTGCGGGCATGCACGAGGCCAGGACGAGCAGCAGCGCGAGCCCGAACCGTCTCATGGCTCGACAATGGCACGGTAGGCGTCGATGGGACAGGGGCCGGATCGGGGATGCCTCACGCGAGGGCGTTGCGGTTGGCGGGGCGCATCGGCAGCCGCCGCCGCGAGCGGCGCGGGCGCAGCACCCGGTCGGCGTGGTGGCGCAGCCCCGTGCGCAGCACCCGGACCGGACGCCGGGCGGAGCCGATGAAGGCCCTGGCGGGCGGGCGCGGGGCGGACAGGACCTGTCCGGCCCGGGCCTTGCGGGTGGCGGCTCGCCGGCGCAGGGCCAGCAGCAGGAGGTATGCCCCGGCCAGTGTGCCGCCGAGCACCACGTCCGTCGCCGTCATGGGTCCCACCCCTCCCGAAGCCACCGTGTGAGCCATGTCCTCACCGCACCAACGACAAACGTGAGCGAGCCGTTATTACTTCCCGTAGTCGCGTAGGTCACGGTTCGGCGAACAGCGCCGCCCGAGTCGCTCCCGGGTTCATCGCGGCCGCCAGGGCAACATGAGTCAGCCGGGGGAGTCGTCGAGGCGGGCGTCGTGGACGAGGATCGCCGCCTGCACCCGGTTGGTCAGGCCGAGCTTGGCCAGTGCCCGGCTCACGTGGGCCTTTACCGTCGCCTCGGCCATGTCGAGCCCGCGGGCGATGTCGGCGTTCGACAGGCCGCGGGCGACCGCGCGCACCACGTCGCGCTCGCGGTCGGTGAGCACCGCGAGGCGGGCTCGGGCCTGGTCGGCCACCGACGGCCCGCGTTCGGCGAAGGAGCTGATCAGGCGGCGGGTGACCGTTGGCGCGAGCATGGCGTTGCCGGCGGCCACGGTGCGCACCGCCTCGGCCAGGTCGCGCGGCGGGGTGTCCTTGAGCAGGAAGCCGACCGCGCCGGCGCGCAGCGCGCCGTGCACGTACTCGTCCTGGTCGAACGTGGTCAGCATGATCACGCGCGGCGGGTC
Organism: Catellatospora chokoriensis; assembly: GCF_011297315.1. NCBI lineage: Bacteria > Bacillati > Actinomycetota > Actinomycetes > Micromonosporales > Micromonosporaceae > Catellatospora > Catellatospora chokoriensis. The sequence continues at coordinate 22,999 of NZ_JAAOTI010000005.1, forward strand.
GGGCAGCCGGGCGACCGCGGCCGCGCCGGTCAGCCCGTCGGTGCCCGGCATGCGTACGTCCATCAGCACCACCTCGGGCCGGTGCCGCCGAGCCGCCTCCACCGCCTCGGCGCCGTCACGGGCCTCGGCGACGACGGCGATGTCACCGGCCGCCTCCAGGATCATCCGCAGCCCGGAGCGCACCAGCGCTTCGTCGTCCACGATCAGTACCCGGATCATGCCGCCACCTCGCGGTTCGCCGGCTCCGGCGGGTCGGCGGGGATGCGTGCGCGCACCAGGAAGCCGCCGTCCAGCCGTGGTCGCGCCTGCACCGTGCCACCGGCCAGGGCGACTCGCTCGGTGAGCCCGACCAGGCCGAGCCCGCTGTCCGGCACCGGTGGGGCGGGTGCGGCCGGAGGGGCGTTCTCCACCGCCACAACCAGCCCGTGCAGCTCGTGGCGCAGCGTGACCGTGGTCGGCACGGCTCCTGCGTGCTTGGCCACGTTGGTCAGCGCCTCCTGCACCACCCGGTATGCCGTGCGCTGCGCGGACAGGGGCACGTCCCGCGGCTGCCCCTCGTCGACACGGCGCACCGGCAGCCCGGCCGCGCGGCTGGCGTCCAGCAGCCGGTCCAGGTCGGCGAGCGTCGGCTGCGGCGCGAACTCCGGGGCGGCGCCGTCGGCCAGGTCGGGCGCGCGCAGCATGCCCAGCACCTCGCGCAGCTCCTGCATCGCTTCCCGGCCGGTGGTGCGGATCAGCGCGGCCTCCTCGGCGGTGCGCGGGTCCGCGGTGCTGACCTCCAGCGCCCCGGCGTGCAGCACCATCAGCGCCACCCGGTGCGCGACCACGTCGTGCATCTCCCGGGCGATGCGCCGCCGCTCGTCGGACCGGGCCCGCTCGGCGCGTTCGTGCTGCTCGCGTTCGAGCCGCTCGGCCCGGTCGCGCAGCTGCTCCAGGACCTGGCGGCGGGCGCGCACCCACAGCCCGAAGACGAAAGGCAGCCCGACGGTCATGCCCACCCAGAACAGGGCGGTGAAGGTGCCGCCGACGATGACGCCGCCGGTCATGCCCTCGTAGAGCAGGTCGCTGTGTACCGCGCTCCAGCCGACCGGCAACCCGACGAGAGTGCTCGCGACCAGGAAGTACGGCCAGGCGCGGCCGGGGTCGTGCGGGCGGCCGGGGCGGCCCGCGCCCGCGTAGTAGGCGGCGACGAACACCGCGGCCATCATGGTCAGCGCCAGCCAGGCCGCGAGCGAGAGGACGAACAGCGGCCAGCGCGCCCGGCGGATGAACATGGCGCTGACCCCCGCGGCCAGCATCGCCAGCCCGACCAGCACCCAGGGCGGGTCGGCCTCCACGCCGTCGAAGAGGAAGAGCGGCGGTCGCCACGGCGAGACGAACGACAGGGTCGTCACACCGCAGCCGAGCGCGAACGGGTACAGCCAGTGCGCGAGGCGGCGCAGCCGGCTCGACGGCTGCAGCCACGACGGCAGGCCGGGCACCCGTGCCGCGCTGTGCTCCACGTGCCCACCTCCCGTTCGCCGCCGTGTCGGTGACGAGCTTAGGCAGGTACGCCGCCGCGGCGGCCACTACTTCCGTCGCCGCGTCCTGCAACTTAAGTATCAGGACGTGATCGACTCCTGCCCGAGGGCACGGCCGCCGCCGGGCGGCAGCGTGTCGGGCATGACGAACTTCGACGCCGCGGTGAGCGCGGAAGACCTCACCAAACGGTACGGCTCGGGCGACGCGCAGGTGACCGCGCTGGACGCGGTGACGGTGGCCTTCGGCCGCGGCGAGCTCACCGCGATCATGGGACCGTCCGGGTCCGGCAAGTCCACCCTGATGCACTGCCTGGCGGGCCTGGACACGCCGACCGCAGGACGGGTGTGGCTGGACGGCTCGCGCCACGGCGACGCCGACCGGGTCGAGCTGAGCGGCCTGCGCGACGACGCGCTGACGGCGCTGCGCCGCGACCGGATGGGTTTCGTGTTCCAGGCGTTCAACCTGCTGCCGACGCTGACCGCGTGGGAGAACATCACCCTGCCGCTGGACCTCGCCGGGCGGCGGCCCGACCAGGCCTTCGCCGACACCGTGATCGACGCGGTCGGGCTGCGCGACCGGCTGCACCACCGCCCCGCGCAGCTGTCCGGCGGCCAGCAGCAGCGGGTGGCCTGCGCCCGCGCGCTGATCAGCCGCCCGGACGTGGTCTTCGCCGACGAGCCGACCGGGGCGCTGGACTCGCGGGCGGGCGCGGAGGTGCTCGGCTTCCTGCGCCGCAGCGTGGACGAGCTGGCGCAGACCGTGGTGATGGTCACCCATGACCCGGTCGCGGCGTCGTACGCCGACCGGGTGCTGTTCCTGGCCGACGGGAAGATCGTCGACGAGCTGCGCGAACCCTCCGCCGACCGGGTGCTCGACCGGATCCGCTCGCTGGAGTCCGTCGCGCGCGGCGCCCGCACGGCCGTCGGGGCGGGTGCCTGATGCTGCGGGCGATGCTGCGCGACCTGCGCGCACACCTGGGCCGGGTCGCGATGACGCTGGCCGCGATCGTGCTCGGGGTGGCCTTCGTGGTCGCCACCTGGGTGGTGTCGGACTCCGCCGCGGCCACGGTCAGCAGCGGCTCGTCCCGCACCGACCTGGCGGTGCTGGTGCGGGCCAAGCCGACGGGGCCGACGGAGGCGGAGATCTCCGCCGATGTCCTCGGCAGGCTCGCCCGGCTGCCCGGGGTCACCCGCGCCGAGGGGATACGCGCCGGTTACGCGGCCCTGGTCGGCACCAGCGGCAAGATCGGGACCACGTCCTGGGCGAAGACCGCCGGGACCGACTGGGACGACTCCGAGCGGTTCGCGCTCATCGACGGCCGTGGACCGCAGCGCGCCGGGGAGGTCGCGCTGGAGCAGCAGGCCGCCGCCGAGGCCGGGCTGTCGGTCGGCGACTCCGCGCGGGTGCTGCTCGGCGGCGACCGGTCCGACACCGCGACCGTCGTCGGCGTGTTCGGCTACCGGGGAACCGGCTGGTCGTTCGACCCGGCCGTGGCGTACGACGCGGACACCGCGACCCGGCTGCTGCGCGACCCCGACGCCACGCCGACCGCGGAACCGGGCTTCGCGCAGGTCGAACTGTCCGGGCCCGACGAGCGGGCGGTCGTCGCGGCCGTCGGGGCCGAACTCGGCGCGGGCTACTGGATCGACTCGGGCAGCGAGCTGCGCGAGCAGCAGGCCAAGGACGCGGCCGCCGACGGCGACGTGATCCGCAAGGCGCTGCTGGCGTTCGCGGCGGTGGCGCTGATGGCGGGCGTGTTCGTCATCGGGAACACCTTCACCATGCTGGTCACCCAGCGCACCCGGCAGTTCGCGCTGCTGCGGGCGGTCGGGGCGCGACGGCGGCAGGTGCGCCGGGCCGTGCTGACCGAGGCCGTCGTGCTGGGCCTGGTCGGCTCGACGGTCGGCGTCGCGTTCGGCGTCGGGCTGGGCCTGCTGGCGATGCGGCTGTTACCGGTCGTGGGGGACGTCGCCTACGTGGTGTCGCCGTGGGCGGTGCTGCTCGGGTACGCGGTCGGCGTGGTGGTGACGATGGTCGCCGCGTACGGTTCGGCGCGCCGGGCGGCGCGGGTGTCGCCGATGGCGGCGCTGCGCACCGACGCGGCCGTGCCGCGGCGCTCGCTGGTGCTGCGCAGCGTGCTCGGCCTGCTGGCCGTCGCCGCCGGGGCGGCCATGGTCGCTTTCACCTCGCCCGAGGACCTGACCGAGCCCAAGCGGATGCTGGCCATGGCCGGGGCGGTGCTGGCCTGGGTCGGGGTGCTGCTCACCGCGCCGGTCCTGGTGTCGGCGGTGCTCGGCCCGCTCACCCGGCTGCTGCGCTCGCCGCGCCCGGTCACCCGCATCGCGCTGCGCAACGCGGTACGCGATCCGCGCCGCACCGCGGCCACGTCGTCCGCGCTGATGATCGGGCTGTCGCTGGTGTGCGCGTTCGCGACCGTCGGGCAGACGCTCAGCGCCGACATCACCGAGCAGGTGAGATCGGCGGTGCCCGAGAACGCGGTGGTGCTGCGCGCCGCGGCGTTCGGCTACCTCGACGACACGGCCCGCGCCGCCGCGACCGCGGCACCCGGGGTGACCGCGCTGGCCGCGCCGCGTTCCGGCGGCGTGGAGGTGATCTCGGCGCGGGGCGCGTCGCAGGACACCGATTTCACCAGCCTCGACCCGGCCGCAGTCGGCTCGGCGATCCATCCCAAGATCGTTTCGGGCGGCTCCGACCTGCGCCGCGGGGTGCTGCTGGCCGAGCGGGTCGCCACGGCGCTGGGCGTGCGGCCCGGGGACCAGGTCCGGCTCCGGTTCCCGGTCATCGGGGAAGCGGGGCAGGCCGCGCCGGTCGAGGTGCCGGCGACCGTCGCCGGCGTGCACGAGGGCAGCGACCTGCTGCGCGGGCAGCTGGTCGACGACGCGCTCGTGCCCGCGGGCGTGTACCGGCAGGGCGACTCCATGTACGCCGTCGGCCCGGACGCCTCGGCCCTGCGGGGCGCGCTGGAGAAGGCGTTCGCGTCCCGGCCCGACGTGCTGGTGCAGAACCGGGAACAGCTGCTCGACGACCTGCTGGAGCCGTACCAGCTGGTGTTGGGTCTGGTCTACGTGCTGCTCGGCGCGGCCGTGGTGATCGCGGTGTTCGGGGTCGTCAACACGCTGGCGCTGTCGGTGCTGGAGCGGACCCGCGAGCTGGGCGTGTTCCGGGCGCTGGGCGCGTCGCGGGCGCTGGTGCGCCGCACGGTGCGCCGGGAGAGCGTGGTGATCTCGCTGTACGGCGGCGTGCTCGGCATCGGGGTGGGCGTGCTGCTGGGCGGGGTGATGCAGTACGTCATCCTGGCCAACCCGGTGTTCGGCATGTCGGTGCCGTGGCTGACCGCCGTGGTGGCGCTGGCCGGGATGGGCCTGGTCGGGGTGCTGGCCGCGCTGTGGCCGGCCCGCCGCGCCGCCCGCGCCGACATCCTGGCGGCGATCGCCACGGAATGACCACACCCGCGGGCCGGTGACCGCCCGGCCCCGCTTCTCATAGACGCTGGCCTATCTCGTCGACTTCGATCTCCGAATAGTCGATGAGATAGGCCAGCGTCTATGGTGAGGCGTGGCGTGACCGGGGCCACGCTTGCCTTGACACCGGCGGCAACGTTTAGCGTTGGCGAGGACAGGGAGGAGGGCCCGGATGCGCATCGGCGAGCTGGCGGAACGCGCCGGCACCAGCACCCGCACGCTGCGGTACTACGAGGAGCACGGCCTGATCCGGTCGCGGCGCGCGGCCAACGGATACCGTGCGTTCGACGAGGCCGAACTGCGGGTCGTGCACGAGATCCGGTCCCTGCTCGCGGTCGGGTTCGACCTAGACGACATCCGTCCGTTCGTGGCGTGCCTGCGGGCCGGGCACGCGACCGGCGACGTGTGTCCCGACTCGGTCGCCGTGCTGCGGCGCAAGCTCGCCGAGGTCGACGCATGCCGCGACCGGCTCGACGCCGTCCGCGACCAGCTCCACCACCAGCTCACCGAAGCCATCGCCCACCGGGAGAGAACATGCCTGAGAAGAACGGCCCCCTAGTCGAGGTCACCGACGCCACGTTCGTCGACGTCGTGCTGAAGTCGGAGCGGCCCGTGGTGGTCGACTTCTGGGCGGAGTGGTGCGCGCCCTGCAAGGTGCTGGAGCGCTCGCTGAACGAGCTGTCCGAGGAGTTCGGCGACCGGCTGGTCATCGCGAAGCTCGACGCCGACGCGAACCCGGAGACGGCGCGGGCGTACAAGGTGATGTCGATGCCGACGCTGATCGTGTTCCGCGGCGGCGAGGTCGTCGCCAGCGCGGTCGGCAACCGCCCGAAGATGGCCCTGCGCCAGTTCCTGGAGACCGGCATCGCGGGCTGAGCCGGCTCAGGCCGCGGCGGCCTTCGCCGCCGCGGCCCGTTCCGCACCGGACGGACGGCGTGCTTTGACATGATCGGTTGATGGGCCAGGCGTACGCCGTCACCGCGGAGTTCTACGACCTGCTGCAGGCCACCGAATATCTCGCGGTCACCGGGCGGCTGCTGGACCGGTGGCTCGGCCGCCCCGAGGTGGGCGTGCTGGACGTGGGGGCGGGCACCGGCCTGGCCACGAACCTGCTGGCCCGGCGCTGCGCGGTGACGGTGCACGCGGTCGAGCCCGCCGCGAGCATGCGGGCCGTGCTGCTGAGCCGCCTCGCCGGGCAGACCGAGGTGCTCCCCCGGGTCCGCGTGTACGCGCGCACCATCCAGGATCTGGGCCTGGTCGGCGTGGCCGACTTCGGCTGGTGCCTGAACACCATGGCCGGGCTCGACCTGTCCGACCGGGCCGCGGCGCTGCGCGCGCTCGCGGCCGCGCTCGTGCCCGGCGGCCGGCTGGTGGTGCAGCGCCCGCCGAGCCGCGCCGTCGCACAGCGCCGCGACCTGCCGTCGTGGCGGCTCGGCGGCGACCTCTACGGCGGTGAGGTGACCACCACGCCGGTCGGCGCGGACCGGGTCCGGTGGCGGTTCGACTACCGGATCAGCCGCGACGGCGCGCTGGTACGCGCGGAGACCGAGGTCTTCGACGGCCACCTCGCCACGGAGTCCGGATTCGACGCCGAGCTGGCGTCGGCCGGGTTCACCGTGATCGGCGCGGACGTCCCGGACATCGTCGTCGCTTCGCGCTGACCGCGGGCAGCGAGGGTGGTGGATGGCGGCGGCTATCGTGAGCCGATGCCGGACGAAGAGGTGACAGTGCCCGTGCGGCCTGCGCGTCGGCTGCGGCCGGTCGCCCTGGTGGTAGCGGTGCTGATATTGCTCGTGGCGTGGGGCGGCTGGCGGCTGGGCGCACCCGACCTGGTGCAGAACGGCGCGGCGGGGGACGGCTACGGCTGGGACCCGGTGCGCGTCAGCTTCAGCGTTACCAATGACGGCCTCACGAACGTGACCCTCGTCGGAGTCGGCCGCAGCGGGCCGGGTTTCGAGCTGCAGCGGGCCGACGGGATTCCGGTGCTGCTGCCGCCGGGCGAATCCGGGCGGATCACCCTGGTATACCGGGTCACCGACTGCGGGCGGGTGCCGACCGGAGCCTGGCCGGTGCCGGTGGTGGCGGTGACCTGGCGCGGCGAGTCCACCGTGTACCTCGACCAGCCCCGCCAGCAGCGCCGCGACGACCTGCCGGAGCCGCAGGGCCCGGACGTCGAGTGGCAGGAGGGCCTGGCCGCGAAGAACTGCGCTCTGACCGGCCGGTCCTGAGCGAAGCCGCCGAGGCGGACCGCGCTTTCGGTAGCGTTGTCGTTCATGGAGGACAACGGGGTGACGATCCGCCCGGCCGGCGCGGAGGCCGTCGACGCGCTGGAGCCGCTGTGGCTGTCGCTGCACCGCCACCACCGCGAGGTCGCGCCGGATCTGGTCATGTACCCCGACGAGCGGTCCTGGCAGCTGCGCCGGGACCTGTACCGGCAGTGGATCACCGAGCCGGGCTCGTTCGTGCTGCTGGCCGAGGACGGCGCGGAGCTGGTGGGCTACGCGTTCGTGCACGTGTTCGCGGGCCCGGACGACACCTGGGTGTCCGGCGACCGGATCGCCGAACTGGAGTCGCTGTCCGTGGCGGCGAGCCACCGCGGCCGGGGCGTCGGCACCCTCCTGCTCGACGCCGTCGACGACCGGCTCGACGCGCTGGACATCGGTGACCTCTACATCGGCACGCTGGCGGCCAACGTCGGCGCGCAGCGGGTGTACGAGAAGCGCGGCCTGCGCCCACTGATGATCAAATATGCCCGGCTGGCCGCCTCGCCGCCCCGCGACTGAGCCAGGCGGAGCCACCGGCCGCGAATTGGCCGTGGGGGAGCGCCGCCCCGGTGCGTACGGTCGACCCGTGGAGATCTTGCGATACACGGCGTTCAGCGCCGACCCGGCCGGCGGCAACCCCGCTGGCGTCGTGCTCGACGCGAGCGCGCTCGACGACGCGGCCATGCTGGCCGTCGCCGCGGACGTCGGCTACTCCGAGACGGCGTTCCTCATGCCGCGCGGCGGCGACCGGTTCCAGGTGCGCTACTTCAGCCCGCGAGCCGAGGTGGACTTCTGCGGGCACGCCACCATCGCGGCCGCGGCGGCGTACGCCGAGCGGCACGGCGCCGGCCCGCTGACCTTCGAGACGAAGGCGGGCACCGTCGAGGTGCTCACCCGCCTGGCCGCCGACGGCACCGCCACGGCCACGCTGACCAGCGTCGCTCCGCGTACCGCGCCACTCGCCGAGCCCGATCTCGCCGCGCTGCTGGACGTGCTGGGCTGGTCCGCCGCCGAGTTGGATCCGGCGCTGCCGCCCCGGCTCGCGTACGCCGGAGTCTGGCACCCGGTCCTCGCCGCCGCGACCCGGCAGCGGCTGTCCGGCCTGGACTACGACATGGACGTGCTCGGGGCGCTCATGGCGCGGCGCGGTTGGACCACCGTCGACCTGGTGTGGCGCGAGTCGGCGGACGTGTTCCACGCCCGCAACCCGTTCCCGCCGGGCGGTGTGGTCGATGACCCGGCGACCGGCGCGGCGGCTGCGGCACTCGGCGGCTACCTGCGCGAGCTGGGTCTGGTGACGCCGCCCGCCACGGTCACCATCCACCAGGGCGAGGACATGGGCCGCCCCAGCGTGCTCACCGTCCAGATCGGCCCCGACCCGGGCAGCGGCATCGCGGTCACCGGCGCGGCTGTCACGATGTAGCCGCCGCGACACGCTTGTGGCACGTGTTTTCGCAGGTCACGGGCGTGGCGAAGGGCTGTGCGAAGAGGTCGCCTCCGTAGGATCTGGTCGATCCTAGGAAAGGTGACATGTAGTGAAAAAGTCGTATCGAGTGGCCGCACTGTCCGTGGCGCTGCTCGCGGGAACGGCGGCGGGCGGTGCGCCGTCCTGGAGCGCCGCCCTCGCCGGTGAACAGGTCTACGACACCGCGGGCACGTACACGTTCGACGTGCCCGCCGGTGTCGAGGTGACGCTGGAGCTGTGGGGCGCGGGCGGCGGCGGTGGCGGCGGCAACGGCGGTGGGGCCGGTGGCGGCGGCGGTGGCGGCGGCAAGTCGCTGTTCGGCCGGGGCGGTGGCGGCGGGGCCGGGGGCAGCTCCGGTGGCGGCGGCGCGGGCGGCGGCTCCGGCGGCGCGGGCCAGTACGTCAAGTGTGTGCTGCCCGCGGACTTCCCCGCGACGCAACTGTCCATCGTGGTCGGCCGCGGCGGCAGCGGGGGGCGCGGCGCGGCGGCAGCCACCGGCGGCGCGCCCAGCTCGCCCGGCGGCAACGGCAACCCGGGCCAGATCTCCAAGGCGGGCGCGGACGGTGCGGTCGGGGCGACCACCGAGGTCAGCGTGCTGCTCAACGACACCCCGCTGCTGCTGACCCTGGCCGCGGGCGGCGAGGGCGGCCAGGGCAGCCCCGAGTTCTCCAACGGCGGCCCCGGCGGCATGGACGCCACCGGCAGCCGTCCGGGCACGACCCGCCCCGGCGGCATCGGCAGCAGCGCACCCGGTGACGGCGGCGCGGGCGGCTCGCTGGCGGTCTCCTCGGCGGCCCTGTGCACCGGCACCGACGGCGCGGCCGGCAACGCGGGCAAGGGCGGCGGCGACGGCGCGGCCGGCGGCTCCGGGGTCGACGGCGCCAGCAGCGGCACCGGCGGGGCCGGTGGCGCGGGCGCGACCGTGGTCGGCCTGGGCGGCGCGGGCGGCGCGGCGACCGAGGACGTCGAGCACGGCGTCGGCGGGGCCGGCGGCGCGGGCGGCAACGGCGGTCGCGGTGGTGCGGGCGGCCGCGGGGCCTACTACCGCAGCCTCCCCGCGGACGGCGGCAAGGCGGGCGGCACCTCCGCCGCGGGCGGCACGGGCCGACCCGGAGCCGACGGCTACGCCCGCCTGACCTGGTGAGCTGACCAGCAGAAAGGACGCCTTCTCGCCGTCGGGTGGGAGGCGTCCTTTCCGTGTGTACGGCCGGAGGTCGGCATCGCGTCGGTCTCGGCCGTGTCCGGTCCGCAACCAGGTCATCGGCCGCGGCGGTGCCGTGCCCGCCGAGGTGGAGGAGGCGGCGTCGCCGGGAGTCGCCGGGAAGTTCCCGGTGAATCGGTGAGAGTCCACACATACGTGCGGGAACCGGCGGGCGGGTCGCGGCGACCTGTGTCGCGCGGTGACCTTGTCGCCGCCGGGCGCGCCGCGTGGCGTGCCTGGTCCCCCGAGGTGAAGGACGCGAGATGACGATCGGTGCGAGGGCACGGTGGCGAGCCGCGGTGGTCACGGTCGCGGCGGCGGCGATGATCGGCCTGTCGGCCGTGCCGGCCGCGGCGCATGTGACCGTGAACCCGAAGGAGGCGACCGTCGGCGGATACGCCCGGCTGACCTTCCGGGTGCCGAACGAGAAGGGCGACGCGTCGACGGTGAAGGTGGAGGTCGCGCTCCCGGAGGACGCGCCGTTCGCCAGCGTCTCGATCAAGCCGACGCCCGGCTGGACGGTGGTGGTCGAGAAGCGCAAGCTGGCCACGCCGATCAAGAACCACGACACCGAGATCACCGAAGCCGCCTCGAAGATCACCTGGACGGCGGACGCCGCGTCGGCGGTCAAGCCCGGCCAGTTCCAGGAGTTCGACGTGTCCGCCGGACCGGTGCCGGAGGTCAGCCAGGTCGTGTTCAAGGCGCTGCAGACGTACTCCGACGGCGACGTCGTGCGCTGGATCGACGAGCCGAAGCCCGGTGAGGAGGCCGAGCACCCCGCGCCCGTCCTCAAGGTCGTGCCGAAGCCGGTGGCGGCCGCGTCACCGGCGGCTGCCGCCGGCAACTCGGCGTCCGGCGCCACCCCGGCCTCCTCCGACGGCGGCAACGGCTGGCCGCTCGGCCTGAGCATCGCCGCGCTGGTAGTGGCCCTGGCCGCCCTCGGCCTGGCCCTGCGCGGCAAGCCCACCGCCGCCCAACCCTGATCCACCGCGGCGCGCCGACGGTCCGCGCGGCCGGTGACGGAGATCGGCGTCTGGTGTCATGACCTGTGGTCCGACCGCAGGTCATGACACCAGACGGCGATCATGATGAGGCGGCCACTGCCATGATCGACCAGCGCCGGGTCGGTGATGGTCGCTGGGCGCGGGTGACGGTCGCCGGGCGGCCGAGGGGCAGGTCAGACGGCGCGGAGGTGGCGGCGGGGGGCGGCGGACGCGTTGTCGTCGAGGGCGGCGGCGAGGTCGTCGCGGGCGCGGGCGACCCGGGACCGGATCGTCCCGATCGGGCAGTCGATCACCTCGGCGGCCTCGACATACGACAGGCCCAGCACCTGCGTGGCGACGAACGCCTCCCGCCGGTCGGGGTCGAGCCCCGCGATCAGCCGGGTCAGCAGGATCTGCTCATCGAAGCGCCCGGCCGCGCCGGCCGAGACGGTGTCGGCCACGGCCGCCCAGTCGGCCAGGTCCGCCGACCGCGGCCGGCGGGCGAGCACGCGCAGGTGGTCGACGACGGTGTGCCGGGCGATGGCCAGCAGCCAGGTGCGGGCCGAGGAGCGGCCCTCGAACGCGGGCAGCGCGCGCATCGCCCGCAGGTAGGTGTCCTGCGCGAGATCGTCGGCGTCGGCGGCCCCGGCCAGGTGCGCCACGAAACGCACCACGTCGCGCTGGGTCGCCGCCACGAACGCCTCGGTGGCGGCGCGGTCGCCGCCGCGGGCCGCCAGGGCCAGCGCCGTGATGCGCTCGTCGTCACCGCCGTAAGACATGCCCGGAAGCGTATCGTTCGCCGCCCGTCGATGCGATCCCCCCGGTGTGCGACAGCGCCGCAGGTCACAGCGATGGGCGGGAACCAATCCGGGGGTACGGGCGACAATGTGTCTCATGGGAGTGGGCATGGGGTGCACACAGGCACGCGAACTGCTGTCGGCCCGCCTGGACGGCGCGGACGAGCCGGACGCGCGCGAGGCGGTCGACGCGCACGTGGACGGCTGCGCCGCGTGCGCGGACTGGTGGCAGCGGGCGGAGTCGGTGACCCGGCTGGCCCGCACCGCGGCGGCGCTGCCGGTGCCGCCGCTCAGCGCGCAGGCGCTGGCCGCCGTGCTGGCCGCGGCGCCGGCCCCGCCGGTCCGGCGCGCCCGGTTCGACGTCGCGGCCTGGCTGCGGCGGGCGCTGCTGGCTGTCGGGCTCGGCCAGTTCCTGCTCGGCGTGGCCCAGATCAGCAGCCTGGCCGCCGCGGAGCGGCACGCGCACAGCGCGGTCGGGTCGGTGTCGTCGGGTCACCTGTGGCACGAGTCGGCGGCCTGGAACGTGGCGATCGGGGCGGCCCTGGCCTGGCTGGCGTGGCGGCGTACCCGGCCCGCGGCGCTGCTGCCGGTGATGACCGCGTTCGTGATCGTGCTGAGCCTGCTCACCGCGAACGACGCGCTCGCAGACCGGGTCGAGGCGAGCCGGGTCTGGTCGCACGGCCTGGTCCTCGTCGGGTACGGCCTGCTGCTCGCGCTGAACCACCCGCGCCTGCGCGGCGACGAGCCGCCCGCCCGCGCGAGCCGTCCCGGCGGGACCTGGTCACTCCGTCGCGGCGACGACGGAGACGGCCCGCTCGCGCCGGTGTACCCGTTCCCGGTCCGGGTGGCCGTCACCCGAACGGTGACCGTGGAGCAGCGCCGCGCGGCGTGATTGTCGGACCCGTCCGGTAGACGTCGGGTTGACGTCAACCTCGCTTGAGGTTCTACGGTGACGGCGGCGGGCCCGCCCCGCCCGCACCGGTCCGTACGGGAAGGCAAAGCTCGATGAGCATGGAAATGGCGGCGTGGAACTCCCTCTACCACGCCATGAACGCCCAGGACGAGCGCCGTCCGTTCTCGCGCGTGACACTGCGGCGCATCCTCGGTTTCGCCCGGCCGCACCGGCGGCAGCTGCTGGCCTTCCTCGCGTTGAGCGTGGTCGGCGCGGTGCTCGCGGTGGCCACGCCGATCCTGGCCGGGCGAGTGATCGACACGATCTCGAACGACGGAGCGGCGACCACCGTCGTCTGGCTGGCCGTGATCATCGCCGGTCTGGCGCTGGCCGAGGCCGGGTTGAGCCTGGCCACCCGCTGGCTGTCGGCGACCATCGGGGAGGGCCTGATCCTCGACCTGCGCACCGCCGTGTTCGACCACGTGCAGCGGATGCCGGTCGCCTTCTTCACCCGCACCCGCACCGGCGCGCTGGTCAGCCGGCTGAACAACGACGTGATCGGCGCGCAGCGGGCGTTCAGCGACACGCTGTCCGGGGTGGTGGCGAACCTGGTCATGCTGGCGCTGACGCTGGTTGTCATGATCCGGCTGTCCTGGCAGATCACACTGCTGGCGCTGGTGCTGCTGCCGGTGTTCGTGCTGCCCGCCCGCCGGATGGGCAACAAGCTGGCCCGGCTGGAGCGTGAGGCCGCCGAGCACAACGCGACCATGAGCACGAACATGACCGAGCGCTTCTCCGCGCCCGGCGCGACCCTGGTCAAGCTGTTCGGGCAGCCGGAACGCGAGTCGGCCGAGTTTGCCTCACGGGCCAGGCGGGTACGCGACATCGGCGTGCGCACCGCGATGGTGCAGTGGGTCTTCGTGACCGCCCTGATGCTGGTCTCCTCCCTCGCGCTGGCCCTGGTCTACGGCCTGGGCGGGGTGTTCGCGCTGCGCGGCACGCTGGACGAGGGCACGGTCGTGACGCTGGCACTGCTGCTGGCCCGCCTCTACGCGCCGCTGACCTCGCTGGCCAGTGCCCGCGTCGAGGTGATGAGCGCCCTGGTCAGCTTCGAGCGGGTGTTCGAGATCCTGGACCTCAAGCCGCTGATCACCGAACCCGAGCAGCCGCGACGGATCCCCGACGGTCCCGTGTCCGTGCAGTTCGACGGCGTCGACTTCGGCTACCCGCCGGCGGACAAGGTGTCGCTGGCCTCGCTGGAGGAGGTCGCCGTGCTCGACTCGCGCGGCGGCGCGCAGGTGCTGCACGACGTGTCGTTCACCGCCGAGCCGGGGCAGCTGGTCGCGCTGGTCGGCTCGTCCGGGGCGGGCAAGTCCACCATCGCGCAGCTGCTGCCGCGGCTGTACGACACCGACAGCGGCACGGTCCGGCTGGCCGGCGTCGACGTGCGCGACCTCGACGCCAAGACGATCCGGCAGACGCTGGGCATGGTCACCCAGGACGGTCACCTGTTCCACGAGTCGGTGCGGGCCAACCTGCTGCTGGCCCGCCCGGAGGCGACCGACGAGGAGCTGTGGGACGCGCTGCGCCGGGCCCGGCTGGCCGACCTGGTGCAGGAGCTGCCCGACGGCCTCGACACGGTCGTCGGCGAGCGCGGCTACCGGCTGTCCGGCGGCGAGCGGCAGCGGCTGACCATCGCCCGGGTGCTGCTGGCCAGGCCGCGGGTGGTGGTGCTCGACGAGGCGACGGCGCACCTGGACTCGACGTCGGAGGCGGCGGTGCAGGAGGCGCTCGGCGAGGCCCTGGCCGGGCGGACCTCGGTGGTCATCGCGCACCGGCTGTCGACGGTGCGGCAGGCCGACCAGATCCTGGTGATCGAGGCCGGGCGGGTCGTGGAGCGGGGCACCCATCCGGATCTGCTGGCCCGCGACGGCCGCTACGCCGAGCTCTACCGGACCCAGTTCGACCAGCCGGTCGCCGGCAGGGTGTAGCCGCGCCCAGCCCGGGCTCGCCGCCCCCGACGGCGAGCCCGGACCGGTCCCTGCGGATCGCCGTACCGTTCCGGCAAGCATCCACCGCTGTGGGCTCACGCCATCACAGCAGGAATCGCTGGTCAATCATGAACTGTGCGGCGGAACCGGCAGCCGGTCGGCCAAGGAGACGCGATGCCTCATCATTCGCCGCCGAGTTCCCCAGACCGAGAGCGACTCGCTGGAGAGTCTCATGTCGCGCCAGTTCGGCGAAGGCGGTAGCCGGCAGCCGGCAGCCGGCGAAGGTCACCTCCACAAGCCCTGGTGCGGCCGCGAGCCCACGCAAGGCCGCCGGACCGGCCAGCCCGCGCATATCGCTGATGTCCACTCGGCGCAGATCAGCAGACTCGGAGAAATCGGGAAGCGACTCCACCGCCTTCAGATCGTCCAGCCAGAGCCACTCCAGGCGAGGCAGTCGCGCCAGCTCGTCCAAGATCGAAACACCCTTGACCTGTCGAATCGCGAGATGGCGCAGCTCGTTGAACTGGCGCAGCCAGCCCAGATCCTTCACGCTCCCGAGTGTCAGCGAGAGCGATTCAAGGCTCGGCAGACCGACCTCACCGACCTGCTCGTCAGCGGGCAGACGCCAGAGGGACAGCGCCGTGAGGCCACCGTTGGCGCCTACCAGTTCCGCCAGACCGCGACGATGTCCGACCACCCGCAGTTCCCGGAGTTCGCGGAATCCGACGGCTCGCAGGTCGAGTGCTTTTTTGGTTTCACCGAGGTCGAGGTGTTCGAGATCGTCCGGCAACAGACCGAGTCCCGACAGGTCGCCGAGGTGATGCAAATTCGCCACGCTGAAGCGTCGCAAGCGCTTGAACCAGCTCAGGAACCCGAGGGACGCGAGTTCCGTACTGAACCCGAATGCGCGCAGGGTGATGTGCGGATGATCCTCGAGAATTGATGCCAGTGCGCCGTAGTCCGCATTCGAAAGTGGTTCATCGAATTGCACCCGCCGCACCGTCGGCGATAATTGCGACCGAAGCGCCGCAGGGTCGAACGACTCACGTACGTGAACGAATTCACTCACGATCGCTGATCCATTCCGTTCCGAATATGAATAGCTCGTGCTTATGGGGGCAGGTGTGGCACGCCTCTCGGATCGCCCGAGGCTGCGGGCCACACCTGCCTTTTCAGAAACTAGATGCCGTTGGCCTTAAGCCATGCCTCGCCCCACTCTACCGCCTTCTCGTAGTAGTCGTGCTTCGGACTGATGCTGTTAATCTTGTTCAATCCTTGATTGCGCACGATCAGAGCCTGCTCGATGGCGCGAGCCTCGCCACGAGTGACGGCACTGGTCGTGATCTGCCGAGGAATGAAGGGCCTGCCGTCCTTCAAGTGCTGAAGCGTGCGCTTCCCCACGTCCTTCGCGATTCCCGAGTAGACCCAGGTGGTTCCGTCGTCGAGATAGCCCATGTAGACGTGGGTGTCCTTGGCGGCTGTCTTCATCAGCGCCTTGGGCAGCGACGACCGCGCAAGAGCTTTCACCAGCGCACTGCCGACCCCGTTCTCCAGCGCGACGGGAACGATCTCTCCGCTGCACCAGTCCGGGTTGTCCGCGCAGAGCTCGTTGTGCATGACGCCCATGACCCACGGGTCGTCGCGATAACAGAGGATCTTCCAGTCGCAGACGTCGCCGTAGGCGGCCTCGAGGGCATCTTCCAGCGCCCTGGGCGACGGCGCGATGATCAACCCGCCACCGAGGTCGGTCGCGCTCCTCAGGAGCGTCGCCCGCTTGCCTCGGTCGCGCCAGGCGCCCCATTCCTTGACCTTGCGGTCGTACTCCTTCTCGGACAGGCGCCCGCCGCCGACCTTGCCGCCGCTCGGCTTCTGCCAGTCGGGACCGGACTCCGTGTTGTTGCCGAACGAGTCGCAGGAGTTGAAGTCGCAGTCCCGCAGACCGGTCGAGTCGCTGAAGGTGACGGGGCTTCCGTGGCTGTAACTGTAGGCGTTCCACTGATGCGGATCAGCAAGATCCATGATCGGGTCTACGCTGATGAAGATGCCGAGCGCCGGGTCGTACTCGCGCGCACCGATGTGCACGAGACCGGTCGGATCGGTGACACCTCCGACGTAGCCCCTGCCGTTGGGCCATGAGGGAATCGACGACCCTGGCCGCGTCCCACCGTAGGGGGTCTGCTGCCGGATGGTCACTGCGAGAGTCGCAGCGTCCACCGCGACCTGCTGCGTGCCTTGATGATCGCTGTACAGCCAAGTCAGGCCTGCCGAGGTGCGGCTGGCGACAAGATCCTCCCCGAAGGTGTAGTACCTGGTCGCCGAGCTGACTCCGCCTTCTCGGCGAACGTCCTGTCCGGGCAGGTACAGGGTCTTGCCTGCGGCGTCGCGACGCACGAGGCGAGCACCGTCCGCGTCGTAGACGCTCGTCTCGACACTCTGGCCTCCCACCGTGACGGCCGAAAGCTTGCCTTCGGCGTCCCAGGTCACCGACTGGCTCGCCGAGCCGCTGGGGCAGGTGTTCGCCGTCTTGGCGTTCGGCCGGCACACCATGTTGCCGGAGTTGTCGTAGCCGTACGCGGTGGTCACAGCCGCCTGACCGGGCTCCTGCAAGATCGCCTGACTCGGCGCGTGCGGCCTGGCGACACCGGCGCCACCCACGGGGAAGGTGCTGGTCCGAACCGTGTCCCCACCGACCGTGTGGGTCGTCTCCGAAAGCCGATTCCCGACCTTGTCGAAGGTCCAGTCCTGCCAGTAGGGAGCGGGGCCACCCAAGTTGGCGACGGTCTGGGCCCCGTCGCAGTCCACGCCGGCCTTCGGCGTCCACGCCGAGCTCAGGCGAATACTCTCGTTGTAACGGAAGCACTGCGTTTCGGCGGAACCCACCTGCGGGTTCTGCGTGATCGAGATGATGTTGCCACCGTCGTCGTAGTCGTACTCACGCTTCGAGACGGTGCCGACGGCATTCTCCGGCTTGACCGAGGTGGTCTTCACCCGGTGCGTGTCCGGCTCATAGCTGACCGTGTCTTCGACGTAGAGGCCGCCGGGTTGCTTTCGTGTGGTCATCACCTCCTGCCCGTAGGCGTTGTACTGCCGGGTGAGGATCGTCGTGTCGGCCATCCCCCAGCTGGTGTTCGCCCGAACGTCCTGCCCGGTCGCATCGTCGTAGTGGGTCGTGATCGTCTCTGCCGGCAGCGCACCGACCGCCGGGTAGCCGACGCTGACCGGGGCGCCGTCGGCGTCGGCGAACCCGTATGCGTAGCTGTAGGTACCGTTCAGGTCGGTCTCTGAAGTCGGCACGACGACGTTGACCGCGGTCGGTTGATAACGCTGGTTGAAGGCTCCGACACGCCACTTGTAGGCGTTCGCGGAGCCTGCCGGCTCATACCGGATGGCCTCCGTCAGTTGACCGCGGACGGTCTGCCCCGTGTACAGACGGTCGTACTTGTACTCGGCGCGCAGCGTTCCACTCGCAGAGTCGTCGCGTACCTGGGTCCTGCGTCCGAGTGCGTCGTAGACGTACCACAGCACCTCGTTGTTGGCCTCGGTGACTTTGACCAGCTCGTTGTAGTCGTTGAACTCCCTGGTCGTCTTACCTCGGTCCGGGTCGACCGACTCAGTCTGACGTCCTCTGACGTCGTACTTGTAGGTCCATTCGTTGCCGGCGGCGTCAACGACCTTGGCGAGCTGCTGCTTGCCGTCGTACACGTAGCGCGTCTCGTCGTACGACCCCCCGACCCCGGCCGGTGTGGTGTGCTGGCGGATCGCCACCGTCCGACCGGCGGTGTCGATGATCGTGGTGGTCGGCATCGCGCCGGTAGGCGGGGTCGACATCACCATGTCGCCCTCGTGAGCAGTCACCGTGCGCCACTGCTCCTCCAGGTTGACGACCTCGTCGCCCGAGAGGAACACCTCCGCCGTGACACGCGAAGCCCGGTCGTATTCGGTTCGGGAGACCGCGGGCACGGACCATTCCGGCTCCCACCACAGCGTCCCGGAAGGCGCGCCAGGCTCGGCGTGGCCGGCGTAGCTCGTGGCGGCACGGCCCCACTGGTCGAAGATGGTGTCGGTGACCACCCGTCCGACGCCGTCACCGCCGGCAATCTGGGTCTGCCTCTTACGCAGCAGACCATCGTAGATCTGATACGTGGTCATGTACTTGGCGTTGGCGTTGAGCGTCTTGACCACGGTGTAGGGGTAGGTGTCACGTCCGGTGGCGAAGACGTGGCTGATCTCCTGCTTCGGCGTCGTGGCGTGCGCGGCCTTGGTCCAGCCCGCATCCCACACCTTCGTCGCCCGGCCCAGTGGGTCGTAGTCGACGTCGGTGACCCGGCTGTTGGGATCGGTGGTCTTCACTGCCGACCCCCAGTAGGGGTTCTGTTCGACGGTCGTCACCCAGCTGAACGGGGCAGCGCTGGTGGTCGTGACCTTCGTGACAGGCCCACCGACCGCGGGGGTGAAGGCCGTGGTGGTGGTGCTGCCCTTGCCATCCGTCACCGTCACCTGGCGCCCGGACTTGTCGAAGGTCGCCTGCGAGGCCGTCTGCCATTGCGTCCCACCAGCCGACGTCCAGTCCTTGAGCTGGTCGACTCTGGTGACGTCACCGTAGACAGGAACAGTGGTGTCGCTGGCGGCTCCGTCGTAGTACGAGCGGACGTCCGTGATCACCTGGTCCGACGACGTGGGCGCTTGATCACAAGGGCGCGCCGTCGTGAACGCCCGCCGAACGGTGGTCGTGATGTTCTTCGCGGCATTCCGGTTGTAGGTGTAAACGGTGCACTTCTCGTCCCCGCCGACGGCGACGTCGCCGTCATCGCGTGACCAGTTGACGGTGCCGAAGGCATGGTCGAAGTCCAGCTCGGTGCGGGAGACCCGCCAGCCGCGGCCGCCGTCCACGCCCAACGCCGCAGCCTTGTAGCTGGTCTTCGTCTTGACGAAGCGAGCCTCGGCCACATCGCCGTTGATGGTGCGGGACGCGAGCGCGTTGGAGCGCCACGGCACGTTCACCGTACGCGACACCGGCTTCGACTCAACCCCGTTGTAGACCGTCTGTTCGCGAACCGTGCCGGCGAACTGCTCCTCGTCGTACACCGTCTCGGAACCGAGTGCGGCGGCAACCACGACCGAGCGCGTGCCACCGGACGGGTTGAGCCGGTCACCGTGCATGCCGCGCAGGAACGTGGTGACGGTCAGCGTCTGTGGCGAGCCGGTCTCACCGACGCGAGTCTTGACCACGTCGTAGCCGCGGAACTGCGACCAGGTCTTGAAATCGGGCTTGGTGAGGCCGTCATCGTCGGCATAGTGCCAGGCCGGAGCGTTCGGGTACTCATAGTACGTGTGCTTGGTCGGCTGCTCGTGGCCCCCGGCGAGCACGACGTCGCTCTCGGCGATGTGGTCCACCCGGTACTTGTGCCACCACTCGGTCTTCTTCGCGCCGGCATTGTCCGGGTCCTCGACCAGCACTGGATAGCAGCGCTTGGTGTTGGTGTGCGGCACCAGCGAAGCGGTGTTGGCGTCGGTGCACTCAGGCAGGCTGTAGTCGACGTGCGTACGCGCGCCGGTTTCGGTGACGATGTCGGATATGCGCTGCCAGCTGTTGGTCGCACCCTGCTGGGTCAGCACCCGGTTGGGCAGCGAAACCGGGGTAAAAGTGATCGGCGGCATGGCTGCCGTACCGCCCACCAGGCCGGTCTGGGTAAGGGAGTCCAGCCAGAGACCGGCGTTGGTCCCGTCACCCGGCGAGGGGAAGGCGTGGGTGAGGGTCCACGACTCGACGTCCTGCCAGGCCGCAGTTGTCTTCGTGGTGTCCCAGACCCGCGTCACGATCTTGCTGAGCCGTTTGGTGGTCCAGAAGGTCGGCGCGTACTGCTGGGGGCACTCCGTGGCATCCGACTTGCAGTTCTGGTCCCACGGGGTGTCGGGCCAGTTCGCCTTCACCGGGTCAGTGCCCGACCAGCAGCTGGTCACGCAGCGGTCGGCCGCGGTGAACACCACCTGGGCGACCGGGGCGATCGAGGACTCGGTGACGCCGTGCTCGGCGGTGGTGCGGTTGTAGGTGCCGTAGTCGATGCGCTTGAGCACACCGGCGCGGTCGTAGGTGACGTTGTCGGCGTCGCTGATGTTACGCGCGTACTGGTTGGTCTCCTTGTCGTACCAGTACGACATGGTGTTGCCGTGCGGGTCCACGACGTAGTCGAGATTCCAGCGGTACACCTGCACGCAGTTCGAGGCCGCGAAGGAGCTCTGGCGGCAGGGCTCACCAGTGTGGTTGCCGAACACCGGCACCGTCAGCGCGGAGTTCGTCCTCGCCGTCTGGCCGGGCAGACTGTGCATGCCGAAGAAGTACTGGGTGCCGTCGGTCGTGGTGACCTTCCAGTACTCGCCGTCGTTGTCGCCGTTGGCCCCGCCGGTCAGCTTCTCGATCTTCGCGCCGTCCTCGTTGCGGCTGTGCCAACCCTTGCCGGTCTCGAAGATCAGTTCGCCGCCACGCCCGTTCAGGCTCATGGTCGCGTTGTCGGACTTCCAGCACAGGTCCGCAGTCTTGACGGTGTTGTTGGCACCGTTCTTCATGTCCTCGGAGCAAGGGACATAACGTCGCTCGATGGAGCCCGGCGCGTACTCGAAGCCCTCGCCCACCCAGGACGGCTGGTTGTTGGTGGCCGGTGACCGGCCGTCGACGCTGCCCGACGAGTAATTCAGCTCGATCTGAGGCGTCGGACCACCCGCACCCGGGGGCATGCGCAGCGGGTACGACCAGCTGAAGTCGCCCGACGACCCGCCCGCTGCCCACGTCGACGTCGGGGCGAGGCTGGTCGCGGTGAAATCACCCGAGGCGCCGGATGCGGCGGCGGCGAGCATCAGGACTGCGCCCTGTGCGGCGCGTGCCACGGGAGCCTCGCTGGCGAGCTGGGCCATGTCCTGCGAAGTCGCGACAGCGTCGGCGGAAGGCGCGACGACCTCGGCGGTGGCGACACCGGCTGCGGTGTCGTTGACGGTGGGCAGGGCGGTGGCGTGGCAGCCGGCCTTGTCCGGGGTGGTCAGCGCGCAGGCGGGCAGCTGCCAGAGCCGCAGCCGGGAGGCCCAGTCGCCACCGGCGGCGTACCGGAAGGAGGCGTAGTCGACCGAAACCTTGGCGGTGCCTGCGGCCTCGCCCGCCGGCGTGCCGACCTCCAGGACCAGGCCGTCGCGCAGCGCCTCAGGCAGCGCCGCCCGGTCGTGGATCTTCACATCGACCTTGGCCAGCCGCTCGCCGGCTTTGCCCACGGCTCGCTCGACCCACACCGGCAGGTCGCCGACCTTGGCACCGCGCCCGGCAGCACGAGCCACGCCGGTGGCGTTCAGGTCGACCTGCGCGGTGGCCGCCCTGGGCCACGCGACGGCAGGCAGGGGGGCGTTCTTGAGCCGGTTCGCAGGCCGGCCCTTGCCTGCCACCTCACCACCGTGCTTGTCGATCTTCGTTGTCTGCGGCGTCAGCCGCTCGCCGCTACGTTCGGCAGCGGCTGCGGGGACGCCGAGCAGGGAGGCCGCCATCACGGCGCCCGCTGCTGCGGCGACCCAGCGCAGCCTGCGGCTGAACGTCGGGCCAGGCACTGTGCGTGACACAGTAGTCCTTTCGGATAGGCGCGACCGAGCGGTCGCGACTGGGGTTGAGGGGTCACGCCACGCCCGCGGGCGTGGCGAATGCGGGGCAGGGCCGCGTGCGGCCCTGCCCCTGACGGAGGTGGATCAGCTGTCGTAGGAGTCGTTAAGCGACTTGACCTGGGCGTCGGTCATCGCGCCCTGGTATACGGCCACCTCATCGGCGCTGCCGAGCAGGTAGTCGATGTCGGCGCCGTGGTACCGCGTTCGGCCGACGGTCAGCGTCCCGGTGGAGGCCATGACGTCCCAGGTGAGCGCGGTGGTGCGCTCGAGCACGCCGTTGACGTACAGGCGCAGCTGCCTGCGCCCGGCGTCGTACACGCCGACCAGGTGGGTCCACTCGCCGACCTGTGCGGGGGTGACGGACTGCGCGCTGACCTGCGCGGCGGTGGAGTTGTCGGCGTCGGCGACGTTGAAGCTCCACTTCCCGCCGATGGCGCTGAGGGCGAAGGCGCTCTCGGTGTTGCCGCGTTGGGAAACGACCGCGTGGTTGCCTGCTGCGTCGTCCAGGCGAGCCCACGCCGACACGGTGAACGAGTCGTCGGTGCGCAGCACGCTGCCGTCCTGCCAGACAGGGTTCTCCGGGGTGGCGGTGTTGGACTGCGACCAGCCGAATTCGGTCGTGGGGTCGGTCAGGGTGGTGTCCCAGTGGGCCTTGTTCAGCCACAGCGCCTCACCGCGCAGGCCCTGGCTGACGTCGGTGCCCGCGGTCAGCGACAGCCGGCGGGCGAAGCCGCCGAACTCCAGCGCCTCGCACAGGCCCGGCTCCGGCATGGGCTCCCAGCAGGGGCCGAGGCCGGTGAAGTCCCACGTGCCAACCTTGAGCGGGCTGAGCATGCCGGGCTCGTCGAAGCCGCTGGAGCCGGCTTCGGAGGCGAGCTGGCCGGTGAAGTCCTGAGCGACCAGTGCCCGGTCGAAGGCCTGCACGTCGGCGATCTGGCCGTTCCACCAGTTCTCCGCGACACCGGCGCCGAAGCCGCGGCCGATGACGAACTTGCCGGTGGCCGACCACGGGGTGGCCGGGCGGTCGAGTTCGTGCTTGAGCTCGCCGTTGACGTAGAGGCGCATCTTCTTGGCGGGTGCGTCGTACACGGCGGCGAGGTGGGTCCACTTGCCGACGTCGGCCGTGGTGATCTCGACCGGCGAGTACGCGGCCTTGGTGGTGCTGCCGCCGCCCTGGGCCGAGGTGTCCTTCATGACCATCGTCCAGTAGGGCTTGGCGGGGTCACCGATGAAGCGGACGCCCAGCGAGAACCCGGCCGCGTCGGCGCCCTCCTGCGTGAGGATCTTGTAATCGGCCGTGGGCATGACGCCTAGCCGCGCCCAGGCCGCCACGCTGAAGGAGCCCGCGGTGTTGACTACGCTGCCGCTGGTGGCGGCCAGCGAGGTGCTGCCGTTGAAGGCGGCGGTGTGGCCGCCGACCAGGCGGGAGTCCTTGGTCCAGGTCACGTTCGTCGCGGTCAGCGGCGAGTTGGCCGGGGCCGGCTGGGCGTCGGAGAGCGCACCGGCCTGGTCGACACCGGGGTAGGTCTCCAGGCCCCACTGAGCCACCGGCGGCGCGGGACGGCCGACGTTGATCTCGGCCGTGCCGAGGTTGCCGACGTTGTTGACGTTGTCGACGGCCAGTGCGGACAGCGTGTTGGTGCCGAAGCGCGGCACGGTCAGCTTGACCGTGGCGGTCTTCGGGCTGGTGCCCGTCGCGGCGACCTCGGTGGTCGGCGTGCCGGACCAGCTGTAGCGGAACTTCGTCACGTCGGTCTCGGTGGTGCTCAGGGTGATGGTGACCTCGCCACCGGCCCTGGTGCCGCCGCCGGTGACCGTCACCGTCGGCTTGATCGGCTTGGCGGTGTCGGCCTTGAACTGGCACCACGCGCCCCAGCCACTCCACTGGCTGTACGGGGCGGCGTCGACGGCCGTCACGTGGTAGGCGTACGTCTTGCCGGCCGTGATGGTGATCGGCACGGTCGTGGCGCGGGTGTTGGCCGTGGCGGTCGGGTCGGGCGTCACACGGTTCTTGACCGTGGCCTCATCCGGATTGCCGGACGCGGGCACCTCCACCCACTCGAACGCGCCCCGCAGTGTCTGCGAGTCGGCATCGGGCAGCATCGCCGACAGCGTGGGCGTGAGCGTGCCGATGCCCATGACGCCGGTGGTGGGGCAGGTGACGCCCGAGACCTGCAGCGCGTTGGGCTTGCCGGGGGTGCTGTCGTAATCGACGATCAGCTTGGCCTTGTTGGTGTAGAAGCGCTTCCAGCGGTCCTGCGTGGACTCGCCGGAGCCGCCGGTGGTGCTGCCGGCGCTGAACCCGAACACGATCAGGTTCCAGTTGCCGCTCGCGGCCGAGCGCACGTGGTCACGCACGCCGTTGCCGGTGTAGTTGACGGTGACGTCGGGTTGCGGGGAGTCGGCGCAACCGCTGCCCTCGTTGGCGTGCGCCGAGACCGACGCGGCGGTGCTGAGCGCGGTCAGCGTCATCGCCGACCAGGAGGCCTTCGGCACGCCGGACAGGGCGGGGCCGGCGTACATGTAGGAGGGCGTGTCGCCACAGGACCACGAGTGATCCAGGCCCATCTGCACGTACGCGGAATGGATGTACTTGCCCTTGAGCGACCCGCCGCTCTTGCCTGTCGTCGGGAACTCGAAGAACGAGCGGTAGAGCGCGCCGGTGGCCGGGTTGAGACCCACCCGGGCACCCGTGGTGTCGTTGTTCTCGTTGTTGCTGGTGGCGTACGCCCAGCGCGGGTTGTCCACGGAGTCCCACGCCGGATCGACGTAAACCGGGAAGTTGGCGGGGTCGGACAGCAGCTTGGTGTCGGGTGCCAGCGTCAGCCCGCCGGCGGTCGGCGTGGCCTGGACCGGGGCGATGCCGGCGCGGTCGCCGGGAGCGACGGCGCTGGAGATCCCGGTGCCCCCGGCCAGCTCGGCACCCAGGGCGCTGCGCCGCTGCGCGGCGGCGGGGGTGTCGTCCTTCGAGTCCCACATGACCGGGGCCTGAGCCGCGGCGAGCACGACGTTGCCCGCCTGGGCGACCATCCGGCCGCCGGACCGGGCCTGGAGCTTGGCGTCGCCGCCGATGCCGAACTGGATCTGGCGGACCGCAGGGTTGGCCGCCGCGGCCGGCGTCTTGATCACGAGAACGTGGGTGAAGCCGGTGTGGGTGGCCCGCACGACCAGGTCGACGTCGGGCAGCACGCCGGCATAGGTGGCGCTGTCGCCGGTGACCGTCGGCGCGGGCAGGTTGCCGGGCCAGGACATGGTCATGGTCTTACCGGCCTTGACCAAGGTCACCAGGGGCTCGGCGCCGCCGATGGAGAACCGGACGTCGGCTGCGGAGACCTTCGGGCGCAGCGCGCCGCCCTTCTCGGCCAACGCGAGGTCGACGTCGGCCCAGGAGCCGTCAGCCTTGCGTGCCCGCAGCGGGACCACGGACGACTCGAACGTGCGCGTCCCGTCGGGGTTGGCGTACGTCGTCGTCAGCTCAGTGCGCGACTCGTCGATCTCGACCCGCGTGCCGCATGCCGCGGCCATCGCGGCGGCCTCGCCCGCCGTGCCGGCCAGCCGCCCGCAGGGTGCCGCGGCCGCCGACGGCGAGGACACCGTCATCAGAGCGCCGCTTGCGAGAGCCATGCCCAGCAGTGACGAAAGTCCCACGCGCCACTTGGTTGTCAGTTTGGCCGTCAAGGCCCCACCCCGTTTCGTCTGTCCACACCGGCACACTGCAGCCGGCAAGGCGGGACCTTAATAGGAAGGGCGCTTTACCAGTCAAGATGACTATGTGTAGTTGGGGGGCACCTCTTAGTGATCTGCGTTGTGGCAGGTCACACCCCTTATCGATGCACGCCTCCGAGGTGCGGCAGCCACCCTCCGTGGATCGATCGCCGCACCATCGGCGCACCACATCGGATGGATGCGGACCGCAAGCCGCACGCGGCAGAGGGGTTCTCGCCCTCGCCTGTCGCCGTGTGCGTCTCACCGGCCCATGGGCCACCCCCGCCGGCATCGAGGGCCATGGACGGCACGGAGGCTTGCCGGTCACGCGCGATACTCGAGCTGCATCGACCGCTACCTGGCAACTTCGCAGCCAGGGCGACCACTTCATCAGTATCCGTTACCTAAACGTTATGTTGACCTTGGCGTATGTCACCGTGATGGGCGATTTGTCGGTGCCCTTCCTGTCATTCGCGGAGGGCGCGCAGGAGGCCGTGGCGGTGTAGGGACCAGGCCAGGCGCCGGGCCGTGCGGTGGCGGGCCAGCAGGACGAGCAGTTGGCGGGCCAGGGACCAGCGGTGGTGCTGAGCGCCGTCCTCGGCCGCGCGCAGGAGCAGGTCGCGGACCTGCGGGCTTTCCAGGGCGTCGTGGAGCTGGGCGCGGACGCGGGGGTCGTTGAGGGCGGCGGCGATCGCGACGGCGAGGGCGGGGCGGCCGGGCAGGCCTTCGGCGATGGCGGCGGCGAGCTGGAGGCGGATGTCGTCGGACTCGACGAGCAGCAGCACCGCGCGGCGGATCTCGGGGGAGTCCAGGGCCGAGCGCAGCAGGTCCATCGCGCGGCGGTCCTGCTCGTGGTCGCGGTCCTCGGTGGACAGCGCGGCCAGCAGCGCGGTCACCTGGTCGAGGTCGATCAGGTGCTGCAGGCCGGCCCGGAACTCCGGCCGCTCCCAGGCGTAGCGCAGCGTCCGGATCAGGTTGCGGTTCATGCCGCCTGATACCCGCCCGCACCCGGCGCCGAAACCGGGCCGCTGACCAGGATCGTCGCTCCACTTTCGATCGTCGCGACAAAACTTTGCGTCGACGCATCGGAAAGTATGGACACCTCGATGAAAAGTCCCTAGTGTGTCCGTCACGGCTCCACAATGTTTCGTCGATGTAACCGGCGGCGCGGTTACCCCCAAGCCCACCCCGGCATCAGGCGCGACGGCGCGCGCCCTGCCTGGCGTACCCCCGGTCAGGAAGGGTTGGACGGCTATGTCCATAAGACATCCACGTAGGCACATGACGCTATGGCGGGCGGCCGCTGCCGCGCTGCTGATGACCGGCTCGGCCCTGACGGCCGTGGCCACCACGACCGCCCCCGCGGCGGCGCACACCATCGACCCGACCAAGTTCCAGCAGGTCGAGATGGCCCGCGGCGTCGCCGAGATGGGCGAGCCGATGTCCCTGGCCGTGCTGCCGGACCTGTCCGTGCTGCACACCGCCCGCAACGGCACCCTGCGCCGCACCACGGCGGCCGGGACCACGTCCGTGGTCGGCACCATCCCCGTGTACTCGCACGACGAGGAGGGCCTGCAGGGCGTCGGCGTCGACCCGGGCTTCGCCACGAACCGCTACATCTACCTCTACTTCGCCCCGCCGCTGTCCACCCCGGCCGGGGACGCGCCCGCTACCGGCACCAGCTGGACCCAGTGGCAGGGCGTGAACCGGCTGGCCCGGTTCACCCTGAACGCCGATTTCACGGTGAACATGGGCAGCCAGGTCAACGTGCTGGACGTGCCCGCCGACCGGGGCCTGTGCTGCCACGTCGGCGGTGACATCGACTTCGACGCCGCGGGCAACCTCTACCTGTCCACCGGCGACGACTCGAACCCGTTCTCGTCCGACGGCTACGCGCCGCTCGACGAGCGCACCGACCGCAACCCCGCCTACGACGCGCAGCGCTCCGCGGGCAACACCAACGACCTGCGCGGCAAGATCCTGCGCATCAAGGTCAACGCCAACGGGTCGTACTCGATCCCGTCCGGCAACCTGTTCGCGCCCGGCACGGCGCAGACCCGCGCCGAGATCTACGCGATGGGCTTCCGCAACCCGTTCCGGATGAGTGTCGACAAGGCTACCGGCGTCGTGTACGTCGGCGACTACGGCCCGGACGCGGGCACCACCAACGCCAACCGGGGCCCGAGCGGGCAGGTCGAGTTCAACCGGATCACCTCGGCGGGCAACTACGGCTGGCCGTACTGCACCGGTGCCAACACCAGCACCGAGACCTACAACGAGTGGAACTTCGCGACCGCGTCCACCGGCCCGAAGTTCAACTGCACCGGCGGCCCGACGAACAACTCGTTCCGCAACACGGGCCTGTCCACGCTGCCCGCGGCCCGGCCCGCCTGGATCAAGTACGGCGGTGACAGCGGCACGCCGACCGAGTTCGGCGGCGGCTCCGAGTCCCCGATGGGCGGCCCGGTCTACCGCTACGACGCCGCCTCGACCTCGACGGTGAAGTTCCCGCAGGACATGGACGGGCAGTTCTTCGCCACAGAGTTCGGCCGGGGCTGGATCAAGCCGATCCACGTCAACGCCGACGGCTCGCGGGGCACGATCGACTCGTTCCCGTGGACCGGCAAGCAGGTCATGGACTCGGCGTTCGGTCCGAACGGCGCGCTGTACGTGCTCGACTACGGCACCGGCTACTTCAACGGCGACGCCAACTCGGCGCTGTACCGGTTCGAGTACATCGGCACCGGCAACCGGGCCCCGATCGCCAACGCCGAGGGCACCCCCACCGCCGGAGCGGCCCCGCTGACGGTGGCGTTCTCCTCGGCAGGCTCCTCGGACCCGGAGGGCGGCGCGCTGACCTACTCGTGGGCGTTCGGCGACGGCACCACCTCCACGGCCGCCAACCCGAGCAAGACATACAGCACCAACGGCACCTACACCGCGACGCTGACGGTGCGTGACCCGCAGGGCGCGACCGGCAGCGACTCGGTCGTCGTCACGGTCGGCAACACCCCGCCCGCGGTGACCATCAACAGTCCCGGCAACGGCCAGCTGTTCGCCTTCGGCGACACGGTCAGCTACTCGCTGACTGTCACCGACGCCGGTGACGGCACCATCGACTGCGCGCGGGTCAAGCTGACCTACGTGCTAGGCCACGACCAGCACGGCCACCAGATCACCTCGAAGACCGGCTGCTCGGGCACCATCACCATCCCGGTCGACGGCGAGCACGACGACGCCGCGAACATCTTCGCGATCTTCGACGCGGAGTACACCGACAACCAGGGCCTGACCACGCACACCCAGCACACGCTGCAACCTCGGCACCGGCAGGCCGAGCACTTCGGCACCTCGCAGGGGATCAACACGTTCACCAAGGCCACCGCCGAGGGCGGCAAGACCGTCGGTGACATCCACAACGGGGACTGGATCTCGTTCACGCCGTACCGGCTGAGCAACGCGACCGGCTTCACCGCCCGGGTGTCCTCGGGTGGCGTGGGCGGCACGCTGCAGATCCGGGCCGGGTCGGCCACCGGCACCGTGCTCGGCTCGGCCACCGTCGGAGTGACCGGCGGCTGGGAGACGTTCGCGACGGTCTCCGGCACGATCACCAACCCGCCGAACACCACCACGCCGCTGTTCCTGACCTTCAGCGGCGGCACCGGCGCGCTGTTCGACCTGGACTCGTTCACCTTCACCACGGCGGCGGGCGTCGGCCCGATCACGGGGCTGGCGGGCAAGTGCCTGGACGTGCGCAGCGGGGCGACCGCCGACGGCACGCAGATCCAGATCTACACCTGCAACGGCACCGGCTCGCAGACCTGGACG
The DNA here is from genome assembly GCF_011297315.1 of Catellatospora chokoriensis. Lineage (NCBI taxonomy): Bacteria > Bacillati > Actinomycetota > Actinomycetes > Micromonosporales > Micromonosporaceae > Catellatospora > Catellatospora chokoriensis. The sequence goes on from NZ_JAAOTI010000005.1 coordinate 52,763, forward strand.
CGTAACGGCCAGACCCTGCGGGCGTTCGGCAAGTGCCTGGACATCGCCGGCGGCGCCAGCGCCGACGGCACCAAGATCCAGCTGTACACCTGCAACGGCTCCGGTGCGCAGAACTGGACCTACCAGACGTCCGACCAGACGCTGCGCAACCCGCAGTCGGGCAAGTGCCTGGACGTGTCGGGCGGCAACTCCGCCGACAGCACCATCGTCCACCTGTGGACGTGCACCGCGAACGCCGCGAACCAGAAGTGGACCCTGCCCTGATCGACCCGGTCCGGGCGGGCAGCCCCGCCCGCCCGGACCGTTCCCGTCCGTGAAAGGAGCATCAACGTGCGAATCCTTCGACCCGTGATCGGCGTGGCAGCCGCCGCGCTGACCGTGGTGGCCATGACCGCCTGCCCGGCGGCCGCCGCCGACGCCCCGTACGACGTGCTGGTCTTCTCCAAGACCGCCGGCTTCCGGCACGACTCCATCGCCGTGGGCACCCAGGCCATCCGGGACCTGGGCGCGGCCAACAACTTCACCGTCACCGCCACCGAGGACGCGGCCCAGTTCAACGCGAGCAACCTGGCCCAGTACGAGGCCGTGGTCTTCCTCAACACCACCGGCGACGTGCTCGACGCCACCCAGCAGACCGCGTTCGAGAACTACATCCGCTCCGGCAAGGGCTACGTCGGCGTGCACGCCGCGTCCGACACCGAGTACTCGTGGCCCTGGTACGGCAACCTGGTCGGCGCGTGGTTCGCCTCGCACCCGGCGATCCAGCAGGCCAACGTCAAGGTCGAGGACCGCGGTCACGCCGCGACCGGGCACCTGCCGCAGACCTGGACCCGCACCGACGAGTGGTACAACTACCAGACCAACGCCCGCAGCACGGCGCACGTGCTGGCGACGCTCGACGAGTCGTCGTACAGCGGCGGCGGCATGGGCGCCGACCACCCGCACGCCTGGTGCAAGGCGTACGACGGCGGCCGGTCCTTCTACACCGGCGGCGGCCACACCCAGGCCTCCTACAGCGAGGCCAACTTCCGCAACCACCTGCTCGGCGGCATCCGGTACGCCGCCGGGCGCAGCAAGGCCGACTGCCGCCCCGAGACCGGCTACACGCCGATCTTCAACGGCTCGACCACGGGCTGGTCGCAGGCCGGTCCCGGCAGCCTCACCAACTCCGACGCCACGCTGACCACGGTCGGCGGCATGGGCCTCTACTGGTACAGCGCCAAGCAGTACACCTCGTACTCGCTGAAGCTCGACTGGAAGCTCACCGGCGACTCCAACTCGGGCGTGTTCATCGGCTTCCCGCCGTCGACCGACCCGTGGTCGGCGGTCGACAACGGCTACGAGATCCAGATCGACGCCACCGACAGCGCCGACCGCACCACCGGCTCGGTGTACACGTTCCAGTCGGCCAACATCGCCGCCCGCGACGCGGCGCTCAACGCCCCCGGTGAGTGGAACACCTACGAGCTGCTCGTCGAGGGCCAGCGCCTGCGGATCTACCTCAACGGCGTGCTGATCAACGACTTCACCAACACCAACGCCGCCCGTGACCTGGCCGGCCACATCGGCATCCAGAACCACGGCGCGGCCGACACCGCCCAGTTCCGCAACATCCGGATCAAGGAGCTGGGCACGCCGCCGGTCGGTGACGTGACCGTGCAGGCCGAGTCGTTCAGCAGCCAGAGCGGCGTGCAGGCGTTCACCAAGGCGGGCGCGAACAACGGCCAGACGCTGGGCTACATCGAGCCGGGCGACTGGGCGGCGTACAACGGCGTCAACGTCGGCGGCGCGACCACCTTCCGGGCGCGCGTCGTGTCCGGCGGCGCGGGCGGCGGCATCCAGGTGCGCACCGGCTCCACGACCGGGCCGATCCTCGGCACGGTCGCGGTGCCCAACACGGGCGGCTGGAGCACGTTCGCCAACGTGCAGACCACGCTGACCGGGGTGCCCTCGGGCAACCAGAACGTGTACCTGACCTTCACCGGGACCGGCACGGGCCTGTTCGACGTCGACGACTTCACCTTCGTGAAGACCGCCACGCCGGGCACCGGGCCGATCAAGGGCCTGGCCGGCAAGTGCCTGGACGTGCGCAGCAGCGGCACCGCCGACGGCACGCAGATCCAGATCTACACCTGCAACGGTTCGACGGCCCAGACCTGGACCCAGAACGGGCAGACCCTGCGTGCGCTGGGCAAGTGCCTGGACGTGTCCGGCGGCGGCAACGCCAACGGCACGAAGATCCAGCTGTGGACGTGCAACGGCTCCGGTGCGCAGAACTGGACCTACCAGTCCTCCGACCAGACCCTGCGCAACCCGCAGTCGGGCAAGTGCCTGGACGTGTCGGGCAACAACTCCGCCGACAGCACCGTCGTCCACCTGTGGACGTGCACCGCGGGCGCGGCCAACCAGAAGTGGACCATGCCGTAGCCAGCCGAGCGGCGGGCCGCCAAGTCTGGCGGCCCGCCGCTCATATCCCGTTGCGCCATATCGGATCCGGTGCGATCATCAGCGCCATGATCTCCTCTGTACGAAAGGGCGTGCGCGCCCTCGCGGCATGACCGCCCCGCGGCACGAACGTGCCGCCTTCTGGCAGCAGGCAGCCGCCGTCCGCGACGAATGGCACGGCTACGGCACGGCCTGCGGACCGACCGGCCAGGCCGTCGCCGAACAGGCCCTCACCGAGGTCTACCGCAGACTCGGCCGGCCCCGACCCGAGTTCGTCTGGGTCCGCTCTCCCCACGAGGCCCAGCCGCTGGTCCGGCACCTGCCGACCCTGCAGGACCTCTACACCTGGGTCACCGATCCGCCGCTGGGCCGACGCCCACCGCTGGCCAGTGACCTGGCCGCGTCACTGGCCAGGCTGCGCGGGACCATGGACGACAGGATCGCCCCGCCGCTGTTCGACCCCAAGCCGCCCAAGCGGGACAAGGGTCAGCCCTGGCCGCACCAGACGGCGGAAGCGGCAGTCGCGTACGGCGTCCCGTTCGTCGACATCGTGCGCCGCCACGTGCGCGAAGCCCTCTACACCGCGCTCGCCGACGGTTTCTACCTGCCCGGCAAGCGGCTGCTGGGCGCGCCCGGCCCCGTCTGCTGGTACGGCCAGCAGGAGGCGCACTGGATCGCCTACTACGAGGTATGGCGACGGCTCGGCCTGGCGAACTACGGCTCCGCCGTGGACGCGGAACTGGACGGCTGGCAGGCGATAGCCCGCTCGGCAGGCTGGTTCTGGCCCGACGAAGGCCGCTGCGTCGTCTCCGCCCGCCCGGTCGCCGGCACGACGTTCGCCGACGGCTGGTCGATCACCCTGGCCGCCACCGGCTGACACCCACCCACCACGAGCGCGATGACGTGTCCGCCCGCCACGGGGGCAGGCGGCCACGTCGTCGTCACGGCGGCGTCCGGCGGCTCACCGCCAGGGTCGGCGGGTCGCACCTTCGAGTTCGGCAGCTGTCCGCGTCAGTTCCTCGTTCTGCACGGAGGGACCGTAGCAGCGCACACCAGGCTGCGGACTCGTGCACGGGGGTCTTGTCTACACCGTAGACCTGCGTCTACGGTGTAGACATGAACGCGACGGCGGCACGTCTGGTGCAGATCGCACGCGAGATCCTGCTCGCCGAGGGCGCGGCCGCGGTGAGCATGCGGCGCGTGGCGACGGCGGCCGGAGTCACGCCGATGACCATCTACCGGCATTTCGCCAACCGTGAGGCACTCCTGGCGACCATTGCCGAGGCCGGCTTCGCCGAGATCGCCGAGCGCTGGGCCGCCCGGCCCGCGGTGGCCGACTTCGACACGCGCGTGACGGAGCTTCTCGACGACCACCTCGACTTCGCACTCGGCCAGCCCCACCTGTACGACTTCGTGTTCACCGATCCGCGCGAGGGCGCGCGGCGCTGGCCCGACGATTTCCGGGCGGGCGGCTCGCCCTCGATGAACCTCGTCGCCGGTGCGCTGACCGACGGCATCCGCCAGGGCGTGCTGCGCGACCAGGACGTGTGGCCGCTGGCGCTGACTGTCGCCGCGCTCATCCACGGCCTGGTCCAGCTGTTCCGGGGCGGCCGGATCGACCTGCCGGAGCCGGACTTCCGCGCACTGGTTCACCAACTCGTCGGGAAGGTGCTCGATGGCAACCGAGCTTGAGGTCGCACCGGAGCGCACGGATGTGGCTCCGGCACAAGGCCGCAGCAGTCGACGCGTCCTGCCGGCGCTGGCCGTCGTCGTGTCGGCGGCACTGGTGTGGTTCGGCACCGGGCTCGCACCCGTGCCGTGGTTGACCTGGCTGGCCCCGCTGCCCGTGTTCGCCGTCGCGGGACGGGTGTCCGGGCGGACCGCGTGCACCTCCGCGTTCCTCGCCTGGGCGGTCGGAAGCCTGAACATGTGGACCTATTACACGGTGATCCTGGAGGTTCCGGCCCTGGTCGTGGCTGGGTTCCTGGTGCTGCAGGCGCTCGCCTTCGCCGGGGCCGTCGCCCTGTATCGCGCGCTGCTGCGCCGGGGCAGCCCGGTGGCCGCCGTGCTCGCCGGACCGGCCGCCTGGGCAGGTGCCGAGTATCTGGTGTCGCTGTTCTCCCCGGGAGGCTCGTTCTCCGCCATCGGCTACGCCCAGGCCGAGGTGCTGCCGGTGATCCAGGTGGTCTCGGTGACCGGGATCTGGGGCGTCGGCTTCCTGCTGATGGCGCTGCCCGCGATCGGGGCGGCGGCATCGACGCGACGCGACGCATGGACCCGCCTGTTGTCGACCGGGGCCGTCCTGGTCGTCGGTGTGGCCGGATACGGCCTGCTGCGCCTGCAGGACGGGCAGGTTGGTCCGAGCCCGACGGTCGCCTTGGCCGACGTGCGGCAGACCGAGGACTCCCTGCCGATCGCGTCCGCCGAGGCCCAGCGGGTCCTGGAGAGCTACCTGGGCCGGGCTGCCGAGGCCGGTGCTGCGGGCGCCACCGTGCTGGTGCTGCCAGAGAAGCTGTTCAAAGTGACTGATGCGGAACTTGCCGACCTCGGCCGCAGAATCGGCGGCGTGGCCGGGAGCAACCGGATCACGATCGTCGTCGGGCTCACCCTCAGGGACCAGGCCGGCGTGCACAACATCGCGATGGCGTACGGCGGCACCGGCGCGGTGCGGTACGACAAGCAGCACCTGGTCACCGGGTGGGAGGACCACATCACCGCTGGGGACCGGCTGGTGTGGCTGCCCGGTTCGCGCACGGGTCTGGCGATCTGCAAGGACCTCGACCATCCCGAGCCGGCGCGCGGGTACGGCAGGCAGGGGGCGACGGTGCTGCTGGTGCCCGCGCTCGACTTCGACCGTGACGGTTGGCTGCACAGCCGGATCGCAGTGGTGCGCGGGGTGGAGAACGGCATCACCGTGCTGCGGCCCGCCGGGCGCGGCCGTCTGGTCGCCGCGGACTCCCGCGGCCGCCTGGTCGCCGATGCGGTCACCGGCACGGGCTCCACCAGCGCGACAGTGTCGGTGCGCGCCGGCTCCGGTGGCACGCCGTACGCCCGGCTCGGCGACTGGTTCGCGTGGCTCTGCCTGGCGTTCGTCGCCGGCTGCCTGGTCCGGCTCCGGACGTCACGCCGCTGACGGGGCACGCGGCCGGCCCGTCTGGCGTGGTGCGCCTACGCTGCGGACATGGGGGAAGGGCTGCCTGCGCGAGGGCGGGCGATGCGCGAGGTCGTCCTGTCGCTGCCGTTCACCGGGCTGTGGCTGGCCAGGAACAGCCCGGCGCGGCGGGTTCCGAGCCACGGCACCGACTTGATGGGCTCGCGGTATGCCATCGACTTCGTCGGGGTGGACGAGCGCGGCCGCAGCGCGGGCCACCGCGACTGGCGTACCGTGCTCGCCACCGAACCGGCCGACCGCTACTTCGGCTTCGGCCGCCCGATCCTGGCGCCCGCCGACGGCATCGTCGTCGCGGCCCGCGACGGCGAACCCGATCACGCCGGGCGGCGCTCGCAGCTGGCCCTGGTGCCGTACGTGCTGGGCCAGGCGGGACGGCTGCGGCAGGGGGTGCGGGCGATCGCCGGCAACCATGTGGTCATCGAGCTGCGGGGAAGCGGGGTGTTCGTGGCGCTCGTCCACCTGCGTGCCGGCTCCCTGCGCGTCGCCGTGGGCACGCCGGTGACGGCGGGTGACCGGCTCGCCGACTGCGGCAACTCCGGCAACTCGACCCAGCCGCACGTGCACCTGCAGGTCATGGACAGCGCCGAGCTGTCCGTCGCCCGTGGCGTGCCGATGGCGTTCCGGCACTTCCGCGAACGGCCCCGCGGTGCGGACCGGTTCCTGATCAGGCAGAGTGGCGTGCCGGGCGAGGGTGCGATCGTCGCACCGCTGCCCGCCGCCGACGTGAATCACTGACGCGGGACGGGCAAGAAGTCAGTATCATCGATGTGATGACGGGCAACCTGACACTCGACGTGTCCATCCTGGTCGCCGCGCAACTGCTCATCCTGCTGATCCCCTGGCTGGCCCCGCACGTGGTCCACGTCGGCCACATCGACCCCGCGCGGTACGGCGAGCAGGCCGCCACCGTGCTGCGGGCCAGGATCTTCTTGGCCTTCCCGGCCACGGTGGCGTTGTGCTGGTTCGGTGCCACGTGGTGGCTCGACACCCGCCACGACGTCGTCATCGTGCTGTACGTCGCCTTGATCTGCCGGCTGGCCGTCGGGGCGGCCCGCGTGGCGCGCGCGATGAGGACGGGCCTGTCCTCGATCTTCACCGTGATGGTCGGGCCGCTGGCCGCGTGGGGCGCGGCGCTGTGGGTGGCCGAGCGCGTGGCCTTCGCTGATCCTCCGGTCCTGGCGTGGCTGTTCGGCGGCCTGCTGGCCGTGCTCGCGCCGCCCGCGCTGGTGCTCGTGGCAGGCTGGTTCGCGAGCCAGGGGCCGAGGGATCCGTAGGGGTCCGTCCAGCACCTATGAAACCGGGGGCCGGAGGTCTGCGGTTCTCGGTTCTTCCGGCAGCCGAGACACCGCAGACCTCCGTCGTTGCGCCCTGCCGGGGCGGGTAAGCCGGTCGGCTAACCCGCCCGACCCGCCCGCAGCGCGTCAAGGTCGGCCGGGGTGGCGCGGAGCGCGTTGCCCGGCAGCGACCGGTAGCCCCCGGCACCGTCCAGATCGAACCTGGCCTGCTGCGGGTTCAGCAGTGACGCGGCCGAGTCGGGGTAGGTCTGGAGGAACAGCAGCACCCGGCTCTTCTCGGTGAGCGGCGTGGCGCCCTCTTCGACGTACCGGACGCCGTTGCGGGTGCCGCCCATCTCCTTGACCTCGATCTGCTGACCGGCCGAGGCCTTGCCTTTCAGAACCCGGCTGACCAGCACGGTGCGCACCGTGTAGACCAGGCCGGCCTCCTCCTCGGTGAGGCCGTCGAGCGACCCTCCCGGATCGGCCTGGGGATCGGTGCCGTCCCCGGCGACCGGCATGATCACGATCACCCGGCCGCCTGGCTGCACGGTGCCCTCGATGACGAGGTCGGCCGTCGACCATAGTTGCTTGACCGACGCGTATCCCGGGTAGGAACCGCTGATGGTGACCGTCTCGGGCTCCGACGACACCGGCTGCGACGAACACGCCGCGGCACCGAGCAGAACCGACACGACAGCCACGACGAGTGCGGGCTTGAGGCGTCTCATCATCATGACCCGCTTTCTATCCGTAGTAGTTGTTGACGTCGTTGATGTCGTACTGCTGCGGCACGTAGTAGAGGGAGTGGTCGAGGCCGTACGTCATGATCGACCTTTGGGACGTCACGGGATTGTCGACCAGGCTCAGCGAATGGCCGAGTTCGTGGACGAGAACCTGCGTCACGAACCTGTCGAAGTAGTACGTCGTCTTGGAGAGGTTGAGCGAGTTGAGCTTGATGTCGAAGTACCTGCCCGGCTTCGAGCCGTGTGGCGTGTACAGGCCGAACCAGGTCACGCCGGGATACTGCGCGGCCACGATGCTGTTGGGGGCCGACGACGACTTGGTGATCCAGACGGGCGTCGGCGTCACGTTCCAGGAGCTGAGAGCCCGGTCCATGGGTCCCTGCCACTGGCTGTTGTAGTCGTACGGCTTCACCGCGAAGGACGGCAACGCCATCCCGCGGTCATACGTGGTGGCCTGCGCGGGCTGAGGCGAGGACAACGTCGCGACCACGGCGACCGTCATGGCCAGTGTCGCGCCGACGCGAAGACGTGTTCGTCTCCATGAGACAGCATTCATTGCATCAATCCCCGATTTGGTGGACGCACCTGTGCGGTGCGCGTCAGTTGACGTCCGGCGGGCCGCTGCCGGGACGCGCGGTCCCGGCAGCGGCACCGTCTCACTGCCAGGTGATGTCGCTGGCGTTGTAGAAGCAGTTCACGCCGTCCGCGCCGCTGCCGACGTGGGTGGGCTCGCTACCCTTCGGGACCCCGTGGAACTTGTCGCAGATCACGGTTTCGTGGTCGGGGTCGTTGAGGACGGTGATCCGGGTGAACCGGGCTGTGTCGCCCCAGTTGATGTTGATACCCGCGATGACGTCGCCGCTCTTGACCCGCACGTTATCGATCACCACGTGCCGCTGGTACGACGAGCTGCAGTTGCCGCAGGCCCGGTAGAGCTTGCCGAAGTTCTCCGCGTAGAACCCGCTGATGTGCAGCGTGCCGGGTCCGTTGTGCTGGAAGATCTTGTCCGACGCCGCGCGGGCGCCGCCGCCGATCACGTAGTAGTTCGTGCCGCCGAGGAACGTCGCGGCGTCCTCGCCCACGTCCTCCCACCAGACGTTCTCGATGGTGCAGTTGCCCAGGCAGTGGATGCCGTCACCGGCCGGCGCGCCCAGGATCACGTTCTTGATGGTGGCGCCGGGCGCCAGCTCGAACACGGGGTCCTGGCTCTCGCCCTGGCCGCCGTCACCGATGCAGCAGTAGCGCTTCATACCGCCGTCGAAGACGCCGCTGACCGCAATGGTGCCGTTGTCGACCGGCGCGCTGCCGCTCGGCGTGGGCCAGCCGGTGGGCGCCGGGCTCACGGTCGGCGACGGGGAGGCCGGGGCCGACGGTGACGCCGACGGCCGCGGGCTCGTCGTCGCCGACGGGGCCGGAGTGGTGGGGGTCGTCGTGCCACCGGTGGTGACCGTGATGTCGTCGAAGTTGCCGCTGCTGTACGAGGTCTGCAGCCCGATCCGGCCGTTGGCGATCGCGGTGCTGGTGGCCGATGCGATCACGGTGCCGTCGACGAGGCCGCGGATGGTGCTGCCGTTGGCCTCGATGCCGAGGGTGTACCAGGTGCCGGTGGCGACGGTGCGGGTGACGCTGCCCAGCACGGTGACCGAGCTGCCGTTGACCGCCTGCAGCTGCACGGAGTTGCCCGGTCGCAGGGACAGCCGGTAGTAGACGGTCGCGCCGGTCGAGCGGGCCAGCAGGGAGACGTGGCCGTTGCTGCCGAAACTCAGCGGCTTCACCCGGGCGGTGACCGTGTACGCGGTCCAGCTGGTGGAGCCGGCGAACTCACGGGCGTTGTCGGTGCCGGTGTTGCCCTGCTGCAGGGCCTTGGTGCCGTCGGTCACGACCGTCCAGGTGCCGCCGGACTTGGACCAGCCGTCGGCGGTGCCGTCCTCGAAGTTGTCGCTGAAGACGGTGGCGGCGAAGGCGTTCTGGCTGAGTGCCATCGCGCCGGTGGTGAGGGCGAGGACTAGCCCCGCGATGAGGGACCACGTTCGTGGTCGGGAACGGGGGAGCGGGCGAGATGCCACGGGTGCCTCCGGGTCGGGGGACCGTGCCGTTGGGCGACGGCACGGGACGTGCGCGGTCCGATGGCGACAGTGCTGATCAGGCACTGGTGGACCGGTGTTTCCGGCTTTGGAAAGCGCTTCCCGAGTGCTGACCGTAGACCCGTTGCGATCCGCCGTCAACAGGCGGACTTCCATATGGCGATCCGAGCCCGGTGAGGGTGCGGCCGCCGGCCCCGGCGGAACGGCTACGGCGGGCGGCGGGACCGGCGGTCGCCCGGCACTGTGCGGCTCGCGGGCCCCGTGAAGGCTGGACCGGCATCCTGGCCGGCGCGGCAGACGGCTCCGTGCTGAGCCTGGTGTTCAACGACGCCACCTACTCCGACTGGCACGGCGCCGTCGGCTGGTCGGAAATGTGCCCCACCCCGCAGAGTTGACGCCCGGGCGCGAAGGCGGCCTGCCCCGGCCCACGCGGTCGGCCGGTTACGGTGGGCGCGTGACCCACCAAGATCTCAAGCCGCTGTTCGCCGCGGCCGCCGCGAACCTCGTCTACAACGCGCCGCTGAGCGAGGAGCGGGTGGCCGGCCTCGTCCGGCGGCTGGCCCCGGCGGACTCCGGTCGACGTGCGCTGGACCTGGGCTGCGGCAGTGGAGAGCTGCTCCGGCGGCTGTGCCGCGCGCATGGCATCGGTGGCGACGGGGTCGAATGTGACCCCGCGATCGCCGAACGCGCCCGCGCGGCATCGCTCGGCCTCGACCGGGTCACCTTCCACACCGCTGACGCGACCACCTGGACGCGGCCCGCCGGCATCGTCGTCAACGTCGGCGGAAGTCACATCTGGGAGGGGACCGCCCCTGCGCTCGCCGCGCTGCACCGGCTCACCACGCCAGGCGGGCGGCTGCTGTTCGGCGAGGGCTTCTACCGGACCGAGCCCACCGAACAGGTTCGCGAGGCGTTCGGCGACCTGCCCGATCTGGCCGGGCTCGCCCGCCTGGCGGTGGCCGCCGGTTTCCGGCCGATGCACGTCGCGGAGTCGACGCTCGCCGAGTGGGACGACTTCGAGTCCGACTGGCGGGCCGGGATCGAGCACGTCGGCACGCCGCAGGCCCGCGCCTTCGCCGACCAGCGCCGCGAGGAGTACCTCGGCGGCTACCGCGGCGTGCTCGGCTTCGCCTGGCTGATCCTGATGCCTGTCTGAACTCGTCGCTGCCGCTCAAGCACCGCGGTGCTCTGCGGCACCGAGGTCAGGGCGCCGGGTCGGCAGGTCGGCGGCCTGACCGGTCGGGACCGGGCGGCCCGGTCCGTTCGCGCAGGTAGGCGTCCAGTTCGGCGGCGCCCGACAGCATCGCGCGGGCGCGTCCGGCGAGCCGGTCGTGCCAGTCCTCCAGCATCGCCTTCAGCGGTGCGACGCCGCCGGCCGTCCGCACCTGGTCCAGCAGGGGTGCGATCTGCTCCAGCAGGTAGCCGCCACGCCGGAGCTGGTGCGCCAGCCGGGCGTCGCGCACGTCGGCTGGGGAGTAGACCCGGTAGCCGGTCGCCGGATCTCGCCGCGGGCGGACCACCCCGGCCCGCTCCCACTTGCGCAGCGTCGCCGGTTTGACGCCGAGCTGGCGGGCGAGCGGCCCGACGAAGGCGCCCGCGGCTCGGGACACCGCGGGCTCGGCGCCGGCCAGGTCGCGTAGTCCCTGCTCGACCGCGGTGAGGGTGCGCCGGTCGTCGCGTAGTTGCAGGTGGCTGTCGTCGATGATGGCGAGCGCGTCCTCGACGGCATCCTCGTTGACCGCCCGCATGATCGCGGTCGCGGTCTGGTGGCCGTGTCCCGGTGCCAGGGCCGCGAACGCGCGCAGCGCCAGGACATGCAGCCCGGTGTAGACGCGGTAGCCGGACGGGGTGCGGTCCGCGGGCGGGAGGATGCCCGCCTCCTCGTAGTTGCGGATCGCCTGGGTGGACAGCCCCTGCCCCCGGGCCAGGTCGACGGGCCGTAGCCGCGGTTCGCTCATGAGGTGACCATCGTTTGAGGGTTTGAGGTCGAAACTGGCAAAAGATCGAGAGAAAGTTTACATCGTTGGTTCAACGATACGGTTGAAGGTGTCGACTCGTCGAGAGGATCACACCTGATGACCATCCATTCCGCCCTGGCCGACGCCGGTTGGGCGTTCACCGACGACGCCGGGCCCGCCGTGACGCGACTGCTCGACGCGCTGCCGTCCCGGCCGCGGCTGCTTGGCCTCGGCGAACCCATCCACGGTGAGGAGCTGTTCCTCCAGGTGCGCAACCGGCTGCTGCGCCATCTCGTGGAACATGAGGGCTACCGGTCGATCGCGCTGGAGAGCGACTGCCTGGCCGGGCTGGCCGTGGACGCGTACGTCGCGGGCGGCCCGGGCACGCTCGACGACGTCATGGCGCACGGCGTCAGCCACGGCTGGGGCGCGTTCGGGGGCAACCGGGACCTGGTCGCCTGGATGCGGGAGTACAACCAGGGCCGCCCGGACGGCGACCGGCTGCGCTTCTACGGCTTCGACGCCCCGACAGAGATGATGTACGCCGCCAGCCCGCGCCACGCCCTGACCGAGGTACGCGACCACGTGACGGTCTGGGGCGATCCCGGACAGCTCCCGGACGACGCGGCCCTGATCGAGGAGCTCGCCGGTGGCGACGACCGGTGGACCGACGAGGCGGCGGCGATGGACCCGTCGCGGTCGGTCGGCTCGTCGCCGGAGGCGGTGCGGCTCCGGCTGCTCGCCGACGACCTGCGGGCGCTGCTCTTGGCACAGGCGCCGCGACTGCTCGCCGCCGCGCCGGAGGAGGACCGGTGGCGGGCCCGGCTGCACGCGCGTGCGGCTGCCGGCCTGCTGCGCTACCACGCGGTCATGGCGGCCGCCTCGCCGTCGCGGTATGCCCAGCTCATGATCACGCGCGACACGATGATGGCCGAGAACCTGCTGGCGATCGAGGCGCGGGAGGCCGACCGGGGCCCGACGCTGGTGTTCGCGCACAACGGGCATCTGCAGCGCGAGGAGGGCCACTGGCAGGCCGACTACCTCAACCAGGCGCTGACCTGGTGGACCGCCGGGGCGATCGCCGCCGCCGACCTCGGCGAGCGCTATGCCTTCGTGGCCACGGCGGTCGGCGCGATGCACCATCGCGGCCTCGGGGCACCGGCGGCCGACACCTTCGAGGGTGTCCTGTCGAGGCTTCCGGACGACCGCTACCTGCTCGACGGCCGCCGCCTGGCCGCCGCGCTGCACGCCGCCGGGGTGGAACCCGTGCGGCGCGCGGACAACACGGACGACCACGGCTACTTCCCGCGGGACCCCGTCCACGTCGCCGACAGCGACGGCATCCTGTTCCTGCGGGACGTGCCCGCCGACAAGGGCTGAGCCTGCTGGAGATGCCCGCCGACCAGGGCAGAGACCGGTGCGGGAGGAGCCGTGCTCCCGCACCGGTGACCGCTCACCGCCAGTCGACGGGCGACGCCTCCGGCCGCTGCGGGGTGCGGCGCAGCGCGAACCCGAGTGCCGGCGCGGTGAACGCGCAGGTCACCGCGAGCCCGGCCCACCACGGCAGCGGGAAGTATCCGGCGTACGGCGCGTAATGCATGGTGACCTGGGGGTATGCCGTCAGCGTCTGCAGCACCGCGAATCCGGCGGCGGGGGTGAGCCGCAGCAGCCAGTCCGCGACGGCGTCGGGCAGCAGCGGCACGACCACCAGCAGGTACGGCAGCACGAGCCCGGCCAGCAGCACGGTCACCGCGAGCCAGGCCCGGCGCAGCAGCGCGCCGAGCGCCAGGGCGAGCACGGCGACGAGCGCGAGCAGCACCGCTGTCCCGACCATGACGCGCAGTTCGGTCAGCGGGCTCGCCGAGACGACCGTGCTGCCGCCGTCGCGCAGCAGTTTCGTGCCGAGCGGCACGGACACCGCCACGGCGGCGAGCCCGGTCGCGAACACGGCTCCGCCGAGCACCAGCGCCCGGGCCGCCAGCTGCCGCCCGCCGGGCGCGGCACCGGCGGACGGGCGCGACGTCGCGTACCGGGCCGCCGTCACGACCAGGATGATCATCGCCACGAACAGGCCGACGAGGGTGTCCTTGGAGGTGCGGCCGCCCTCGGTGCCGATCGGGCCGATGTCGCCGGAGCCGGTCACGGTGAGCGTGCCGCCCTGCTCGACCAGCCCGGGCGCGCGGTGGAACTTCTCCCAGTCGGTGTGGCCGAGCTCGCCGACGGTGTCGGCCCGCCACGGGCCGGCCGCCACCCCGCCGGCCGTGGTGACGTTGTCGAAGGAGCCGACGGCCTGGGTGAAGCGCACCTGACCGATGCTGCCGCCGAGGCCGACGGGGGCCAGCGTCAGGTCGCCCGGCGAGGTGGCGAACAGGCCGATCTGTACCGTGTCCGGCAGCCCCGCCAGCCGGGCGGTGCCGACCGGCGTCCAGGACGTGCCGTCGGCCGACTCCTCGCCGGTGATGGTGTCGCCCGCGCGGGTCAGCCGCAGCCAGCGCGGCGCCTGCGGGGACACGCCGCCGGGCCGCCCGGCCGTGTCGTGGGTGTAGTCGTGCTGCATGCGTACACCGTGCGTGCCGGTCATCAGCACCGCGGCGTAGGAGGAGCCCTGCCCGAGTCCGTCCTTGATGATGATCCCGGTCTTCGCCCACGGCACCACGCCGGCGACGATCTCGTCGTGGTCCGGCGGCGGGTAGGTGATGGTCCCGGTCATCGAGGTCAGCCGGGCGGTGAGGCTGCCGTCGCCGGTCAGCGGCCGGTGCGCGAAGAAGAAGAGGTCGGAGACGGGCCGGCCGTCCGGGTCCAGCGGGTCGGTGGGGCAGGGCACCTCCACCGGGCCCTGGCTGCAGGAGCTGTGGGTGCTCAGCGCGGGCAGCACGGCGAGCGCGATGACGGCCAGCGCCGCCACGGCCAGGGCGGCCATCCGGCCGCGAACGGACCGGAACCCGGACCATTCGGCCCGGACCAGCGCCGGCAGGCGGGGAGTGGTGCTTTCGTCGGGGGTACTCATGGCCGATGTTCTACGGAGCACGCCGTAACACGGGCCGAACCGGCGCTGTCATGCCGCTGTTAGGCCGGTCGCGGCATCCTGGAGACCGGCGACATGACGGGGGAGGCGCTGATGAGCGGGCGGCGATGGACGGGCAGGACGGTGCGGCTGCGGTTCACGCTGCTCTACGCGGCGGTGTTCCTGCTGTCCGGGTGCGCGCTGCTGGTGCTCACCAACGTGCTGGCGTCGGTCAGCGACACCCAGCCCGCTCCCGGCCAGTTCTCACCCGCGCAGCAGGCGGACCCCGCCGTGGCGCAGCGGCACATCCGGGAGCTGCAGACCCGGCTTGACGAACTCCAGACCATGCAGTCCCGGCGGCTGCTCGTCGGCTCGGTGGTCGCACTGGTGGTGATGGGGTTGGTGTCGCTGCTGCTGGGCAGGCTGATCTCGGGCCGGGTGCTGCGGCCCCTGCGCACGATCACGGCCGCGACCCGGCGCATCTCCGCCGAGAACCTGCACGAGCGCCTGGCCGTGGCCGGGCCGCAGGACGAGGTCAAGGACCTCGCGGACACCGTGGACGGGCTGCTGGCCCGGCTGGAGGCGTCGTTCGCGGCGCAGCGCCGGTTCGTCGCCAACGCGTCGCACGAGCTGCGTACGCCGCTGGCCACCATGCGGGCCTCGCTCGACGTCGCACTCGCCAAGCCCGAGCCGGTGCCCGCGCAGACCGCCGCGCTCGCCGGGCGGGTACGCGTCGAGCTCGACCGGGTGGACCGCCTGCTCGACGGGCTGCTGATGCTGGCGCGCGCGCAGCACGGCGCACTCGCCGACCAGGCCCCGGTGGCGCTCGCCGACCTCGCTGCCCAGGCGCTGGCCGCCCGTGCCGCAGACATGCGGGCCAGGCAGCTGACCGCCGACACCGCCGGCGTCGTGTCCGAGGCCTGGACCGAGGGCAACGGCACGCTGTTGGCCCGGATGGCGCAGAACCTCGTCGACAACGCGGTGTTGCACAACGAGGACGGCGGCTGGCTGCGGGTCGCGGCCACCGCCGCCGACGGCACGGTCGAGCTGGTCGTGGAGTCCGGCGGGCCGATGCTGGCGCAGGCGCAGGTCGACCGGCTCGCCTCGCCGTTCCAGCGCCTGGGCGCGGAGCGCGTCGGTTCCGACGACGGCTCCGGCCTCGGACTGTCGATCGTCGCGGCGGTCGCCGAGGCGCACGGCGGCCGGCTGGAACTGTGGGCCAGCCCGACCGGCGGCCTGCGCGCCGCGGTGTCGCTGCCGCGGGCGAGTCCGGAGGTTCGGCGTACGGGGCCGGTCGGTTCGCCGCGGCAGGAGGTGACGGCGTGAGGCTGATCGGGGCGCCGGAGCGGGCGGGGCGGGAGGCCGCGGCATGAGGGTGCTCGTGGTCGAGGACGCCCGCGCGCTCGCCGAGGTGGTGGCCGAAGGACTGCGGGATCAGGGCATGGCCGTCGACGTCGCGCACGACGGCGTGGCCGCCGCGGTGAAACTCGACGTCAACGCGTACGAGGTGGTGGTCCTCGATCGTGATCTGCCCGGCATCCACGGCGACACGCTGTGCCAGATGATCACCGAGCGGGACGACCGGCCCATGGTGCTGATGCTGACCGCCGCGGTCGCGCCCGGTGACCGGGTCAGTGGCCTCACCCTGGGCGCGGACGACTACCTCGGCAAGCCGTTCCACTTCCCGGAGCTGGTGCTGCGGGTGCGCGCGCTGGCCCGCAGGCGGCCCGCGGCACGGGGTCGGACGCTGCGCGCGGCGGGCGTCGAACTCGATCCGGTGCGCCGCACCGCCACCCGCGACGGTCGGCCGCTGGACCTGTCGGTGAAGGAGTTCGCCCTGCTGGAAGCGCTGCTGTCGGCGAGCCCGGCGTTCCTGAGCACGGAGGATCTGCTGGAGCGGGTCTGGGACGAGCACGCCGACCCGTTCACCAACACGGTCACCGTGACCGTCGGGCGGCTGCGCCGCAAGCTCGGCAGCCCGCCGGTCATCACGACCACGCCCGGGGTGGGCTACCGCATCGCCGATCCCGCGACCTGAACCGACCTTCCCGGTGTTCGCCGCGGCCTGAGCCCGGCCGGGCTGCCATCGCCTGCCGCGTTCGGCCGCACTGCCGAAGGCCCGTCACAGCCGCAGCTCGCGGCCCGGCCAGCGGGAGCGCAGCCAGCGGTCGTGGCTCGCGACCACGATCGCGCCCGGACCGCTGCCCAAGGCCTGCTCCAGCTCGTCGGCCAGGCGCGGCGACAGGTGGTTGGTCGGCTCGTCGAGCAGCAGCAGCTCCGGCGGGTCGGCCACCAGCAGCGCCAGGGCCAGCCGGCGGCGCTGGCCGACCGACAGGTCGCCGACCCGGGCGCCCTGGTCGCGTGGGGCGAGCAGGCCGAGGTCGCCGAGCGGCACGGCCTCGGCGCGCGCGTGGCCCAGCGCCAGTTCGTACGTCTCGCGGGCGGTGCGGTCGGGCCGGTCGAACACGGTGTCCTGGGCCAGCAGGCCCACGGTCAGCCCGCGCCGCCGCCGCACCTCGCCCGCGCCGGACAGCCGACCGGCGAGCACCGCGAGCAGCGTCGACTTGCCCGCGCCGTTGGCCCCGGTGACCAGCAACCGGTCCGCCGACGACAGGTCGAGCCGGTCGAGGGCCAGCCGGCCGGGCACGCGTACGTCGCGCAGCGACAGCAGGGTGCCGTCGGCCGACGTGCTCGCGAGCCGCGCGGCGCGGAACCGCAGCGGCTCCGGCGGGCGGCGCACCTGCTCGCGTTCCAGCTCGTCGAGGCGGCGCGACGCGTTGCGCACCCGCCGCGAGATCTGGTTCTGCACCCGGCCGGTGGTGTGGCCGTAGCCCATCTTCTCGCTGTCGCGCTTGGCGCGGCCGGGCGCGACCTGGTGCGCGGTGACCGAGGCGGCCTGGCGCAGGTCGTCGAGCTCCTCCTGCTCCTGTTCGAAGCGGCGCTGCCAGCGGGCCCGCTCGGCCTGCTTCTCGGCCTGGTATGCGGTGTAGTTGCCGCCGTAGCGGGCCGGGCCGTCGACGGCCGGGTCGAGGTCGACCAGGTCGGTGCAGACGGCGTCGAGGAACGCCCGGTCGTGGCTGGCCACCACGACGACCCCGGGCAGCCCGCGCAGCTGCTCCTCCAGGAACGCCGCGGCGGCGTCGTCGAGGTGGTTGGTGGGCTCGTCGAGCAGCAGCGCCGACGGGCGCCGGGCCAGCAGCGCGGCCAGCGCGAGCCGCCCGCGCTGCCCGCCGGACAGCGAGCCGAGCGGGCGCTCGTGCGCGATGCCGCCGAGGCCGAGCCCGGCCAGCACGATCTCCGCGCGCCGGTCGGCGTCCCAGGCCTCGTGCTCCTGGGCGCGGTCCAGCCGCTCGCCGTACGCGGCGAGCAGGTCCGGGTAGCCGGGGGACTCCGGTGCGGTTTCGGCGAGTTCCGCGGTGAGCCGGTCGAGCTCGGCGAGGTCCGTACGGGCCTCGCGCAGCGCGTCGTCGATCACGTCGGCGACCGTCGCGGCGGCGTCGAACGGCATCTCCTGGTGCAGGAAGCCGAGGTCGCCGGGGCGCACGACGGTGCCCGAGTCGGGCTCGTCGGCCCCGGCCAGCAGCCGCAGCAGGGTGGACTTGCCGGCGCCGTTCTCGCCGATCAGCCCGATCCGGTGACCGGGGGACGCGGTGAGGCTGACGCCGTCGAGCACCCGGCGGGTGCCGAGGGTGCGGACGAGATCATGGGCAAGCAGGGCGGAATAGGACATGGAACACCACCGACAAGATCGACTCTTCCGCCCGCCGGGCAGTGCCTCGGTCGCGGGCGCGGGAAGGTGTCAGTGGCTCACATCGCCGTCGACGGTACGTCGGCCGCCGGTGATCGGCAAACGAATTTCGGGCGCGGCGTGTCGGTGCATCTCCGCAGGTAGCGGCCTATCCCGCCATCGGGCGAGTCATGATCTCGGCAACTGCCCTAGACTGCGCTGCCATGGACGCTCAGCTCGCCGATCCCCTTCTCGGCACGCTTGTCGACGGTCGCCTGCGCATCCGCGGATGCGTGGCCCGTGGGGGCATGACGACGGTCTACGCCGCGGTGGACGAGCGCCTGGGCCGCACCGTCGCGCTCAAGATGATCCACCCGCCGCAGCCGCGCCGGGGCCAGGCCGCGCCCTTCCGGGCGGACCGGTTCACCGAGGAGGCGACGGGGCTGGCCCGGCTGACGCATCCGAACGTGGCCGCGTTCTACGGCCAGGGCATGCACGGCGGTGTGCCGTTCCTGGTGACCGAGTTCGTGCGCGGCCGCACGCTGCGCGACATCCTCGACGAGCGCCGCCGGCTCAGCCCGGCCGAGGCGCTGGCGGTGACCGAGCAGGTCCTGGCCGCGCTGGCGGCGGCACACCGCACCGGGCTGGTGCACCGCGCGGTCAAGCCGGAGAACATCATGGTGGCCGAGGCGCCCGGCGGCGGCCGCGACCTGACCGAGGCGGTGGTCAAGGTGACCGACCTCGGCCTCGCCGACGCCGTCGAGGCCGGTGGGGCGGAGCCGTCGATCAGCGCCGCGTACGTCGCGCCGGAGTTCGTGTCCGACGGCCGCGTCGACCCGCGCGGCGACGTGTACAGCACCGGGATCATGCTGTTCGAGCTGCTCACCGGCCGGGCGCCGTATCAGGGTGAGCGCCCGGTCGAGGTGGCCTGGCAGCACGTCCAGCAGGACGTGCCCGCGCCGTCGCAAGTGGTCGGCGGGCTGCCGCCGATGCTCGACGACCTGGTCGCCTCGGCCACCCGCCGGGCCCCGGGTGCGCGGTTCATGGACGCCGGCGCGATGCTGGCCGCGGTGCAGTCGGCCCGCCACGGTGTCGCCGACGCCACCACGCGGATGCGCCAGGTGGCGCAGGAGACCATGATGGTCAGCCAGGTCCAGCCCACCGACCGCCCCGCCTGGGCCCGGCTGCACGACGCGCCGGCCGAGCCGCGCACGCGCACCGCGACGGTGTCGGCCTCCCCGGTGGCGGGCCTGCTGGAGCAGGCGAAGCAGCAGTACACGCGGCTGATGGGCGATCCGCGTGGGCGGATGGCGCTGACCGCGGGCGCGGTCGTGCTGGCGCTGCTGGTGCTGACCGGCGGCTACTACGTCGCCTTCGGCCGGTACGACACCACGCCGCAGCTGCTGAACCTCCCCCGGGAGCAGGCCGAGGCCACGCTGCGGGGCGCGGGACTGCAGTTCGTCTACGCCAAGCCGCTGTTCCGCGAGGACGTGCCCAAGGACGTGGTGCTTGCGCAGGATCCGGCCGCCGGCGAGGACGTGGTGAGCGGCGGCACGGTGACGCTGACCCTGTCCGCCGGCGCCGAGCGCTACGTGGTGCCCGACGTGTCCGGCAAGCCGTGGGACCAGGCCGTCGCCGACCTGCAGGCCGATCCGCTGAAGCTGAACCCGGTGAAGGCCCCGGAGAAGTACAGCGACCTGGTCCCGAAGGGTTCGGTGCTGGAGACCGTGCCCAAGGCGGGTGACGAGGTCGAGGTCGGCACCGAGATCCAGGTGATCCTCAGCAAGGGCCGTGCCCCCGTGACCGTGCCCTCGGTGGAGGGCAAGCCGCTGGGCGAGGCGAGGTCGATCCTGGAGGGCCTGGGCCTGCGGGTCGAGGTCGAGCAGGTCGACTCGGACAAACCCTTCGACACCGTGGTCAAGCAGGACCCCGTGCTGGGCACCGGCGTGGAGCGCAACACCGTCGTGAAGCTGCAGGTCAGCAAGAACGCCGACGGCACGGTCATGCCGGAGGTGGGCAACTGGGGCTGCGCCGACGCGGAGAACCACCTCACCGCGATGGGCCTGCGCGTCGACGTGCGCGGGGTCCGCGGCGACAAGAACCAGTACCGGGTGGAGCGGCAGTTCCCGAACGCGGGCAGCAAGCTCCAGCCGGGGCAGCGCGTTGTGCTCAGGTGCGAGCAGCGGCGCTGAGCGTCAGGCGGGCGCGGCGCAGGCCGTGCCGCGGTCGGCACGAGTGAGCGCCCCGACGGGACCGGTCCCGATGGGGCGCTCACCGGCTCAGGCCTTGCGGCGGCGTACCAGCCAGACGGCTCCGGCCAGCAGGGCAGCGGCCAGGCCGACGAACACCGCCGACTCGACCAGCTGCATGGTCAGGAAGCTGCTGCCGGGGTGGTACTCCGCGTAGTGGCGCAGTCCGTGCTCGGCCAGGTAGCGCTCGATCGGGGTGCCCGCGCCGTAGACGGCCTCGTGACCGCCGTACACCTCGCGCACGATCGCGCGCTCCTCGCGGGTGCTGAGCCGGTGACCGGTGGCGTCGATCCAGCCGTCGGCGACGACCCACTCGGTGTCGGGCCGCCAGCCGGTGTCCGCGGTGACACCCGGCTCGGTGATCCGCACCAGCGGGGTCAGCAGGTACGGCCGTACCGCCTCCTCCATCGGCAGCCGCACCGCCAGGTAGACGGCCAGCGTCGCGCCCATCGCGGCGATCGTGCGCCGCAGCAGCGCCCCGGCGAACACCCCGGCGGCGAAGGCGAACAGCGTGACCGCGACCAGGCTGGGGGAGGCGATCACGAACGCGGTGGTGCGCATCCGGCCGCCGATCGCGTCCAGCGGCGCACGCCACCAGGTGAACAGTGCCGAGCAGGCCATGGCAAGGGCGGCGACGCCCGCGCCGACCGCAACCAGCCGCGTCACCAGCCAGCGGGTGCGGGTGACGCTCTGGGTGAACGCCAGCCGCCAGGTGCCCTGCTCGAACTCGCGGGCCAGCAGGGGAGCGCCGATGAAGACACCGGCGAGCACGGGCAGCACGGACGCCCAGATGAACCGGTTGCCCCACTCGGTGTGCCGGTCCAGGAACTGCGAGACCAGCTGTCCGCAGCCCGCGCCGTCCGGGTTCGCGACGCACGCCGCGATGCCGTCGGCGGTGTACTCGGCGTGCATGGCCGTGCCCGTGATCAGCAGCGGGACCGCGACGCAGGCCAGCAGCAGCACGGCGACCAGCAGTTCGGCGCGGTGCTGGCGCCAGGTGACCCACCACATGCTCAGGCCTGCCTTTCGTCCGCGGACCGGTCGGTGACGATGCTGAGGCGGCGGCCCGGTTCGGGCGGCGGCGTGGTCGGCGGCGGTTCGGGTGACGGAGGTTCGGCGTCCGGGCGGGCCAGGTATGCCAGCACGACGTCCTCCAACCCGACCGGGTTGACCTCCCAGCGCGGATGCGCGGGCATGCCGACCGGCTGGCGCACCAGCAGGTGGCTGTGCCGGGTGCCATGGGTCGCCACGATCAGCCCGTCGATCCCGGCGGTGTCGTCGGTGCGCGGGCCGGTGAGCATCCGGTGCCCGGCGAGCAGGTCCTCGATGTCGCCGGACAGCCGCACCCGGCCCTGGTGCAGCAGCACCAGGTGGTCGCAGACCCGTTCCAGCTCGGTGACCACGTGCGAGGAGAGCAGCACCGTCAGGTCGGTCTCGGCGACCGCCTCGACCAGGGTCTTCATGAACCCGCGGCGGGCCAGCGGGTCGAGGCTGGCCACCGGCTCGTCGAGCACCAGCAGGCGGGGCTGCTTGGCCAGGGCCAGGGTCAGCGCGACCTGGGCCTGCTGGCCACCGGAGAGCCGGTCGGCGCGGTGTCCGGTGGGGATGCCGAGCTCGCGCAGCCTGCGTTCGGCGCCCTGCTGGTCGAACCGGGGGTTCATGGCCCGGCCGTAGCGCAGCATGTCGGCGACGCTGAAACCCCGGTAGAGCGGGTGGTCCTGGGCGACGAAGCCGACCTCGGCCAGCCCGGCGGGGGAGTCCATGCGCAGCGGGCGGCCGAACATCGACACCGTGCCCTCGGTGGGCTTGAGCAGGCCGATGGCCAGTTGCAGCAGCGTGGTCTTGCCCGCGCCGTTCGCCCCGACCAGGCCGATGACGTGTCCCTGCGGCAGGTCGAGGGTGCAGTCGCGCAGCGCCCAGGCGCGCCGGCCGTAGCGTTTGCCGAGCCCGCTGAAGTGCAGCGCTGATGCGCCGGTCATGCCGCCTCCGCCCGGGCCGTGGTCTGCTCGTCGTCCAGCACCGTGGTGACCAGGGCGCGGATCTGCTCGGGGGCGAGGCCCGCCTCGTGCGCGGCCCGCACCCAGGCGCGCAGCCGGGCCGACAGCCTGGCGTGCACGGCGGGCGGCACCTGGTCGGCGCCGGCGATCACGAAGGTGCCCTGCCCGGCGCGGGGCGCGGCGAGCCCGGCGCGTTCGAGTTCGCGGTATGCCTTGGCGACGGTGTTCGGGTTGACGACCAGCGCCGCGGCGACCTCGCGTACGGTCGGCAGCTGCTCGCCGTCGACGAGATAGCCGAGCAGCAGCCCGCGGCGCACCTGCTCGACCAGTTGCAGGTACGTCGGCACCCCCGATCGGGAGTCAAGACGGAAGGCGAACACGGCACCACCTCGCACGACACGGTTACTAATGTACTAGTGCGATAGTACACAGGGGATCTTGGAGCGCAAGAGGCGGCGGGACGGTGCTGCCGTTCTCGGGTCGAGACCGGTACGCTCCCCGCGCAGTCGTGCGCACAACTGACGCCCCGGCGTTCACAACGCGCGCGAACGAGCATCGCGCAAGCGTCTGGTGAGCGAAGGGGAGCGAGATGACGCAGCTCGACACCGACCTGGCCCTGCTGGCCGACACCGTGCTGCAGCCGGGCTTCGTCGGCACCGCCGCGCCGGACTGGGTGCGCCGCCGCCTCGGTCGCGGCCTGGGCGGTGTCGCGCTCTACTCCCGCAACATCGCCGACCGGGCGCAGGTCGCCGCGCTCACCGCGCAGCTGCGCGCGGAGAACCCCGACGTGGTCATCGCGGTCGACGAGGAGGCCGGGGACGTCACCCGGCTGGACGCGGGCACGGGCAGCGACCGGCCCGGCAACCTGGCCCTCGGCGCGGTCGACGACGCCGCGCTGACCGAGGCGGTGGCCCGCGACATCGGCGCCGACCTGGCCGCGGTAGGCGTCACGCTCAACTACGCGCCGACCGTCGACGTCAACTCCCGGCCGGAGAACGTGGTCATCGGGGTGCGGTCCTTCGGTGCGGACCCGGCGCTGGTGGCCCGGCACAGCGCGGCCTGGGTGCGCGGCCTGCAGTCGGCCGGCGTCGCGGCGTGCGCCAAGCATTTCCCCGGCCACGGCGACACGGTCGAGGACTCCCACTACGACGCCGCCCGCGTCGGCTCGTCGCGCGCGGAGCTGGCGGCGGTCGCGCTGCCGCCGTTCGCCGCGGCGATCCGGGCCGGGGTGCGCGCGGTGATGACCGGGCACCTGGTCGTGTCGGCGTACGACGCCGAGCTGCCCGCCACGCTCAGCCCCGCCCTGCTGACCGGACTGCTGCGCGAGGAGCTGGGCTTCGACGGGCTGATCGTCACCGACGGCATCGAGATGGCGGCGGTGGCGAAGCAGTGGGGCGTCGGCGGGGCGGCGGTGCGGGCGCTGGCCGCGGGCGCGGACGCGATCTGCGTCGGCGGCGAGTACAAGAACGAGGGCATCGTCGGGCTGCTGCGCAACTCGATCGTCACCGCGGTGCGCGAGGGCGTGCTGGCCGAGCAGCGGCTCGCCGACGCCGCGGCGCGGGTGCGGGAGCTGGCGGCGTGGCAGCGGGTGGCGTCGGCGGCGACCGTGCCGCGTACGCCCGAGGTGGGGTTGCGGGCGGCCCGGCGCGCCGTCCGGGTGACCGGACCGGGCCTGCCATTGGCCGCGCCGCCGCACGTGGTGGAGCTGGACACCCCGACCGGCATCGCCGTGGACCAGGCCATGCCGTGGGGGGTGGCCGGACCGCTCGGCGCTCGGTGGGCGGCGACGACCGCCGAGCGGGTGACCGCCGACGCCGCACCGTCGTGGCTGGACGCGGCGCTGACTGCCGCCACCGGCCGCCCGCTGGTCGTGGTGGGCCGCGACGTGCGGCAACACCCGTGGGCGGTGTCCGCGCGCGCCGCCCTGCTGGCCGCGCGACCTGACGCCGTCGTCGTGGAACTGGGCATGCCGGAACCCACTCCGGTCGGCGCGACCTATCTGGTCACCCACGGCGGCACCCGCGCATGCGCGGCAGCCGCCGCCGAGGTCCTCACCGGACAGCACTGAGGCCACCGCGCCGGCCACCGCCGCCCGGGTCCGGACGCACCTTCCTTTTCCATAGACTTTGGCCTATCTGATCGAGTTTTTGAAGATCGAACTCGATCAGATAGGCCAACGTCTATGATGGGTGGCGGCTGGCGGCCACGGTGACGTCGCGCGCGACTGGGACGAATCGACTCGTTCGATCGCCACGACCGCAGAACGGCATGCTCTCGGTTGTGTCGACCGGGTTGCAGGCCGGGGGTGGTAATTGGTTGAGGGGCGTCTATTCGCAGGCCACAGCTGTCGATGCGTCTCAGTTAAGAGTCTTGCCAATTACGGAAATGCACTTTACGGTAGCGTCCGAATCAATCGCATTCGGACGGCGGGGGAAAGCGCATGCCCGAGCCCGAGCAAGGCCCGCTGACGGCGGCCCAGGAGCGACTGTGGTTCCTGGACCGGCTCGACCCCGGCGACGCCGCGTACCACATCTCGACGACCAGCCGCCTGCGCGGCGAGCTGGACCGCGAGCTGCTGGCGCGGGCGTTCGACGACGCGACCCGCCGGCACGAGAGCCTGCGCACCCGCTTCGGCGACCACGACGGCGTGCCGTACCAGGAGATCCAAGCGCCCCGGTCGACGCCGATCGAGTACGCCGACCTCACCGGCGAGCTCGACCCGCAGGCCACGGCACGACGGCGGGTCGAGGAACTGCTGGCCAGGCCGTTCGACCTGGCGACGGGCCACCTGATCCGGGTCGGCCTGCTGCGGCTGGCCGCCGACGAGCACGTGCTGTGCATGGTGGTGCACCACATCGTCGGCGACGGCTGGTCGATGAACCTGCTCTACCGGCAGGTCACCGAGTCCTACCGCGGCATCGAGCCGACCCCGCCCGCGGTGCGCCACCTCGACCACGCCCGCGACCGGCGCACCGCCGACACCTCGGCGCTCGACTTCTGGACCGGTGTGCTCGCCGACCCGCCGACTCTGGACCTGCCGCTGGACCGCCCCCGCCCCCCGGTGCGCACCTCGAACGGCGGCGTGGTGCTGCGCGAGTTCCCGGGCGAGGTCCAGCAGGCCGTGCAGACCGCCGCCCGGCAGCTGCGCTGCACCCCGTTCATGCTGCTGGTGACGCTGTACGAGCTGACCCTGGCGCAGTTCGCCGGGCAGGACGACCTCTGCGTCGGGACCCCGGTCGCAGGGCGGGACGACGTCGCCCTGGAAGCGGTCTTCGGCTACTTCAGCGGCATGCTGGTGCTGCGCGCCGACCTGTCCGGCGACGTGAGCTTCCGCGACCTGGTGCTGCGCACCCGCAGGTCGTTCATGGAGGCGTTCGCGCACCCGGACATCCCGTTCGAGGACCTCACCGCGTGGCTGCACCTGCCCCGCGACCTCAGCCGCAACGCGCTCTTCCAGGCGACCTTCACCCTGCACACCACGATGAACATCTCGGCGACGGCGACCGAGGGCTTCGGCGGCCTGGCCGCGGAGGCGTTCGACCCGGGCGCGCCGCACGTCAAGACCGACGTCGCGATGGACGTGCAGACCAGCGTGGACGCGATGGACGTGGTGCTGACGTACAACAGCGACCTGTTCGACGCCGCGACCGCGCACGCGCTCGCCGACCGGTTCACCGCCCTGCTGCACGCCGTGCTCGCCGACCCCGACCTGCGGGTGCGCGAGCTGCCGCTGGTCGACGACGACACCCGGGCCGAGCTGCTGCGCCTTGCCACCGGCCCCGAGCCGATGCAGGTCGAGCCGCTGCTGTCGCGGATCGAACGCACCGTCGCGGCCACGCCCGACGCGATCGCCCTGATCAGCGGCGGAACACAAGTGTCCTATCGCGACCTGTGGACGCGGTCCGGTGAGCTGGCCGACGCGCTGCGTGCCGCCGGGGTCGCCCCGGGCGGCCTGGTCGGGGTCAGCGTGCCGCGCGGGCCGGACCTGGTCGCGTCGCTGCTGGCGGTGTGGCGGGCCGGGGCCGGTTACGTGCCGCTCGATCCGCGGCTGCCGCAGGTGCGCCGGGCGGAGATGACCGCGCAGGCCGCGCTCGCCGCGGTGCTCACCCCGCAGGGCGTCGCGCCGGGAGCGCCCGTCCCGGCCGCCGCACCCGGCGCGGCATACGTGCTGTTCACCTCCGGATCCACGGGTACGCCCAAAGCCGTGCTCGTCGGCCGCGCGGCCCTCGACGACCGCACCGCGTGGATGGCCGACGCCTACGCCCTGACCGCCGCCGACCGGGTCGTGCAGTTCGCGGGCGTCGGGTTCGACACCCATGCCGAGGAGATCTGGCCGACCCTGGCCACCGGCGGCACCCTGGTGCTGCTGCCCGACGGCCCGCAGTCGCTGCCCGAGCTGCTCGCCGCCGACCCCGGGATCACCGTGCTCGACCTGCCCACCGCCTACTGGCAGGCGCTGCTGGACGTGGTCCCCGCCTGGCCCGCCGCGCTGCGCCTGGTCATCCTCGGCGGCGAGCAGGTCGACGCCGCCGCCGTGGCCGCCTGGCGCGACCGGCACGGCGACCGGATCCGCCTGGTCAACACGTACGGCCCGACCGAGGCGACGATCATCGCGACCGCCGCCGACCTCGGCCCCGCAGACACGGCACGCCGCCCGCCGATCGGCCGCCCGCTGGCCGGGGTGCGCGCCTACGTGCTCGACACGGCCGGCCGCCTCGTGCCCCCGGGCGCGGCCGGCGAGCTGTGCCTGGCCGGGGCCGGGCTGGCCGACGGCTACCTGGGCCGACCCGACCTCACCGCCGAGCGTTTCGTGCCCGACCCGTACGGGCCGGGCCTGATGTACCGCACCGGCGACCGGGTCCGGATGCTGCGCGGCGAAGGCACGCTGGAGTTCCTCGGGCGCGTCGATCGGCAGCTCAAGGTGCGCGGCGTACGCGTCGAGCCCGGCGAGGTCGAAGCCGTCCTCACCGGACACCCGCAGGTCGGGCAGGCGGCCGTGACCGCGGTCGGCGACACCCTGGTCGGTTACGTCACCGGCGACGCGGGCGCGGACGAGGTGCGCGCGCACGCCGCGTCGCGGCTGCCCGCACTGCTGGTGCCGAGCGTGATCGTGGTGCTGCCCGAGTTGCCGCTGACCCGCAACGGCAAGGTCGACCTGCGGGCGCTGCCCCCGGTGACCGTCGGCGACGAGGTCCACGCCGCCTACGTCGCACCGCGCACCGACGCCGAGGCGCTTGTCGCCGGGATCTTCACCGAACTGCTGCCGGTGGACCGGGTCGGCGCGGGCGACGACTTCTTCGCCCTGGGCGGCCATTCGCTGCTGGCCACCCGCGTGATCGCCCGGCTGCGGGCCGCCGTCGACCTGGACCTGCCCATCCGGGCGCTGTTCGACCGGCCCACCGTCGCCGGGTTCGCCACCGCCGTCGAGGAGGCGCTCATCGCCGAGATCGACCGGCTCACCGAGGAGGAGGCCGCGGCGCAGCTCGCGGCCGCCGGACAGGGAGCGCCGTGACCGACATCGCCGAGAACCCGCAGGCGGTCGCGCTGTCGGCGACGAAGCGCTCGCTGCTGGCCGCGCGCCTGAGGCAGAGCGCCGCCGCCCCGGCCGCGATCACGCCCCGTGCCGCGGGCACGCCGGTGCCGCTGTCGCACGCCCAGGAGCGGCTGTGGTTCATGGAGCAGTTCGCGCCGGGCACGGCGGCCTACACGATCCCGGTGGTGCTGCGGGTGCGCGGCCCGCTGGACCCGGCGGTGCTGCGCGCCGCGCTGAACGCGGTCGCGGCTCGGCACGAGAGCCTGCGCATGCGCTTCGGCGCGACCGCCGACGGCGAGCCGGTGCTGCACCTCGACGACACCGTCGACCTCGACCTGGCGGTGCTCGACGCAGCCGGTGACGACGCCGCGGCGCGCGAGGAGCTCGTGCACCGCGCCGTCCAGCAGCGCCTGGCCGAGCCGTTCGACCTGGCCACCGGCCCGCTGCTGCGTGCCGCCGTGTTCCGCCTCGGCGCCGACGAGCACGTGCTGATGCTGGCGGTGCATCACATCGTCTGTGACGGCTGGTCGGTGGACGTGCTGGTCGGGGAGCTGGTCGCGCTGTACGACGCGCTCGCCACCGGCACGCCGGACACGCTGCCACCGCTGGCCGCGCAGTACGGCGACTTCGCGGTCTGGCAGCGGGCCCGGGTCGCCGACGGCGCGCACGAGCGGGACGTGGCGTTCTGGAAGGAGCGGCTGGCCGGGGTGCCCCCGCTGGACCTGCCGACGGACTCGCCGCGCCCGGTCGAGCAGACGTTCGCCGGTGCGGCACACGGCGTGACACTGGACGGCGAGCTGGTCGGGGCGTTGCAGCGGCTGGCCCGCGAGCACGGCGCGACGCTGTACATGACGCTGCTGGCGGCGTACGCGGCGGTGCTGGCCCGGCACGCCCGTGCCGACGACTTCGCGATCGGCTCGCCCCAGGCCGGGCGCACCCACGCCGAGCTGGAGCCGCTCATCGGCATGTTCGTCAACATGCTCGTCACCCGCATCGACGCGGCCGGCGACCCCACGTTCGCGCAGCTGCTGGGCCGGGTCCGGGAGGCCACCCTGGACGGCTACGCCCACCAGGACCTGTCCTTCGAGCAGCTGATCACCGAGCTGAACGTGGTCCGCGACGTCGGCCGCTCGGCGGTGTTCCAGGTGGTGTTCGCGCTGCAGAACTACACCGCGCCGGGCCGGGCCTCGGCGACGGGGCTGAGCGTGTCGCCGTTCGGCTCCCGGGCCGTGGCGACCCGGTTCGACCTGGAGCTGTCGCTGCTGGAGGGCGCGGACGGGCTGTGGGGGTCGTTCACGTACAACACCGACCTGTTCAGCGCCGACACCGTCGCCCGCCTGGCGGGCAGCTTCGAGCAGCTGCTCGGCGCGGTCGTCGCCGACCCGCACCGGCCGCTGAGCCGCCTGTCGAGCGTCACCGGCGCGGCCCGCGAGCAGGTGCTGACCGGCTGGAACGACACGGCCGCCGCGTTCCCCGACACCGCCACGCTGCACGGGCTGATCCAGCGGCAGGCTGCGGACACCCCGCACGCCCCGGCGCTGACCTTCGAAGGCGACACCCTCACCTACGCGCAGCTGCTGAGCCGGGCCAACCGCATCGCGCACCGGCTACGCGAGCACGGCGCGGGACCGGGCCGGCTGGTCGCGGTGTGCGCCGAGCGCAGCCACGACCTCGTGGCCGGGCTGCTCGGCGTGCTGATCTCCGGTGCGGCGTACCTGCCGCTGGACCCGGAGTATCCGGCCGAGCGGCTGGCGTTCATGCTCGACGACGCCGACGTGGCCGCCGTGCTCACCGCGGGGGACGCCCGCACGGTGTTGCCGGACACGGACCGTCCCGTGCTCGCTCTCGACGACGCGGCCACCTGGGACGGCGTGCCCGAGACCGCGCCCGAGCCGCTCGCCGGGGCGGACGACGTCGCCTACGCCATCTACACCTCCGGCTCCACCGGCCGCCCGAAGGGCGTGCTCAACGGGCATCGCGGCATCGTCAACCGGCTGCACTGGATGCAGCGCCGCTACGGCCTGTCCGCCGCCGACACGGTGCTGCAGAAGACCCCGGCCGGGTTCGACGTGTCGGTGTGGGAGTTCTTCTGGCCGCTGCTGGCCGGCGCGCGGCTGGTGCTGGCCCGCCCCGGCGGCCACAAGGACGCGGCCTACCTGCGGGACCTGATCGTCGCCGAGGGCGTGACGACGCTGCACTTCGTGCCGTCGATGCTGGGCATGTTCCTGGCCGAGTCCGACGTGGACCGGTGCGGCTCGCTGCGGCTCATCGTGTGCAGCGGCGAGGAGCTGCCCGTCGACCTGGCGCTGCGTACGCTGGCCGCGCTGCCCGCCGCCGAGCTGCACAACCTGTACGGCCCGACCGAGGCCGCGATCGACGTCACCGCGTACCACTGCACGCCGCAGCACCTGGCCGGGCTGGCCCGGGTGCCGATCGGCGCGCCGATCGACAACATGGCCGTGTACGTCCTCGACGAGCACGGCGAGCCGCTGCCCGTCGGGGTGCCCGGTGAGCTGCACCTGGCCGGTGTCGGCCTGGCGCACGGCTACCTGAACCGGCCCGAGCTGACCGCGGAGAAGTTCGTCACCGGCCTGTCCGGGCAGCGCCTCTACCGCACCGGTGACCTGGCCCGGTGGCGGCCCGACGGCACGATCGACTTCCTCGGCCGGATCGACGGCCAGGTCAAGCTGCGCGGCCTGCGCATCGAGCTGGGCGAAATCGAAGCGGCGCTACGCGACCAGCACGGCGTCCGCGAGGCGGCCGTTGTGGTCCGCGAGGACTCGCCCGGCGACAAGCGCCTCGCCGCCTACCTGGTCGTGGCGGCCGAACCGGACACCGCCGAGCTGCGGGCGGCCCTCAAGCGGCGGCTGCCCGACTACATGGTGCCCACCGCATATGTCGTGCTCGACGCGCTGCCGCTGAGCCCGAGCGGCAAGCTGGACCGCCGGTCGCTCCCCGCGCCGCAGCGCGGCCGGGACGCCAACGCGGCGTTCGAGGCCCCGGTGACGCCAACCGAGGTCACCGTCGCCGGGATCTGGGCCGAGGTGCTCGACGTGCCGCGGGTCGGCCGCGACGACGACTTCTTCGACCTCGGCGGGCACTCGCTGCTGGCCACCCAGGTCATCGCGAAGCTGCGCCGGGCGGTCGGTGCGGGCGTGTCCGTGATGGACCTGTTCAAGAACCGCACGGTACGCGAACTCGCCCAGCTCATCGACGTGCCCGAGGACCAGCGCGGCCCCCGGGCACTGGTGCACGAGCTGACCCGCCCGGTGCCGCCCGCGCAGCTGGTGCGCAGCCTCGTCTGCGTGCCCTACGGCGGCGGCAGCGCGGTCGTGTACCAGCCGCTGGCCGACGCGCTGCCCGCCGGGCACCGGCTGTTCTCGGTCGCCATCCCCGGCCACGACATCGGCCTCGACGAGGCGGCGCTGCCCTTCGACGAGCTGGCCGAACGCTGCACCGTAGAGATCCTGGAGAAGGTCGCGGGACCGGTCGCGCTGTACGGCCACTGCGGCGTCGGCTCCGCGCTGACCGTCGAGATCGCCCGGCGGCTCGAACAGCGCGGACGCGAGCTGGACGCGGTCTACATCGGCGCGATCTTCCCGTTCGCCCGGCCGCAGAGCAGGGTGTGGATGGCCCTGTCGCGGGTCACGAAGATGGAGTCGCTGCGCTCGGACAAGGCGTACGCCAACTGGCTGACCTCGATGGGCGTCGACATGAGCGACATCGAGCCCGGCCAGGCCCGCCAGATCATCCGCAACATGCGCAAGGACTCCGACAGCGCCGAGGAGTACTTCACCGAGCTGATGCACAGCGGCGCGGAACGGCTGCGCGCCCCGATCATCGCGGTGGCGGGCGAACGCGACCCGGCGACCGAGTTCTACCCCGAACGCTTCAAGGAGTGGCACTTCCTCACCGACCGGGCCGCGGTCGTCGTGCTCGACGAGGCCGGGCACTTCTTCCTCAAGTGGCGGGCCGGCGAGCTGGCCGAGATCGTCACCACGGTCGACCCCGCGGTCACCGCCGCGCGGCCGCGGCCGCTGACCCGCCCGGAACGCGGCGAGCGGGCAAGCTGGTGGCTGCACGACACCTCGCAGGCGGGCGGCCGCGTCGTCACCGCCGGGCCGCAGCCCAGCATGGGCCGCTTCCTAGCGGTCGCGTTCGCGCAGCTCATCTCCATTCTCGGCTCGACGCTGACCGACGTGGCGCTGCCGCTGTGGGTGCTGCAGCAGACCGGGTCGCTGCTGGACTTCTCGCTGCTGGCGGTCGCCGGGCTGGTGCCCGGTCTGATCGTGCTGCCGGTGGCCGGGGCGATCGTCGACCGGTACAGCAGACGGGCCGTCATGCTCTGCGGCGACGTCGGTGCGGGCGGCACCCAGCTCGTCCTGGGCCTGCTGCTGTGGACCGGATCGCTGCAGGTGTGGCACATCTACCCGCTGATCGTGTTGCTGTCGGTGTCGCTGACGTTCCAGCGGCTGGCCTACGGCTCGGCCATCCCGCAGCTGGTGCCCAAGCAGTACCTCGGCCACGCCAACGGCGTCGTGCAGATGATCGGCGGCGTCGCCACCATCATGATGCCGATGCTGTCGGTGGCGCTGCTCGCCGTGATCGACCTCGGCGGCATCCTGATCATCGACGTGCTCAGCTACGCCGCCGCGATCACCATCGTGCTGCTGGTGCGCTTCCCGCGCACGCTGGCCTGGCGGCGGCGGGAGAGCCTCGGCGCGGAGATCCGCGAAGGGTTCCGCTTCTCGTGGGGCAACCGGGGATTCCGGGCGATGCTCGGGTTCTTCATGGCGCTCAACGTGTTCCTGTCGCCGCTGTTCCTGATGATGACGCCGCTGGTGCTCGCGTTCGCGGGGCTCGACCAGGTGGCGCAGGTGTCGGTGGCGGGCGGCGTCGGGGCGTTCCTCGGCGGCCTCGCGATGAGTGTCTGGGGCGGCCCGCGGCACCGGCGGCTGTTCACCGTACTGTGCTGCACCCTCGTGCTGGCGGTGTTCTGCCTCGTCATCGGGCTGCGGCCGACGCTGTGGGTGATCGCGGTCGGCTCGTTCGGCATCTCGATGTGGCTGGTGCTGCTCAACGGCGTCTACACCACGATCGTGCAGGTCAAGGTGCCGCAGCGGTTCCACGGCCGGGTGTTCGCGATCAACACGGTGATCGCCTGGTCGACGCTGCCGATCGGCTGGACCCTGGTCGGCCCGGTCGGTTCCAGCATGCTGGAACCGCTGATGGCCGACGGCGGCGCGCTCGCGAGCACGGTCGGGCGGGTCATCGGCACCGGCGAGGGCCGCGGCATCGGCCTGCTCTACCTCATCCTCGCGCTCTGCATCGCGGCCGTGGTGCTGGTGTCCATGCGGATTCCGCGCATCGCCCGCTTCGACGACGAGGTCCCCGACGCCCGCCCCGACGACCAGGTCGGCCTGGAGCTGCTGCGCAGCCGCCACGAGCAGCAGGACGACCGCCCGGTCGACGCAGGACGGACGCAGGATCGCGAGAAGGTGCCGGCGTGAGCGCCCTGGCGGCCGCGCGGGCCGCCCGTGCCGCGGGCCGGGTCGCGCTGACCGTGCCGCAGTTGCTGGCGGCGCGGGCCGCCAAGCAGCCGGAACACGTGGCAGTCACGCAGGGCTCGGGCACGCTCGACCTGGCCGCGTGGCAGCGGCGCACCCAGGCCGTCGCGGCCGGGCTGCGGGCGGCGGGGATCCGGCCCGGCGACCGGGTCGCGCTCGTGTACGGGGCCCGCGACTGGATCGCCTACGCGGCCGCGTACACCGGTGTGCTCGCGGCCGGGGCCGTCGCGGTGCCGCTGTCGACCCGCAACGCCGCCGCCGAACTGGACTTCATGCTGCGGCACAGCGGCGCTGCCGCGGTGCTGCACGGTCCCGACGGGGTGGTGCCCGCAGTGCCGATCCCGCTGGTCTGGGACCCGGCCGTGGTCGCCGCGCTGCCCGACGCCGAGCCGCTGCCCGGCCCCGGCCCGGCCGACCCGGCGCAGATCCTCTACACCTCCGGCACCACCGGGCGGCCCAAGGGCGTCACCGCCGTGCACGCCAACCTCACCCACGGCTGCCGCCTCGACCCGCCCCTGCGCCGGCTCGCCCACTCGCGGCAGTTCCTGCACGCGTTCCCGATCGGCACCAACGCGGGGCAGACGATGCTGCTCAACGCGCTGGACGCGCACGCCGGGATGCTGGCCACGGCCCGGTTCGCGGCCGCGCACTTCGCCCGGCTCATCGCCACCCACCAGGTGGGCAGCGTGTTCGTGGTGCCGGCGATGGCGATCGAGCTGCTGCACTCCGGGGCGCTGGCCGAGCACGACACGTCCTGCGTGAGGCTGTTCGGCTCCACAGCCGCCGCGCTGCCGCCCGCGATCGCGGCCGGGCTGGCCGCCGCGCTGCCACAGGCCACCATCGTCAACTACTACACCTCTACCGAGGCGGCGCCGACGCAGACCAGCATGGTCTTCCATCCCGACCGGCCCGGCGCGCTGGGCAAGGCCACCGGCGGTGGGGAGCTGCGCATCCTCGCCGTCGACGGCACGCCGTGCCCGCCGGACACGGTCGGCGAGGTGTGGCTGCGCGCCGCGGGCGCGGCCCGGTCCTACCACGACGATCCCGACGCGACCCGGCAGGTGTTCCGCGACGGCTGGACCCGCATGGGCGACGTCGGCCGCCTTGACGCCGACGGCTACCTGTACCTCGCCGACCGGGAGAGCGACGTCATCAAGAGCGGCGCGGACAAGGTGTCCACGGTCGCCGTGGAGGCCGCCCTGCACGAGCACCCCGACATCGCCGACGCGGCGGTGCTGGGCCTGCCCGACCCGGTGCTGGGCAGCGTACCCGCCGCGGTGCTGGTGGCCGCCCGGCCGCTGACCCTGGCCGAGATGCGGGCCTTCCTCACGAGCCGGCTGGCCGCACACGAGCAGCCCAGCCGCCTCGCGCACGTCACCGCACTACCCCGCAACGCCGGGGGCAAAGTCGTCAAGCACCAGCTCCGGGCGTTGTTCGACCGGCCCGACCAGGAGGGGACCCCATGACCCAGGCACTCGACGGCGTACCCGTCACCCTCGCCCAGCAGGGCATCTGGTTCACCGAACGGGTCGGTGACACCGGGCCGGCATACCGGCTGGCCGTCGCGGTGACCCTGCCCGGCGCGGCCGAGCCGCAGCGGCTGGAGAAGGCCTGGGCCGAGGTCGTCGCCAGGCACCCGGCACTGGCCGTCGCGGTGTCCGACGCGGACGGCGAACCGCTGCTGCGGCCCGTGCCGCCCGCGCCTGTCGTGTTCCGCGACATCGCCGGGCTCGCGGCTGCCACCACGCCCGAACCGGCCCAGCTGCTCGACCTGGCCGTCACGCAGGAGCTGAGCCGGCCGTTCGACCTGGCCACCGGGCCGCTGGCCCGATGCGTGGCGCTGCCCGCCGAGGGCCGCACGGTGGTGCTCGTCGTCGCGCACCACCTGGTCTTCGACGGCGCGTCCAAGGATGTGCTGGTCGCGGATCTGCTCGCGGCATACGGCGGCCGCCCGCTGCCCTCGGGTTCGCTGACCGGGCTCGGCGCCGCCGCCCGCGCCCAGTCGGCGCGGATCGCGCAGGCCACCCCGGCCGCGCGGGAGTTCTGGTCGACGCGTCCCGCACCCGCCGACGACGTCGTGCTGCCGTACGCCGCGGGCGTGCCGACCGCCGCCGAACCCGACGTGCGGGTGCCGTTCACGCTCGGCCGCGACCTCGACACCGCGCTCACCGCGGCGGCGGACGGGCTGGGCCTGACCCGGTTCGAGCTGGTGCTGGCCGCCGTGCACGCGGTGCTGGCCCGCTACGACAATGCCACCACGGCGGTCGCCGTCGACCTGACCACCCGCACCCCGGAGCTCGCGGGCGAGATCGGCATGTGGGTCAACGAGCTGCCCGTCACCGTCGCCGCCGACCTGGCCCGGCCCTGGGCCGACCACGCCCGCGCGGTGCGTGCCGAGGCCCGCGCCGTGTACGCCCACCGCGAGGTCCCCCTCGGCCGGGCCCTGCCCGGTCTGCCGCCCCGGCTCGCGTTCGCGCCCGTGTCGATCAGCTACCGCCGCCGCGCCGCAACGGCCGCCGAGGTGGACTGGCTGCTCACCCCGCCGGTGGTCCGCACCGCGCTGCACCTGCACCTGGTCGACTCCGCCGACGGCCTCACCGGCTCGGTGCACGTGCCCGCCCGCCACGCGGCGGCCGCCGACCGGATCGCCGGTCACCTGCGTACCCTGCTGGCCGCGGCGCTGGCCGCCCCACAGACCCGGCTCGGCGACCTGGCCCTGCTCACCGCGGCCGAGCAGGCCGAACTGGCCGCGGGCAACGCCACCGCCCGGCCGCGCCGCGCCGCGACCGTGCTCGACCTGGTCCGCGAGCAGGCCGCACGCACTCCCGACACGCTCGCGGTCACCGGCCCGGACGGCGCGCTGACCTACCGCGAGCTGGTCGACGCGGCCCACCGCATCGGCAACGGGCTGCGCTCGCGGGGCGTCACCGACGGCGACCTGGTCGGCCTGTGCGCCCGGCGGGGCGCCGAACTGGTCGCCGGGGTGCTCGGCATCCTCGCCGCCGGTGCGGCGTACCTGCCGCTGGACCCGGCGTATCCGGTGGCGCGGCTGGAGTTCATCGTGGCCGACGCGGGCGCGAAGGTGATCCTCGGGCACACCGGTGGGCCGCTGGACGTGCTGGCGCTGGACGGCCTGGCCGCGTTCGCCGGAGAGCCGGTCACCGCACCGGCCGCCGCAGCCGGCCCGGACGCGCTCGCTTACGCCATCTACACCTCGGGCTCGACCGGCCGCCCCAAGGGCGTCGAGATCGGACACGCCGCGCTGGCCAACCTGATCGCCGCGTTCGCCGAGCTGCTGGACGCGCGGCCGGAGCACCGCTGGCTCAACCTGACCTCGCTGTCGTTCGACATCAGCGGCCTGGAGCTGTTCCTGCCGCTGACCACCGGCGCGACTCTCGTCGTCGCATCCGACGCGGCCACCCGCGAGGGCGCGGCGCTGGACCGGCTCGTCCGCGACAGCGGCGTCACCCACGTGCAGGCCACCCCGTCGACCTGGCGGATGCTGCTCGACGCGGGCTTCGCCGGGGCGCCGGTCACCGCCCTGTGCGGCGGCGAGCCGCTGCCGCTACCGCTGGCCCAGCGCCTGCGGGCCCGGACCGACCGGCTCGTCAACGTGTACGGCCCGACGGAGACCACGATCTGGTCCACGGCCGCCGAGATCCCCGCCGACGCGCGGCGCGTCACCATCGGCGGCCCGCTGGCCAACACCACCCTGCACGTGCTCGACGCCGAGCTGCGCCCGCTGCCGCCCGGCGTGCCCGGCGAGCTGTGCATCGGCGGAGCGGGCCTGGCCCGCGGCTACCGCGACCGGCCCGAGCTGACCGCGGAACGCTTCGTGGCCGCGGCCGGGCAGCGCCTCTACCGCACCGGTGACCTGGTGCGGCTGGCCGCCGACGGGCAGGTCGAGTTCCTGGGGCGGATCGACGACCAGATCAAGCTGCGCGGGCACCGCATCGAGCTGGGCGAGATCGAGCAGACCCTGCTCGGCGCGCCCGGCGTCGGCCAGGCCGCGGTCGCGGTCCGCGGCTGCACGCTGGTCGCTTACCTGGTCGGCGCGGGCGAGGTCCCGGAGATCCGCCGCCACCTGGCGGGCAGCCTGCCCCGCTACATGATGCCCGGCCAGTACGTGTGGCTGGACCGGCTGCCGCTGACCCCCAACGGCAAGCTCGACCGCAAGGCGCTGCCCGAGCCGCCGGGACTTGCCGACGATCCGTCCGGCGCGGACGCGCTGCTCGCCGAGCCGGTCGAGGACCTGCTCGACGGCGTGGACGACCTGTCCGCCCTCGACGGCGCCTGCGCCGCCGCGCCGGAGACCGTCACGCCCGACGACGCCACTGAGCCCGGCCTGTCCGGCGACCTGGTCGCGGGCGTCACCGCGATCTGGCGGGAGGTGCTGCGGATCGAGGACATCGCCCCCGACGACACCCTGTTCGACCTGGGCGGGCATTCGTTGACGATCATGCAGATCACGGCGCGGATCCGCGACGCGTACGGCGTCGAGGTGCCCTTCGACGTCTTCTTCGACACCCCGACGGTCGAGGGCATCGCCGACTCGATCGCAGAACTCCGCGAGGAGCAGCCGTGACCGCGACCACGCTCGAAGCCGACCTCGCCGCGCTGGTCGCCCAGGCCAGCGAGGGCGGCATCACCGCCACCGACGCGCTCGCCGAGCAGGAGTCGCTGGGCCTGCTCGGCCTGACGTCGCTGGGGTTCCTGCGCCTCATCCACGCCGTCGAGCGCGGCTACGGCGTCGTGCTCGACCTCGACGACGACGTGTCGTTCATGGACACCGTCGCGAGCCTCGCCGCCCACCTGCGCGCCCAGGGCATCTGATGCAGGTCGTCATTCACGGGACGCCGGTCGCCGCCGGGCCGCTGACCTGGGGTCAGCACGCCATCTGGGCGGCGATCGGCCGGACCGCCCCGAACGACCACTACTTCAACCTGACCCGGGTGCTTACCCCACCGGAGCGCTGCCGCCCGCTGCCCGCCGCCGACGCGCTCGACCGGCTCGCCACGGCACTGAGCCGCCACCCGACGCTGCGGACCCGGATTGTCGCGGACTCGGCGGCCGGGTCTGGCGCTCCCGCTCGTGGCGCTGACCGGCCCGAGGCGAGCGCCCTCGACCTGCGCGCGGTCCCGACAGGGCCCGTCGTGTCCGGCGAGCCGGTTCGGCAGCAGATCCTCGCCGAGGTCCGGGTCGCGGTGCACACCGTGGAGGCGGCCGATGAGCCCGATGCCGACCGGGCCGCGGAAAGCCTCGCCGCAGCGTTGGCGAGCACCGCGTTCGCTTACGGGACCGAGCCGCCGGTGCGCGTCGGGCTGGTGCTCGTCGGCGGTGCGGTGGCCCGGGTCGTGCTGGCGCTGTGCCATCTGGCCACCGACGGCCTCGGGGCCGACATCCTGCTGCGCGACGTCCGGCTGGCGCTGCTGGGCCGGACCGGGCCGCCACCCGGCGACCCGCTCGCCGTCGCCGCCGAGGAGGCGTCGGCCCCCGGTCGCGCCCGCAGCGACGCCGTGATCGGCACCTGGACCGCCGCCTACCGGGCGCTGCCGCCCAGCATGTTCACCACCGAGCGCGCCGAACCGCAGCCGGTGCGCTGGTGGGTCGGCCGGCTGACCTCGCCGGCCCTGGGCCTGGCCTCGGCCGCGCTGGCCGCCCGGCATCGGACCAGCGTGTCGTCAGTGCTGCTGGCCGCCACCGCGGCGCTGGTCGCCGCGGACGGCGGTGGGGACCGGGCGGCGGTGCTGACCATCGTCGGCAACCGCTTCGACCCGGCCCGGCGGGACCTGGTCGCGACGCTGTCCCAGGAGGGCCTGTTCACCCTGGACACGGCTGCCGAGGACTTCGCCGGCCTGTTGCGGCCCGCGTGGCGGGAGAGCCTGCGGGCATACCGGTCCGGCAGCTACGACCAGGCCGCCCTCGACGAGGCCCTGGCCGCGGTGAGCGCGGAGCGCGGCACGACCGTGCACCCGATGTGCTGCTTCAACGACATGCGCCTGGTCGACCTGCCGCCGGGCGCCCCGCCGACGGCCGAGCAGGTCCGCGCCGCGCGGGCCGGTTCCGTGTTCGCGTGGGCACCGCCGCAGCCGCAGGTCGCCTGCCGGTTCTGCGCGCACGTGACCGCCGACGGGTCCGCGCTGACCTACCAGGTCACCGGCGACACCCGGTTCCTGCCGCCCACCCGACTGAAGTCGTTCGTGCTGGCCCTGGAGGACCTCGTGGTGTCGGCCGTGGACGGTCCCGCGCCGCCGGCCCGCCTCCGGTCGGCGGCGGTGGCGGGGTGAGGCTCACCG
This sequence comes from Catellatospora chokoriensis, assembly GCF_011297315.1. NCBI lineage: Bacteria > Bacillati > Actinomycetota > Actinomycetes > Micromonosporales > Micromonosporaceae > Catellatospora > Catellatospora chokoriensis. The sequence goes on from NZ_JAAOTI010000005.1 coordinate 92,815, forward strand.
CGTACGCCGAAGCCTGCGCCGTCGACCCCGGCAAGACGCTCGGTTTCGTGGTCGGGGCCGGCGGCGGCCACCCGGCCGGGCAGGTCACCGTCGTGGACGTGCCGACCGGCCGGGTCATGGCCGGCGGCAGCGTCGACGGCCCGCACTGGTCCCTCGACGTGCCCGAGCACTGGCCCAGCTCGCTGTACCGGGCCGCGTTCCGCGGCGACGGCAGCACCGCCGCCGCGACGGTCGCCGACGGCCCCGACGCCGACGCGCACTTCGTGGTACGCGGCAGCGGCGACGCCGACGTGCTCGTGTCCGTGCCGTTCCTGACCTGGCAGGCCTACAACCGGGCGGGCGAGCCGGGGCAGGGCCTCTACTACGCCGAGGAGCCGACCCGGGCGGCCCGGGTCAGCTTCGACCGGCCCGGCGGGGGGCCGCCGCCGCAGGAGTGGGAGCACGGGCTGCTGCGCTGGCTGGCCGGCAGCGGCCACCGCGTGGCGTACTGCGCCAACCTTGATCTGCACGACCAGCCCGAGCTGCTGGCCCGGCACCGGCTGCTCGTCGTCAACGGGCACGACGAGTACTGGACCTGGGAGATGCGCGACCATGTCGAGGCGTACGTGCGCCGCGGCGGCAACCTGGCGATCTTCGCGGCGAACACCTGCTGGTGGCAGATCCGCCTCGAGGACGGCGGCCGCACCATGGTCTGCCACCGCGACGCCGTCACCGACCCGATGGCCGCCGCCGACCCGTCGCGGGTCACCGTCGAATGGTCCAGCGCCCCGGTCAACCGGCCCGAGAACGCGCTGACCGGCGTCAGCTACCGGCGCGGGGCGGGCACCTGGGGCGAGCACATGCCGAAGATGCGCGAGGAGGCCTACCGGGCCCGCTTCGCCGAGCACTGGGTGTTCGCGGGCACCGGCCTGCGCGACGGCGACGAGTTCGGCCGAGGCGCGCTCGGCTACGAGACCGACGCCGCCGACTTCACGGAGGTCGGCGGCGTGCCCCGGGTCACCGGCCGGGACGGCGCCCCGGCCGATTTCGTCATCCTGGCCACCGCCGACCTGCGGCACTGGCGGCACTACGGGCAGGGCGGCCACGCCACCATGGGCGTGCACCGGCTCGGCCAGGGCACTGTGTTCACCGCCGCGACCGTGAACTGGGGCAGCGCGCTCGGCGACCCGGTCGTGGACCGGATCACCCGCAACGTGTTCGACCGGCTCGGGCGGCCCGTGCCGGTCGACTTCGAGCTGATCGGACCGGCCGTGCCGGATGCGGTGCTGGCGGCCTGCGAGGGCCTGCTGTTCGCGGCGGCCGACGGCGTGCTGCGGGTACGCGAGCTGTGCGGGCAGAACCTGCCGTGGCGCGAGATCGACACCGCTCCGGACCTGGTCGCGCTGGGTTCGCCGCGGGAGGCGTACCGCGGCATGCCGTTGGGTCTGCTCGGGGTGACCCGCGACGGACAGGTGGTGTACCGCGACCCGGTGCCCGAGCGACGCGATTGGTCGGTGCTCGGTGACGCGCCCGCCGGGACCGTGGCGCTGGGCTGCGTCAACGCCACGTTCTTCGCGGTCGCGGACGGTGCGCTGTGGTCGCGCACCGCGGCGTCGCTGGCCGACCGCACCGGTTCGTGGCAGGTCGTCGACCAGGCCGCGGGCGTCGTCGCGCTGACCGGCCTGAGCAGCACCCTGTTCGCCGCGACCGCCGACCGGCTGCTGTCGCGCCCGCCCGTGGACGGCCCCGCCCCGTGGACGGACCTCGGCCCGGCCGCAGGCGTACGCTCGCTCACCGGCGCGGCCGGCTGGCTGGTCGCGGGGGGTGCGACCGTGCGTCGCCGCCCGGCCGTCAGTGCCGCGCAGGCCCGGCACAGTCGCCGCTGAAGACCACCCGACACTGGGGTCGTCCCTGGGCCATCGGGTACGCCATCCGGCCACACTGGACTGGCCGGGCGGTCGATGCGGCGCGCTGAGCTGCGCAGACGTGCTGATCGAAGGTTGCCGGGAGGACCGTCGGAATCACGACCGTCGACGGATGTGAACGACTGTCGGGTTCACACTCCTGCCATGACTCAGCGTGTGACATTCGGCGTGCCGGTGGAGGCACTGCAGGGGGCGCCCGGTTCCGGGGACCGCTTCGTGTACTCCTACCGCTACGCCGCTTTGAGCAACACCGGCAGCAACGGCCGACCCGTCCTCACCCGCGCGCAGTGGGTGTACCTGGCCAAGGCGGCCGGCCTCACCGGCGAGGCCACCGCCGAATGGGCCGAGTGGCACGGCGGCTCCGGCAAGACCGTCGTCGCCTCCGCCGTCGTCCCGCCCACGCGGGCGGACGGCCCGGAGGGTGAGGCGACCATGCGGATGCGCCTGGCCCACGGCGTGCCCGGCGTCGATCCGGCCGAGCCCGCCGTGCCGACCTCCCTGCTGAAACTGGCCAACCTGCTGCAGAAGGGCACCGCACCGATCATCGTCGGCCCGGGTGGCGGCACCGGCGGTACGGGCGGCACGGGCGGCACCGGCACGGGCGGCGGCACCGGCAGAGGCCCCACCACCCACGTTCCGCCCAAGGGCGACGGGTCCAGCACCGGCACCGTGCTGGACCGTACGCCTGAGCAGGTGCTGCTCGACCTGGCCCGGTCCGAGATCGGGCTGCTGTTCCTGGACCGCACCCGGCTGCGTCCGGCCGGTTTCGTGGTCGGCGAGCACCTGCACACCATGGGCCTGGCCCCGGCCGAGGAGGTGGTGCTGGAGCAGCGCTCGTTCGTGCAGCGCGACGTGTTCTCGGAGTCGAGTTCGGAGACCGAGGGCAACACCGAGAGCGAGACGTCGTCGTCATCGACGATCGACCATGCCGAGGTGATCGCGGGCTCGATGACCACCACCCGCACCGACGGCTTCACCGCGGGCGGCACGGTCGGCTTCGAGTACGGCATCAAGGCGCAGGTCAACGGCGGGGTGTCGGACACCACCACGGAGGCCGACAACGACACCCGCACCGACTCGGTCAAGGAGGTCGCCGCCCGCACCAGCAAGAACGTGGCGAAGCTGCGTGACGTGCACAAGACCGTGTTCCGGGTGTCGGAGTCCGACCGGTTCGAGCGCGCGGCCCGCCGCACGATCCGCAACCCCAACCAGTTCACCCCGATCGACCTGCACTTCTACAAGGTGCTGCAGCGGATCCGGTTCTCCCACGAGCGGTTCGGGGTCCGGTTGTGCTGGACGCCGTTCGTCCGGGACCCGGCCGGCGACTTCTACGCCGCCGAGACCGCGATGCGGGAGCAGCTGCTCAAGGCGGCGCGGGACTCGGTCCCGGCGGCGGTGCTGCCGCCGCAGCCGAACGTCGCCGAGGTGCCCGGTGCGCGCCTGGTCGGCCTGGACCCGCCGCTGACCGAGCTGAAGCAGTGGGGCGGCTGGCCGGGCAGCGACATGAGCGCCGACTACACCCTGCCCATCAACGTGCCGCACGGCATGAAGTGGGACGGCGACATCGCGACCCTGCAGGCCAGCCTGCGTTCGACGTTGACCGGCGCGTCGCGCGGGTACGCCGTGTACACCGTCGGCGATCCGTGGGAGGTCATGAACTCGGCGGGCGACCGGACCATCTTCCAGATGGTGCACTGCGGCGCGGGCTGGCGGCTGACCGGTTCGTCGCAGATCTGGGTGTCGCTGTCGGCCCGGGTCATCCCGGACGCCACGTCGCTCAGCCAGGCGCAGGCCGAGGCGGCCGCGGCCTGGGAGGCGCAGTGCGCCACCCTGATCGCGCAGCGGGCGGCGAAGGTCGCCACCGCCGAGGCCGTCGCGCTGGCCGAGTTCGAGGCGTGGCGCATCGCGCACCGGGCGAGCCTCAACCCGGCCCAGGAGCTGATGCGCCGGTTCATCAACGCGATGTTCCCCGCCGACGCCCGCGACGAGATCGCCGAGCTGGACGTCTGGGAGCAGGTCTTCGACTGGGAGCTGGCCGCGGCCCGCACCTACTCGGGCACCTGGAACGGCGACGGCAGCCTGCGCGACCCGGCCCGCCCGGCCGGCGACTTCGTCAACGCGTCCTGGGCGCGGCTGTTCCTGCCGGTGCGCACCGGCTACGAGGACATCGCGCTGCGCTGGATCTTCCTGCGCTCGCAGCAGGGCACCGGCCCGGCCGGCATCGAGGACCTGGTCCGCAAGGTGCTCAAGGAGCTGACCGACTGGCGGGTGACCAACCTCGGCGGGCCGAACGAGGTGGTGCTGACACCGGGCAACCCCTGCCCGGAGGTGGTGCAGCAGCACGTCTGCCTGGGCACCTGGTCGGAGGACCTGCCGACGGACGGGGTGCACACCGAGGTGACGCTCGCCGGGACGACCGCGGCGGACCCGTTCACCGAGAGCGTCGCCCAGGGCGAGGCCGACCGCACCGCCGCCTCGTCGGCCGTGCTGCTGGCGCAGGGCAAGGTCGGTGAGGCCGTGGCGGCCAGCGGTCTGACGTCGGTGGACGTGGCGGTGCACCTCACCGAGCCGCGGCCGTGACAGGCCTGTCCGGACAGCTCAGCGCCGCCGACCAGGCGGCGCTGGGCACGGGCCTGATCCAGGCGGTGACCGCGCAGGCGCCCCCGGTGGCCGGGGGCGACGGTGCGGCATACCTGCGGATGGTCAGCGCGCCCACGTATCCGATCCCGGCCACGGTCGGCTTCGTGGACGGCTTCGCCGAGGGCTTCCTGGAGGGCGCCGTCGCCTGGAAGCACGACCTGCAGGCGTTGTTCAAGCTGGTCGGGGTCGGCGTCACGGTGAGCCTGGCCGAGTTCTTCGTCCGCCCGATCGTCGAGGACGAGCCGCAGGGGCTGTCGCCGAAGGTGAAGGCGGAACTGGAGACGCTGCGCGCCATGCAGCGCATGGGTGCGGTGTTCCGCTGGCTGGACCAGGTCGGCCCGGTCGAGGCGGCCAAGGCGCTGCGCGACATCATCCCCGACGCCGAGGACGTCGCCACCATGATCGGCCGGGCCAGCCTGGAGTGGTGGTCGGAGCAGGTGCGCACCGCACCGGACGCCACCGCGTCCGGCCGCCACCTGGGCCGCCTGGTCGGCCGGATCGCGCTGGAGCTGATCCGAGCCTTCTGCGAGCCGGACAGCTTCGCCCTCGGCGAGGCGCTGGAGGTGTCCTACGACGAGGCGGAGGCGGCGCCGTGAGCAAAGTGGTGTCGCTGATCAAACTCGGGCACGGCACGAAGTTCGCCAAGAAGGTGAAGCGGCTCAGCCTGCAGATCTTCGGCAAGGAGGTGGCCCGGTACGAGATCCGGGCCGCGCCGCGGGCGCTGGCCGCCGCGGGAATGCGCGACCTGGAGCGGCTCGTCAAGGTGATCACCGGCGCGGTGGTGTCCGAGGCGCTGAAGCTCTACGACCGCTTTCTGTCCCGCTACCCGACCATCCTCACCGGAGTGGAGCGGGCCACCTTCGCCGACATCGTGGCCCAGGCGATGGGCCGCGGCGAGATGAGCCCGCAGTCGCTGCGCGGCCTGATCGTGGAGCGGCTGGCCCGGTCGATGCCGGAGCTGGAGGACATGGTGAAGGCGCTGGACAAGGTGCGGCTGCGGGCCTCGGAGAAGCTGGCCAAGAAGTGGGGCAAGGTGCAGCTGGTCGGCGGGGTCGCCGACGGCCAGGGCAAGCAGCTCGGTGACCTGCTGGTGGTCTCGGTGCACCCGGACGGCCGGGTCTGGGTGCTGGCCGTGTTCGAATCCAAGTCGATCTCCAACCTCGACGACCTGACCCGGCTCAAGGACCTGCCGGTGGGCCAGCACCTGTGGGACTACGTCCGGGCCAAGGCCCATGGGATGATCATCGACGGGCGGCATTTCAAGGCGGAGAAGGTGGTGCTGGAGCCGGTGCCGTTCCGGGCCCGCACCGGCACGTCGGCGGTGGTCGGGTCGAAGAGCGCGGCCGACCGGCTGGCCGAGATGAGCGGCTACTACACCCAGTTCATCGGGTTCGCGCCCAAGGAGATGTCGAACAACCAGGCGCTGCGCATCGCCGCCCAGGGCATCCAGCTCGAACTGTGGCGCTGGCCGTTCGACCTCAACGAGTACGACAAGTTCCAGAAGGCGCTGATCGACGCGCTGGACGCGAAGCTGAAGTAGGCGGATCCCGTGCGCCTGCTGTCAGGGCAGGCGCACGGACTGCGCGTGCCGGAACGTGTCCGTCGGGTCCCAGCGGGCCTTGACCTGCTGCAACCGGGCGTAGTTCGCGCCGAAGTACAGCTCGGTCCACGGCGTCGTGGACGAGTTCCAGTCCGGGTCGGACAGGTCGGCATCCGGATAGTTGACGTAGCAGCCGTCGAGCTGGGCGTCGGCCACCGGCACACCGCCCCGGTCGGCGAACACCTCGCGATACGACGACCTGATCCAGTCCAGGTGCCGGTCGTCGTCGGCCGGGTCGGCCCAGTACACCTGCCACTGCGCCTTGAGCACGCTGTCACGGTGCGGGTATGCCGTCGCGTCGGGCGCGACGTCGTTGATCGCTCCGCCGAACGAGTCGAGCTGCAGCTGCGCGTCCGGGTGCGCGTACTCCAGCGACGCCCGGATCGCCGCCCGCTGCGTCGGGGTGAACCCGCGCCGCAGGAACGCCGACTTGTACTTGGCCCGCAGCCCCAGGTCGCTGCCCGCGGCGAGCTGGTTGGCCCACTGCCAGCGCAGCCGCCGCGGCGCGGCCGCGTCGGGCAGCGCGGCGGCCTTGCCGCTGTCACGGGTCATCGGCCCGGCGGGCGTCACCCCCGCGCCGACCTCGGCGACGAAGGCACGCAGCAACTGCTCGGCGTCGGGCGCGGTCGCGTCCATCGTGGTGCGCAGGCTGATCCCCGCCGCGGCCCGGGTCGGCACCAGCAGCGCGGCGGCCAGGCCCGCGTACGGGTCGTCCGAGGCGGCGTGCCGCTCGTGCCACCTGCCGAAGTTGTCCAGCAGCAGATCGAAGCCGTCACGGTCGAGGCTCGCCCAGGGCCAGGTCACCGCGTGCAGCCAGACCTCGGCCGGGGGAGCGGGCAGCGCCTTGTCCGGGCTCGTCCCACCCGAGCGCAGCCAGAAGCGGGTGACCACGCCGAACGTGCCGCCACCGCCGCCGGTGTGCGCCCACCACAGGTCGTGGTGGGGGTCGGCCGGATCGGCGGTCGCCACGACGGCGCGCACCGCGCCGTCCGCGCCGACGACGACCACCTCGACCGCGTGCAGGTGGTCGACGGTGAGGCCGTGCCGCCGCGACAGCACGCCGTATCCGCCGCCGGTGAAGTGCCCGCCCACGCCGACGCTGTGGCAGGACCCGCCAGGGACGGTGACGCCCCAGTTCTTGAACAGCGTCCGGTAGACAGCCCCCAGGGTGGCCCCGGCTCCGATCGCGAACGCCCCCCGTGCCTCGTCCCACTCGACCGAGGCCAGCCCGGACAGGTCGAGCAGCAGGGACACCTCGGGGTCGGCGACGAAACCCTCGTAGCAGTGGCCGCCGCCGCGCACCGCGATGCGGCGTCCGGTGTGCACGGCCCGGGCCACGGCCGCGACGACCTGGCCGGTGTCGTGCACCCGGTGCACCTCGTCCGGCTTGCCGGTGAAGCGGCGGTTGAGCGCCCGCACCGTGTCGGCGTACGCGGGGTCGGCAGGTCCCAGGATCAGCGCTTCCGCCATGCCGGTCACATTACTAGAAACAAACCTAAATGTAGACCGGGTGCGGGCCGACGACCGGGAGCGACGCAGGCGGGTGTCAACGCGGCGTCGAGGTTGGACTGTGCCGCGTCATGATCGTGTCAAGGCGGGTTACCGATCGCCTTGCGGCGGGGCAGTGTTCGGCGCATGTCTGCCCGCTTCACCCGCCGCCACATCCTCGGCCGGGCTCTGCACCCTCACGCGGCCCGCGCCGACCGCGCCGCCGCGCGTGCCATCGTGATCGTCCAGGCGGCGCTGCTGCTGGCCTGCGTCGTGGGCGTGCTCGTCACCCTGCGGTGACGGCATGCCCACGGTGTAAACGCCGCGTCAAGATGGTCCGGCGGCCCGTAGCGATCCCGTCAAGAACGCTGCAGGGCCGCCACGGCGGACGTTTGTATTGATCGGCGCGGTCACCCCGACCGCCGTCGATCGATCCCTCTGGGGAGGGCGTCATGCGTCAGCAGTCACGGAGCACGCCGGAAGAGGCCGGCCGCCGGACCCCGTTCGGCATCAACCTCGCGCTCGGCGCGGTCGTGGTGGCCGCTGCGACGGCGGTCATCGCGGCCGGTGTCGGTGATCCCGACGCCCGCCTGGTCCTGGCGGCGCTCGCCGTCGGCGGGTACGCGGCGCTGGTCGCCGACACCCGCGCGGCGCTGGTCACCGCGCTCATCGGCTTCCTGCTGTTCGACGGGTTCCTGGTGAACCAGTACGGCGAGCTCACCTGGAGCGGCGTCACCACCCTGTGGAACCTCGCCGTGTTCGGCCTGGCGCTGGGGCTGGGGCTGGGGCAGCGCTGGATCCGGCACGCGCTGGAGCAGACCCTGGTCGAGGCGGCGGTCACAGGCGCGTCAAAGCCGCGTCAAGAACGTCGGGGCGTCCGTAGCGATGACGTCAAGAGCGCTCACCTGGGCTGTTTTCCGGAGTTTGATTGCGTCCGTTCCGATCACCGGCTGGTGCCGGGCGGAGCAGAATACGGGCAAATGCCGCAAACACACACTCGATAGGAGGCGCACGGTGGCTGACCTGGCTTACGTGCTGCTCACGGTGGGTCTGTTCGCAGTGCTCGCTCTCGTCGTACGAGGAGCGGAGCGACTGTGACTGCCAACCTGGTCGGCTTGGTGATCGCCTGCGCACTGGCGGTCTTCCTGGTCTTCGCCCTGCTGTTCCCTGAGAAGTTCTGACGATTCGGAGAGTTGTCCTCAGATGAGTACGACAGCCGCGGGAGTGGTCTTCATCCTCTCGCTCATCGTGGCGCTGGCGGTCGCGTACCGCTACCTCGGTGACTACATGTTCCGTGTGGTCGCCGCGGAGCGCCACGGCCGCGTCGAGCGCGGTATCTACAAGGTGCTCGGCGTCGATCCGAACGCCGAGCAGTCCTGGGGTGTGTACGCCCGCAGCGTTCTTGCCTTCTCGCTGATCTCGATCCTGTTCCTGTACGCGTTCCTGCGCCTGCAGGATCTGATCTTCAAGGTCCCGGACTTCGCGACCTCGATCGACGAGCGGGTCTTCCCGCACCTGGCCTGGAACACGGCCGTCAGCTTCGTGACCAACACGAACTGGCAGGCCTACTCGGGCGAGTCCACCATGACGCACTTCGTGCAGATGGCCGGTCTCGCGGTGCAGAACTTCGTCTCCGCGGCGGTGGGCATCGCGGTGGCGGTGGCGCTGGTGCGCGGCTTCGCCCGGCGCAAGTCCGAGCAGCTGGGCAACTTCTGGGTCGACCTGACCCGGATCACGCTGCGCATCCTGCTGCCGATCGCGGTGGTCGGGGCGGTCCTGCTGGTCATCGGCGGCGTGGTGCAGAGCCTGGGCGACGGCACGATGATCGACACGCTGACCGGTGCGCAGCAGCACATCACCGGCGGTCCGGTGGCCTCCCAGGAGGCGATCAAGGAGCTGGGCACCAACGGCGGCGGCTTCTACAACGTCAACTCGGCGCACCCGTTCGAGAACCCGACCACGTGGACCAACTGGCTGCAGCTCTTCCTGATCTTCTGCATCCCGTTCGCGCTGCCGCGGGTGTTCGGCCGGATGGTCGGTGACAACCGGCAGGGCTACGCGATCCTGGCCGTGATGGCGACCATCGCCATCGCCAGCATCGCGCTGACCAACGTCTTCGAGCTGCAGCACGCCGGCACGGTCCCGCAGGCCGTGGGTGCGGCGCTGGAGGGCAAGGACATCCGGTTCGGCGTCTCCGACTCGGCGACCTTCGCCGCGGCGACGACGCTCACCTCGACCGGCGCCGTGAACTCGTTCCACGACTCCTACACCGCGCTCGGCGGCATGATGCCGATCATCAACATGATGCTCGGCGAGGTCGCGCCCGGCGGTGTCGGCGCGGGCCTGTACGGCATGCTGATCATCGCGGTGATCACGGTGTTCGTGGCGGGTCTGATGGTGGGCCGCACCCCCGAGTACATCGGTAAGAAGATCGGCGCTCGTGAGATCAAGTTCGCGTCGCTGTACTTCCTGACCACCCCCGCACTCGTGCTGACAGGCGTCGCCGCCGCGATGGCCACGGGCAATTGGAAGACCCAGCTCAACGTCGGCCCGCACGGCTTCTCCGAGGTGGTCTACGCGTTCACGTCGGCGGCCAACAACAACGGCTCGGCCTTCGCCGGCATCACGGTCAACACGCCGTGGTGGGACACCGCGCTGGGGCTGGCCATGCTGCTCGGCCGGTTCCTGCCGATCATCTTCGTGCTCGGTCTGGCCGGCTCGCTGGCGCGGCAGAAGCCGGTGCCGGCCTCGGAGGGCACGCTGCCCACGCACAAGCCGCTGTTCATCGGCATGGTCGTCGGCGTCGTGGTGATCCTGATCGCCCTGACCTTCCTGCCCGCGCTCGCGCTCGGCCCGCTGGCCGAGGGCCTGTGAGCACGGCCGCAGAAACAGACAAGGACTAGAAATGACTGTCACATCAGTGGCATCCACCCAGCCGCAGCCGCGGCAGGAGCCCAAGCGGGTCGGTGGCGGGCTGCTCGACCCGAAGCAGCTGTGGCGCTCGCTGCCCGACGCCGTGCGCAAGCTGAACCCGGCCACCCTGTGGCGCAACCCGGTCATGCTGATCGTCGAGGTCGGCGCCGTGTTCACCACCATCCTGGCGATCACGCAGCCGTCCTGGTTCGCCTGGGCGATCACGATCTGGCTGTGGCTGACCGTGATCTTCGCGAACCTGGCGGAGGCCGTGGCCGAGGGCCGGGGCAAGGCCCAGGCCGACACGCTGCGCAAGGCCAAGAAGGACACCATGGCCCGCCGCCTGATCGGCTGGTCCGAGGGCGCCCAGGCCACGCAGTTCCGTGAGGAGTCCGTCGCGGCGGCCGAACTGGCCCAGGGCGACATCGTCGTCGTCGAGGCGGGCCAGATCATCCCCGGCGACGGTGACGTGATCGAGGGCATCGCCAGCGTCGACGAGTCGGCGATCACCGGCGAGTCGGCCCCGGTCATCCGGGAGTCCGGCGGCGACCGCAGCGCGGTCACCGGCGGCACCAAGGTGCTGTCCGACCGGATCGTCGTGAAGATCACCCAGAAGCCCGGCGAGAGCTTCATCGACCGGATGATCGGCCTGGTCGAGGGCGCGAACCGGCAGAAGACCCCGAACGAGATCGCGCTCAACATCCTGCTGGCCGCGCTCACGATCATCTTCCTGCTGGCCGTGGTCACCCTGCAGCCGATGGCGATCTACGCCAAGAACTGGCAGGGCGCCGCCCTGGACACCGCGTCCTTCGGCCCGAACGGCATCAGCGGCATTGTGCTCGTCTCGCTGCTGGTCTGCCTCATCCCGACCACCATCGGCGCGCTGCTGTCCGCGATCGGCATCGCCGGCATGGACCGGCTGGTGCAGCGCAACGTGCTGGCCATGAGCGGACGTGCCGTCGAGGCCGCGGGCGACGTCAACACCCTGCTGCTGGACAAGACCGGCACGATCACGCTCGGCAACCGCCAGGCGTGGAAGTTCCTGCCTGCCGCGGGCGTCTCCGAGGAGGCGCTGGCCGACGCCGCGCAGCTGTCGAGCCTGGCCGACGAGACGCCCGAGGGCCGCTCGATCGTGGTGCTCGCCAAGGAGCAGTACGGCCTGCGGGCCCGCGAGGAGGGCGTCATGCCGCACGCCACCTTCATCCCGTTCACCGCGCAGACCCGCATGTCCGGGGTCGACCTGACCGAGGACGGGACCGCCGTCGCGAGGAGTGCGCCGGCGAGCCCCGCAAGCGGCGGCAACGGTGGCACGGTCCGGCACGTCCGCAAGGGCGCGTCCTCGGCGGTCATGAAGTGGGTCCGGGACAACGGCGGCCACCCGTCCGACGACGTCGGCCCCGCCGTGGACGCCATCTCCGGCCAGGGCGGCACGCCGCTGGTGGTCGCCGAGCACATCGACGGCCAGCCGGCCCGGGCGCTCGGCGTGATCCACCTCAAGGACGTCGTCAAGTCGGGCATGCGGGAGCGCTTCGCCGAGATGCGCCGGATGGGCATCCGTACGGTCATGATCACGGGTGACAACCCGCTGACCGCGAAGGCCATCGCCGACGAGGCCGGGGTCGACGACTTCCTGGCCGAGGCGACGCCGGAGGACAAGCTCGCCCTGATCCGCAAGGAGCAGGAGGGCGGTCGGCTGGTCGCGATGACCGGCGACGGCACCAACGACGCTCCGGCGCTCGCGCAGGCCGACGTCGGCGTGGCCATGAACACCGGCACCTCGGCCGCGAAAGAGGCCGGCAACATGGTCGACCTCGACAGCGACCCCACCAAGCTGATCGAGATCGTGGAGATCGGCAAGCAGTTGCTGATCACCCGCGGCGCGCTGACGACGTTCTCCATCGCCAACGACATCGCCAAGTACTTCGCGATCATCCCCGCGATGTTCGCGGTGGTGTACCCGAGCCTGGACAAGCTGAACATCATGCGGCTGTCCAGCCCCGAGTCGGCGATCCTGTCGGCGGTCATCTTCAACGCGCTGATCATCATCGTGCTGATCCCGCTGGCTCTGCGCGGCGTGCGCTACACGCCGAGCAGCGCGAGCAAGCTGCTGACCCGCAACCTGTGGATCTACGGCCTCGGCGGCATCATCGCACCCTTCATCGGTATCAAGATCATTGACATGATCATCTCGCTCATCCCAGGGATCTCGTGATGCGCATTCCCAGTTGGATCTCCCAGCACCTCGCCGCACTGCGGGCCGTGGTCCTCTTCACCGTGCTGACCGGACTGCTCTACCCGCTGCTCATCCTCGGGGTCGCGCAGATCCCGGGGCTGCGCGACAAGGCGGACGGCTCGCTGATCGAGGTGAGCGGCAAGCCCGTGGGCAGCTCGCTCATCGGCCAGTCGTTCACCGACGCCGACGGCAACCCGGTGCCGAAGTACTTCCAGAGCCGCCCGTCGGCCTCCGGATACGACCCGGACGCCACCGCGGCCAGCAACCTCGGCCCGGAGAGCATGGAGGACACCCTGGGCGACCCCGCGCTCGACCCGAACTCCGAGGAGGGCGACGGCAGCAAGCAGGCGCTGCTGACCCAGGTCTGCTCGCGCAGCAAGGCCGTGGGTGAGCTGGAGGGTGTGGACGGCAGCCGGCCGTACTGCACCGCCGACGGTCTGGGCGCCGTGCTGCGGGTGTTCTACAGCGACGGCGTGACCGGCAAGGTCACCCGGGCGGTCAGCGTCAACCAGGCCTGCCCCGCGACGCCGTTCATCGCCACCTACCAGGGCGTGCCGGTCGAGTGCGGCAAGTTCGGCGAGGACTACAGCAAGGGCGTGCTCGTCCCCGTGCGGGGCAGCGCTCCCGAGCAGTCGGCCGTGCCGGCCGACGCGGTCACCGCCAGCGGCAGCTCGCTCGACCCGCACGTCAGCGTCGGCTACGCCAAACTGCAGGCCAAGCGCGTCGCCGCGGCACGCGGGGTGAGCATTGACAAGGTCAACGCCCTGATCGACGAGCACACCACGGGCCGCGCCCTCGGCTTCATGGGCGAACCCGCCGTCAACGTCCTGGAGCTGAACCTGGCCCTGGACCGCATGTAGTGCAAGGAAGGGCACCTTCCCATCGCCATGCGTAGCGGAAGGTGCCCTTCCTAACCCCCTGGACCCCGTCGAAGACAGGAAGCCATGTCCCGAGGCCAGTTGAGGATCTATCTCGGCGCCGCACCAGGCGTCGGCAAGACGTACGCCATGCTGGAGGAGGCGCACCGCCGCCGCGAGCGCGGCACGGACGTGGTGGTCGGCTTCGTGGAGACCCACGGCCGCAAGCACACCCTCGACATGATCGGCGACCTCGAACTGGTGCCGCGGCGCACCGTCGAGTATCGCGGCGCCACGTTCACCGAGATGGACGTCGACGCCATCCTCGCCCGCCGGCCCGAGGTCGCGCTGGTGGACGAGCTGCCGCACACCAACGTGCCCGGCTGCCGCAACGCCAAGCGCTGGCAGGACATCCAGGAACTGCTCGACGCCGGCATCCACGTCCTGTCGACCCTGAACATCCAGCACCTGGAGTCCCTCAACGACGTCGTGCAGACCATCACCGGCGTGCCGCAGCGCGAGACCGTCCCCGATGAGGTCGTGCGCCGCGCCGAGCAGGTCGAGCTGGTCGACATGACCCCGGAGGCGCTGCGCCACCGGATGGCGCACGGCAACGTCTACCGGCCGGAGAAGATCGACGCCGCGCTGGGCAACTACTTCCGGGTCGGCAACCTCACCGCGCTGCGCGAGCTGGCGCTGCTGTGGCTGGCCGACAAGGTCGACGAGCAGCTCGACCGCTACCGCAGTCAGCACAAGATCGAAGCGACCTGGGAGGCCCGGGAGCGGGTCGTCGTCGCGCTGACCGGCGGGCCCGAGGGGGAGACCCTGATCCGCCGCGCCGCCCGTATCGCCGACCGCGCCCGCGGCGCCGACCTGCTGGCCGTGCACGTGGCCCGCAACGACGGCCTCGCCGGCGCCGACCCGGCGCTGCTGGCCAGGCAGCGCATCCTCGTGGAGAGCATGGGCGGCACCTACCACCAGGTCATCGGCACCGACGTGCCCAAGGCGCTGCTGGACTTCGCCCGCGGCGTCAACGCGACCCAGCTGGTGCTCGGCGCCAGCAGGCGGGGCCGCTTCGCGCAGATCCTCTCCCAGGGCGTCGGCGTGTCCACCATCGTGGAATCCGGCGCGATCGACGTGCACCTGGTCACCCACGACGAAGCCGGGCGGGGCCGGTTCGGCGGACCGGCCGGCAGCGCGCTGTCGGCACACCGCCGCTCGGCCGGCTACGCCCTGGCCGCGCTGGGCCTGCCCCTGCTGACCCTGCTGCTGCACCAGGTCAGCGACCTCAACCTCGGCACCGACATCCTGCTGTTCCTCGCCGCGGTCGTGGCCGTGGCGCTGGTCGGCGGCAAGTGGCCCGCCGTCGTCGCCGCGCTGGGCGGCTCCGCGCTGCTGAACTTCTTCTTCGTCCCGCCGATAGGGCGGTGGACCATCACCGACCGGGAGAACCTGCTGGCCCTGGCCGTGTTCGTGGTCGTGGCCATCGCGGTCAGCGCGACCGTCGACGCCGCCGCCCGGCGCACCCGGGAGGCGGCGCTGGCCGGCGCGGAGGCGCAGACCCTGGCCACCGTCGCGGGCTCGGTGCTGCGCGGCGACCGGCCGCTGACCGCCCTGCTGGAGCGGCTGCAGGAGACCTTCGGGCTGGAGTCGGTGACCCTGCTCGAAGCGCGCGAGGGCGCCGGCCACGGCCCGGAGCGCCGCCACGAGGTGGGCTCGTGGCGGGTGGTCGCCACGATCGGCGGCCAGCCGTGCTTCGCGCCCAACGAGGCCGACACCGACGTGCCCGTCAGCGACGACCTCACGCTGGTGCTGCGCGGGCAGCCACTGGCCGCGGCCGACCGGCGCATCCTGGAGGCGTTCGCGTCGCAGGCCGCGCTGGCGCTGCGCCACGAGCGCCTCGCCGAGCAGGCGGCTGCCGCGCTGCCGCTGGCCGCCGCCGACCGGATGCGGACCGCGCTGCTCGCGGCGGTCAGCCACGATCTGCGTACGCCGCTAGCGTCGGCGAAGGCCGCAGTGGACAGCCTGGTCAGCGACGAGATCGACTTCGACGAGGCCGACCGGGCGGAGCTGCTGGCCACCGCCGCCGAGTCGCTGGACCGGCTGAACCGGCTGGTGGAGAACCTGCTCGACATGAGCCGGCTGCAGGCCGGTGTGCTCGGCGCGACCCCGCGGCCGATGGGCGTCGAGGAGGTCGTGCCGCACGCGCTGGACGAGCTCGGCGACAGCGGCCGTACGGTGCGCATGCGCATCCCGGCCGACCTGCCCGCGGTCGTCGCCGATCCCGGGCTGCTGGAGCGGGTCCTGGTCAACGTGATCGGCAACGCGCTGCGTTACAGCCCGTCCGACCGGCCGCCCCTGGTCAAGGCCAGTGAGCATGCCGGGCGCGTGGAACTGCGCATCGTCGACCACGGGCCAGGCATTCCCGAGACGGAGTGGGACCGGGTGTTCCTGCCGTTCCAGCGGTCCGGCGACCGCAGCAACGACACCGGTGTCGGGTTGGGACTGGCGCTGGCCCGGGGCCTGAGCGAGGCCATGGACGGTACGCTCGTCCCGGAGGTCACTCCCGGCGGCGGCCTGACCATGGTGCTGTCGCTGCCCGTGGCGCAAGCCCAGGAGACGGCCCCGGCGGTCATGGCGGGGGAGGGGGCCGGAGCGGCATGACGAAGATCCTGATCGTGGACGACGAGCCGCAGATCCTGCGCGCGCTGCGGATCAACCTGCGCGCTCGCGGTTACGACGTCGAGCTGGCCCCGGACGGCGCGAACGCGCTGCGCGCCGCGGGGTCGTACCACCCCGACGTGGTGGTGCTCGACCTCGGCCTGCCCGACATGGACGGCGTCGAGGTGATCCGCGGCCTGCGCGGCTGGTCCGCGGCGCCGATCATCGTGCTGTCCGGGCGCACCGGCAGCGAGGACAAGGTCGAGGCGCTGGACGCCGGGGCCGACGACTACATCACCAAGCCGTTCGGCGTGGACGAGCTGCTGGCGCGCATCCGCGCGGTGACCCGCCGGCACTCCGCGTCGCCGGAGGCGCAGAGCGTCGTGCGCATCGGCAGGCACACCGTCGATGTCGGCAACCACCAGGTGCGCCCGACGGCCGGCGGCGGTGACATACGGCTGACCCCGACCGAATGGCACCTGCTCAGCGCCCTGGTGCGCAACCCGGGCAAGCTGGTCAGCCAGCGGCAGCTGCTGCAGGAGGTGTGGGGGCCGCAGTACGCCACGGAGACGAACTACCTGCGCCAGTACATGGCCCAGCTGCGGCGCAAGCTCGAGGACGACGCCGCGCACCCGCGTCAGCTGCTCACCGAACCGGGCATGGGCTACCGGTTCGTGCCGTACGACGAACCGGCGGTCTGAGCGCGGCTCGGTGGTCACCGCCTACTCGCCGCCGCCGATGCGGGATGATCGCGGTTATGGCACGTGGACAGCTGCGCATCTACCTGGGCGCCGCGCCCGGCGTCGGCAAGACGTACGCCATGCTGGAGGAGGCGCAGCGCCGCCGCGAGCGTGGCACCGACGTCGTGGTGGGCCTGGTGGAGACCCACGGCCGCCAGCGCACCGCCGACATGCTCGACGGCCTCGAAATCGTGCCCCGCAAGCAGGTCGAGTATCGCGGGGCGTCCTTCACCGAGATGGACGTCGACGCGGTGGTGGCCCGCGCGCCGCAGGTGGTGGTGGTCGACGAGCTGGCCCACACCAACGTGCCCGGCAGCCGCAACGGCAAGCGCTGGCAGGACATCCAGGAGCTGCTCGACGCCGGGATCAACGTGCTGTCGACGGTGAACATCCAGCACCTGGAGTCGCTCAACGACGTCGTCGAGCAGATCACCGGCATCGTGCAGCGGGAGACCGTGCCCGATCAGGTCGTGCGCCAGGCCGACCAGGTCGAGCTGGTCGACATGACGCCGGAGGCGCTGCGCCGGCGGATGGCCCACGGCAACGTCTACGGCGCGGAGAAGATCGACGCGGCGCTCGGCAACTACTTCCGGGTCGGCAACCTCACCGCCCTGCGCGAGCTGGCGCTGCTGTGGCTGGCCGACAAGGTGGACGACCAGCTGGACCGCTACCGCGCCGACCACGACATCGCCAAGACCTGGGAGACCCGCGAGCGGGTGGTCGTCGCGGTGACCGGCGGACCCGAAGGCGAGACCCTGATCCGCCGGGCGGCCCGCATCGCCGGCCGGAGCAAGGGCGCCGACCTGCTCGCGCTGCACGTGGCGCGCTCCGACGGGCTCGCCGGGGCCGACCCGGCCCTGCTGGCCAAGCACCGCCTGCTCGTGGAGAGCCTTGGCGGCACGTATCACCAGGTGGTCGGCAGCGACGTCCCGCGCGCGATGCTCGACTTCGCCCGGGGCGTCAACGCCACCCAGCTCGTGCTGGGCGCCAGCCGCCGCGGCCGGTTCGCGCAGATCCTCTCGCCCGGTGTCGGGGTCACCGCGACCGCGCTGTCCGGCCCGATCGATGTGCATCTGGTGTCGCACGAGCACAGCGGCCGCGGCAAGCGGCCGGTCTTCGGCGCCGGCATGTCGGCGCTGTCCCCGCGTCGCAGGACGGCGGGGTTCGCCCTGGCCGTGGCCGGGATGCCGCTGCTGACGCTGGTGCTGTTCGGCTTGCGCAACGACCTCTCGCTGGCCAGCGACATCCTGCTGTACCTCGCCGCGGTGATCGCCGTCGCCCTGGTGGGCGGGCTGTGGCCGGCGCTGCTGGCCGCCGTGGCGGCCTCGGTGCTGCTGAACTTCTTCTTCACCCCGCCCGTGCACACGTTCACCATCGCCCAACGCGAGAACGTGCTGGCCCTGGTCGTGTTCATCCTGGTAGCCGCCGCGGTCAGCGCGGTGGTCGACCTGGCGGCGCGGCGCACCCGCGAGGCCGCCCGCGCGTCCGCCGACGCGGGCACGCTCGCCACGGTGGCGGGCAGCGTGCTCCGCGGCGCCCGGCCGCTGCAGGCACTGCTGGAGAACCTGCGCGAGACCTTCCAGCTCGACGCGGTGACCGTGCTCGAACGCCGCGGGGACGGACCGCACGGCCCTGACTGCCAGGGTGACCCCGCCGCCTGGCGGGTCGCCGCGACCGTCGGCGGCGCGCCGTGCTTCACCCCGGCGCAGGGCGACACCGTCGTGCCCGTCGACGAGCAGGTCACCCTCGTGCTGCGCGGCCCGGCACCGGCGGCGGCCGACCGGCGGATCATCGAGGCGTTCGCGGCCCAGGCGGCGGTGGCGCTGCGCCAGGAGCGCCTGGCCGAGGAGGCGGCCAAGGCCAAGCCGCTGGAGGAGGCCGACAAGCTGCGTACGGCGCTGCTCGCCGCGGTCAGCCACGACCTGCGTACGCCGCTGGCCTCGGCGGTCGCCGCGGTGGCCGGGCTACGCAGCCAGGACGTCGAGTTCAGCGAGGAGGACAAGCGGGAGTTGCTGGCGACCGCCGCCGAGTCGCTGGACCGGCTCACCCGACTGGTCGACAACCTGCTGGACATGAGCCGGCTGCAGGCGGGCGCGCTCGGGATCACGGCCGTCGACGTGTGGCTGGACGAGGCCGTCCCGTCGGCGCTGGACGAGCTCGGCCCGCCGGGGCGCGGGGTCGGTGTCCGGATACCCGACGACCTGTCGGCCGTGCGCGCCGACCCGGGACTGCTGCAGCGGGTGCTGGTGAACGTCGTCAGCAACGCGCTGCGGTTCAGCCCGCCGGACCGCCCACCGCTCGTCACCGCCAGCGAACACGGCGACCTGGTCGAGCTCCGGGTCATCGACCACGGTCCGGGCATTCCCGAGGAGCAGCGCGATCAGGTCTTCCTGCCGTTCCAGCGGCTCGGCGACCGCAGCAACGAGTCGGGGGTGGGGCTGGGGCTGGCCCTGTCCCGAGGGCTGATCGAGGCGATGGGCGGGACACTGCTGCCGGAGACGACCCCCGGCGGCGGCCTGACGATGGTGCTCAACCTGCCCGCGGTGCCACCCCCGCCGGGCCTGACCGCGGCGGAGGCCGCGGCCGCCGACCGCGCGTTCACCGAGGGGCTGCACCGCCCCGGACCGGACGGCCACGACGAGCGCTGACTGCCGGAGTGCAGCGCAGGGCGCCCGTCAAGCCCCGAGCGGTCATCACTACGAAATCCTGACGCTCCAGAATCTTCACGAAGTTGTGAAAAGAGCGTACGTTCCGAAGCATGACTTACGCGATCTCCGCGACCGGTCTGACCAAGGCGTTCGGGCGCAGCCGCGCTCTCAACGGCCTGGACCTGACCGTCGCCACCGGCGAGGTGCACGGCCTGCTCGGGCCGAACGGCGCCGGGAAATCGACCACCATCCGGGTGCTGCTGGGCATGCTTCGCGCCGACGCGGGCGAGGTCCAGGTGCTCGGCGGGGACCCCTGGCGCGACGCCGTCGCCCTGCACCGCCGCCTGGCCTACGTGCCCGGTGACGTCAACCTGTGGCCCAACCTGACCGGCGGCGAGGCCATCGACCTGTTCGGCGACCTGCGCGGCGGGCTGAACCCCGCCCGCCGCAAGGAGCTCGAGGAGCGCTTCCAGCTCGACCCGACCAAGCGCTGCCGCACCTACTCCAAGGGCAACCGGCAGAAGGTCGCGCTGGTCGCCGCCTTCTCCTCCGACGTCGAACTGTTCGTGCTCGACGAACCGACCTCGGGCCTGGACCCGCTCATGGAGGCCGCGTTCCAGCAGACCGTGCGCGAGGTGACCGCCAAGGGCGCCACGGTGCTGCTGTCCAGCCACATCTTCTCCGAGGTCGAGGCGCTGTGTTCGCGGGTGAGCATCATCCGCGAGGGCGTCACCGTCGAGTCCGGCACCCTGTCCGAGCTGCGCCACCTCACCCGGACCACGATCACCGTGGAGGCCGGCGAGCCGCTCACCGGCCTGGCCGGGCTGCCCGGCGTGCACGACCTGGAGGCCGACACCACCCGGGCCCGCTTCGACGTCGACTCGACCGCGCTGCCCGCCGTGCTCGCACACCTCGCGACGTTCGACGTACGAGCGCTGACCAGCCAGCCGCCGACGCTGGAGGAGCTGTTCATGCGCCACTACGGCCAGGAACCGGCCGAGATCGGGGCGTCCCGGTGAGTGCTTACGCGGGCACCGGCCGGCTGGTCCGCCTCGCCGCCCGGCGGGACCGGATCCAGCTGCCGATCTGGATCATCGCCTCGGCCGGGCTCATGTCGGCCGGCACCAGCGCCGTCGCGAGCGAGTTCCCGACCGAGGCGTCGCGGATCACCGCGCTGCAGGGCGCGGGTTCCAGCCCGGCCGTGCTGGTGATGCGCGGCGTGCCGGTCGGCTCCGACCTCGGCGCCCTGGTCAACTTCCGCAACCTCGCCTCGATCCTGGTGGTCGTCGCGCTGATGAGTACCTTCGCGGTGGTCCGGCACACCCGGCAGAACGAGGAGACCGGCCGCGCCGAGCTGATCGGGGCCGGCGCGGTGGGCCGCCACGCCCCGCTCACCGCGGCACTGGTCCTGGTCTTCGCCGCCAATGTGCTGTTCGGCGCGGCGATGACCCTCACCATCCTGTCGGGCGGCCTGGCCGCCGAGGGCGCGGTCGCGTTCGGGGCCGCGTCCACCGTGACGGGGCTGGCGTTCGCCGGGATCGCCGGGATCGCCGCGCAACTCTTCCAGGGCGCACGCGCCGCCAACGGCTTCGCGGCCTCCACGGTCGGCGTCTTCTACCTGGTCCGCGGCATCGGCGACGCGCTCGGCGAGCGGTCCGCCGACGGCCTCACCGTCACCCCGAACTGGCTGTCCTGGCTGTCGCCGCTGGGCTGGGGCGCGCTGGTCCGCCCGTACGGGCAGGAGCGCTGGTGGGTGCTGGCGCTGCCGCTCGCCCTGTTCGCGGTGTGCGTGGCCGTCGCGTTCGTGCTCGTCGACCGCCGGGACCTGGGTGCC
Organism: Catellatospora chokoriensis; assembly: GCF_011297315.1. NCBI lineage: Bacteria > Bacillati > Actinomycetota > Actinomycetes > Micromonosporales > Micromonosporaceae > Catellatospora > Catellatospora chokoriensis. The sequence continues at coordinate 114,333 of NZ_JAAOTI010000005.1, forward strand.
GGATTGATCCCCGACCGGCCCGGACCGGCCCACGCCTCGCGCGGCCTGCGCAGCCCGCTGGGCCTGGCCTGGCGGCTCAACAAGGGCTCCACCATCGGCTGGGTGATCGGCGGCGCGGTGTTCGGCCTGGGCATCGGCTCGCTGGGCAACACGGTGAAGGACGCTCTGGGCACGAACGCCGGAGTGGTCGAGATGATGGAAGGGCTCGCCGGCAACGGCGGACCCGACCTGGTCGCGATCTTCTTCGCCGCGATGATGAACACCTACGGCGCCCTCGCCGCGGGTTTCGTCATCCAGGCGCTGCTGCGGCTGCGTTCGGAGGAGGTCGGCGGCACCGCCGAGGCGGTGCTGTCCACGGCGGTCGGCCGGGTCCGCTGGGTGGGTTCGCACGTGGCATGCACCGTCGTCGGCGCGGCGGTGATGCTGGTGCTGGCCGGCGCGTTCACCGGGCTCGCCGACGCCGCCTCCGGCGGTGACGTGGGAGTGCTGACGCTGGCCGGAGCCGGGCTGGCCCAGCTTCCCGCGGCGCTGGTCGTGGCGGGCGTGGTGGTGCTGGCGTTCGGCGGCCTGCCACGGCTCGCGGTCGGCGCGGCCTGGGGGATGCTCGTGCTGAGCATCGCCTTCGGCCTGTTCGGCGACCTGTTCGGCCTGCCGCAGGTGGTCCGCGACCTGTCCCCGTTCACGCACGTGCCGGCGATCCCGGCGGTCGACCCGTCGGCCACGCCGCTGCTGGCGCTGACGGCGGTCGCGGTCGCCCTGACGGCGGCGGGTATGGCCCTGTTCCGGCGGCGCGACCTGGCCACCTGATCGTCGGGCGGCCCCGGTGTTGGAGGATGTGCGGATGGCAGAACGTGACGAGGAAGCCGTACGGCGGTTCGTCGAGCACCTGGCGATGACGCTCAACGACCTCGGCTTCCCCCGGATGCCGGCGCGCGTGCTCGGCGCGCTGACGGTCGCCGAGGACGGCGTGCTGACCGCCGCCCAGCTCGGCGCATGGCTCGGGGTCAGTCCTGCCGCCGCCTCCGAGGCCGTGCGCTACCTGGTCCAGGTCGGACTGGTGCTGCGGGAGCCGGTGCCCGGTTCCCGCAGCACCCGCTACCGCGCGGTCGGCAACTCCTGGTACATGGCCAGCGTCGCCAAGGGCGGCGTCTACAAGCAGGTGGCCGACGTGATGGGCGAGGGTGTCGCGGCGGTCGGCGCGGCCACCGCGGCCGGCGCCCGCATCACGGAGATGACGGAGTTCTTCCTGTTCCTGCAGGAGGAGATCGCCGCCCTGGTCGAGAAGTGGCAGGCCAAGCGGGCCGGCACGGCCTGAGCCGACCGGGCGGGTCAGGCAGGCCGGCGCAGCACCGTCACCGCGAAGTCGGCGTCCTCGCGCCACGGCCGCAGGTCCCACGTCGCGAAGCGGTGCTCCAGGACCAGCCCGGCGCCGGCGGCGTGGGCGTCGAAGTCGGACAGGTCGTAGCCGCGCCCGGTGCCGAAGCCGACCACCACCGGGCCGTCGGGCCGCACATGCGCGGCGACCTGGCACAGCACCTCGGCCTCGGTGTCCGGGGCGAGGTAGAGCATGACGTTGCCGGCCAGGATCGCGGCGTCGAACAGCCGGGGCTGCCCGTGCGCGCGCAGGTCGAGTTCGGTGAGGTCGCCGACGACCCACTCGATGTCCGGGAAGTCCTGGCGGGCCGCCTCGATCAGGGTCGCGTCGGCGTCGACGCCGAGCACGGTGTGGCCGCGTTCGGCCAGCGCGGCCCCGACCCGCCCGCTGCCACAGCCCGCGTCGAGCACCGTGGAGCCGGGCGCGATCATCGCATCGAGCGTCCGCGCCTCACCCGCGAGGTCATGACCCGCCGCCGCCATCTGCCGGAACCGGTCTGCCATCCGCTGCGCGTGCCCGCTCGCGGTCTCGGTCACCCACCGCGTCTGCCGTCCCATGCCCGCCCCCACTCCATCCGTCCTGCCCAGCCTCCCACCCCCGCTCTGCCCCGCGTCCTGCGGGCAGGCCGCCCCCTTGACAGCCGTGATCATCGTGCGCAGCATGGCGGAGTCCCACCCGGAGTCTCCGGCCCGTACGCGGGCAAGAGGGCGGCATCGCATGAGCACGATCACGCACGCGCAGGCTTACCTGGTCGACGTCGAGGTGGAGACGGTACGCACCGACGCGGTGCAGGCGTTCCTCAAGCAGGAGACGGTGTTCGTCGAGATCGCGACCGCCGACGGCGGCTCGGGCACCGGTTATACGTACACCATCGGCACCGGCGGCACCGCCGTCCTGGCGATGCTGCGCGACCACCTGCTGCCGCGCCTGCTCGGCGCCGACGCGCGCCGGGTCGAGGCGGTCTGGCACGACCTGTTCGCCGCCACCCGCGCGACCACGGTCGGCGCGATCACCTCGCTGGCGCTGGCGGCGGCCGACACCGCGCTGTGGGACTGGCGGTGCCGCTCGGCGGGCCTGCCGCTGTGGGTGATGGCCGGTGGCGCGAAGGACCGCATCCCGCTCTACGACACCGAGGGCGGCTGGCTGCACCTGTCCACTGACGAGCTGGTCGACGGCGCGAAACGGTCGCAGGCGGCGGGCCTGCCCGGCGTGAAGATCAAGATTGGGAAGCCTTCGGCGGCCGAGGACGTCGAGCGCGTCGCCGCGCTGCGCGCCGCGGTGGGCCCGGCGTTCGACGTGATGGTCGACGCGAACCAGTCGCTGACCGGGGCCGAGGCCGTCCGGCGGGCCCGCCTGCTCGAACCGTACGACCTGGCCTGGCTGGAGGAGCCACTGCCCGCCGACGACGTCGCCGGGCACGAGGCGCTGGCACGGTCGACCTCGATCCCCGTGGCCGTGGGCGAATCGCTGTACTCCGTCGGCCAGTTCCGGGAGTACCTGCAGCGCCAGGCCGCCGGCATCGTGCAGGTCGACGTCGCCCGCGTCGGCGGCATCACGCCGTGGCTCAAGGTCGCCCACCTGGCCGAGGCGTTCAACGTCGCGGTGTGCCCGCACTTCCTGATGGAGCTGCACGTCAGCCTGTGCTGCGCGGTGCCCGCCAGCCGCTACCTCGAACACATCCCGCAGCTGCGCGCGATCACCCGGGAGCCGATGGCCGTCGTCGACGGTCACGCCGTCGCGCCGAGCACTCCTGGCCTCGGCATCAGCTGGGACCGCGACCAGATCGACAACCGCAGGGTTGCCTGACGGCCCCGCATCACGACGCGGCCGACTTGCCCCTGCGGGTCTCGTACACGCGCTCGGCGGCCGCGACGATGACGCAGTAGTCGCCGATGGCCCGGTTGGCGCGATGGTTGCGGGGCAGATCCATGGCGCGGAGCGCGCGCATCGCCTCACCGCCCAGCGCCCGCAGCACGGCGTCGTCGGAGGACGCCGCGGTGACCGCCCCGGTGGACAGCCGGGACAGCCAGACGGTGTTCAGCTCGGTCAGGCCCACCCCGTAGGAGAGGTTGGCGCTGTACGCGCAGGCGGTCGGCCGGGTGATGCTGCCCGGCCGGATCGCCGCCGCGTACCGGTCCAGCTCGGCGACCTGGGCGTCGTCGAGCCTGGTGAACGAGTCGGTGCTCGCGACGAACGTCCCGGTGCCGGTCCACACGAGCGTGGCGACCGACAGCAGCGCGGGCAGCAGCGCCACGGCGACCAGCGCCGGGTGCCGCCGGCACGGCTCGTCGGTGCGGGTGCGCCGGTGCACCACCAGCGCGCCCGCGGCGGCACCCAGCGCGGCCAGCGCCGTCGTCACGGACGCGAGCGCGAGGATCGCCCCGCCGAACCCGTTGAGCTGCGGCGTCGGCACCCGGGACAGGCACTGTGGCAGGACGCCCGCCGGGCAGCCCAGCACGGCCAGGTGGGCGAGCTGCTCGACGACCAGCAACGGCGCGGCGGTCAGCGCGGCCGCCCCCGCCAGCACGGCCGCCTCGCCGACCCGCCGCCGGCCGCCCCGCCACAGTCCGAGCACGAGTCCGCAGGCCGCGGTGGCCGCGGCCGACCCCGCCCCCAGCACGAGGAACGCGGTCCACCACTGCCCGTCCCGGAGCAGGCCGGTGAGGTAGGCGTGCAGGGGCAGCAGCACCGCCGGGAAACCGGCCACGATGAGCGCGACCCCGGTGAGCCAGGCGCGCCAGGTGCCGCGGGTGGTGCGCAGCAGCCCGGCGAGCGGGTAGAGGCAGCCCCACGCGACGCAGGCGGCCAGCACGGGGTTCAGCACCGCGGTGCCCACCGCGATGCCGAGCGTCGGCCAGGTCGGATAGGACGACGACAGCATCGCCAGCGCCATGAACCAGGTGGACGCCCAGAGTCCGAACACGGCCGCCGACGCGGTCACCCCGAACGCGGCCGAGCGTCCCGGGCGTGGCGTGCTGCGCAGTCGGCTGTACGCGCTGAGCACCACCCAGCGCAGGTAGACCTGGCACAGCACGAGCAGGGCCAGCGCGGTGACCGCGCCGAACAGCGGCTCCGCGCCGGCGACCATCGCCCAGCTGCCCACCTCCGGCATGGCCGGCACGGCCACCTGCCCGGCCAGCACGCCGGCGGTCAGCGCGAGCGCGGCCCGCCACGTCGCCGGCGCGCGGTCGGCCTGCTCGGCCAGCGCGTGCTGGACCGCCCGCCAGGCCGACCCGGCCAGTGCCGCCGCCGCGCACGCGCCCAGGACCAGTCCCACCACCCAGTCCCGGACGAAGGTCGTGCCGGGCAGGACGTTGCCGAGCAGAAAGGACAGCAGCGGGTACGCGTAGCCGAGCAGCAGGCCCGCGCCGAGCGCCTCCCCGGCGCCGACCCGGAACAGCACCGGCTCGCCCCGCAGCGCCGCGACTCGGTCCGGGCCGTCGGGGTGGTTGGACACCAGTCGCCACCAGCGTCGGGGCCGGCCGGCGAGGGCCGCTTCGAGGCTCTCGGGGTCGCCGGTGGCGGCCGTCGCACGGGCGTCGGCGTAGTACTCGCGGGCGCGCAGCACCGCGGTCCGGGCCAGCCACAGCACCAGCAGGAACAGCCCGACGCGCCACCACACCTCGGTGATCATCTTGGGTTCCACGATCGCGTAGAGCAGCGCCGGCAGCGCCGCCGCGAGCAGGAACGCCCACCACAGGGCCAGGGTGAGGTAGGTGATGTCGATGTCGCGGTTGCGCACGTGCGCGAGCTCGTGGAACAGCACCCCGCGCAGGGCGCGCGGGTCGCGTGCGCCCCGGGCCAGCAGCCCGGCGTCCAGCAGCAGCCGGTACCGGCCCAGCCGCCCGTAGGCGCGCGCGCCGGTCGTCGGGCGCAGCGTGGCCACGTCGACGCGCACCGGCTGCCCGGCCTCGGCGAGCACCTCCCGGATCCGGTCGGCGGCCGGGGCGCCGCCCAGCGCGGCGAGCGGGACCACCGGCCCGCGGCGGACCAGCCACGGGGTCGCCAGGTAAGCCGCCACGGCGACGGCCAGCAGCAGCGCCACCATCAGCGCGACCCGTCCCACGGCCGACAGGTACGCCTCGTTGACGCAGTCGCCGAAGCGTTCGGTCAGCACCGTCTCGTCCACGGCCGGCACGCTGCGGCGGGCGTCGTTGACGCAGCCGACCCGGTCCACCGCGAGCGGGCCGCGGAACCGCCCGCCGGCCATCCCGGCGGGCCACAGGTAGACCAGCACCGAGCCGACGACGGTGCTGAGCATCAGCAGCGCGAACCTGGCCCCGGTGGCGCTGGGCAGCGCGAACGGATCCGGCCGCATCACGCCGGCCGGGTCAGTCGCGCCGCGATCAGGTTGGCCACCCGCTGTGCCCGTTCCGGATCCACCTTCGACTCGACGGCGAGCTGATACGCCAGCCGGCCGACCTCGGCCGCGTCCACGCTGGACAGCTGGGGCAGCGGCGTGTCGGCGCCCTGCGCGGCGACCCGGCCGGCCAGCTGCCGCCTCAGCTTGCGCCGCTGCCACCAGCCGGTGGTCCGGCTGGTGATCCCGGCGGCGAGGACCTCGCAGGTGACCCCGTTGAGGATGGTCAGGATCAGGGCGCTGAGCAGGGCGGCACCGGTCGCGGCGTCGAACCCGACCGGGTCGTCGCCGGTGCTGCCCGCCAGCACGGACCGCACCGCGCGGTCCCGGCCGGTCGCACTGCCGAAGAATCCCGCCGACACCACGCCGAGCAGGTCGGCCTCCTCCGGCGCGATCTCGTCGAGGATCGAGCGGGTGGCGTCGTGGATGGTGGAAGTCATGTGATCCCTTCGGCACGGGCGACGGCGGCACGGACCGCGGTCGTGGTGACAGCGGTGTCGAGCTGGTAGAACGCGTTGTGGGCGAGCAGGATCAGCAGCCCGCCCCGGCGCACCAGGACCTGGTCGGACAGGAACGGCGGGTAGCCGTCGGCGGTGGTGGTGAACCTGGTCGCGACGGTCTCGTCGCCGAGGCCGGTGATCGAACCGGCGGTGACCCGGGTCGTCAGCAACGTGCCGTTCATGTCCCGCAGCGTGTACGACGGGCACTGGTCGGTGAAGCGGCGCGCCGCCAGCATCAGCGCGGTGGCGTCGGCGACGCTGAGCCGGGTCAGCGTGGTGTGTACGAAGGGTCCGGCCTCGCCACGCCGGAACTGGGTGACCGCGTCGGGTTCCGGGGGGTCGAAGTCGCCGGCGCAGCCGGTTTCCCCGCTGGTCGGCTGTTCGAAGTAGTCGAAGTGGACGAACCCGGCGGGCAGGTCCGCTGCGGTGAGCAGCGCGGCCTGCAGCGGTCCGGCGGCGGGGGAGGCGACCGAGGTCGACGGCGTGGGCAGTGGCACCAGGTCGGGGATCTCCTGCGGCATGCAGCCGGACAGCAGCACGCAGCAAAGCAGTGACACGCGGAGACGAGGCCACTTCACCCAGTAGTTATAGGTCGACGCCGAAGGGTTCGGCACCCCCCGAACCGGTCGTCGTGGATGTTCACCCGGCGCGGCGATGGCGGCCGTGTCGCAGCGGTCAGTACCGGGCCTGCTCGCGGTAGGGCTTGACCGAGGCGGGCACGGGGGTGGCCTCGGTGTCGACGTAGCGCACGGTGAACGCGCCGGTGTAGCCGAACACCGGCCCGAACCACGGGTTGACCACCCGCACGTCGATCCGGAAGACGTCTGCCGCGTCGTCGTACCGCTCGTGGACCTCGGCGACCGCGGTGGCGGCCGGGGGCAGGGCCGTGTCGACGCCGGGGGCGCGCAAGCGCATCTGCCCGCTGCGCAGGTGCAGCCCGCCCTGCTCGTCGACGCGCAGGTGCAGGTCGGCGGCGATGTGCTGGTGGGTGCCGAGGTAGTCGACGATGACCTCGCGGTGCGGGTCCCAGACCATGGTGGCGTCGAACCGGCGGCGTCGCCGCGGCAGTTCGAAGGTGCGCACGAAGGTGAGCGTCTCGCGGCCGTACGAGTCGGGGTAGGCGTAGTTCTCGATGGTGAAGGGCACGTTGCGGCCCTGCTCCGGGAACATGATGTTGCGCATGGTGCCCAGCGCGAGGAACGGCCGGGTGTACGCCGGCCCGCGCCAGATGCGGTCCATGACGCCGTGGCCGACGCAGCCGCGCCGGTCGGTGCTGGTGAAGCCGAAGCGCTCGCGCAGGCGCGGGTGCAGGCGGTCGAAGTCGGCGCCGAGCGCGGTGTGGAACAGGGAGTTCACAGTGTCTCCAGCAGGGAAGGGGCGCGGCCGGCGATCCGGTCGGGCGGGGTACGCAGGCAGCGGCGGGCCGACGGCGCGCCCCAGCGCGGGAGCAGTCGCAGCGGCGAGCGCCGGGGTGGCACGGCGTCCTCCAGCCAGATGCGCAGGCGGTCGAAGGACCAGGCGGTGGCCCAGCCCATGAGCGGCCGCACGATCCGGTCGAGCAGGGGCCAGCGCGGGGTGTAGTCGTATCCGGTCAGGAAGCGCACCCCGGTGGGGGTGGGCACGTAGCGCCAGTAGCCGGAGCCGGTCATCAGCGGGGAGTGGAAGCGCAGCGCGGAGGTGCGGGTGCCGTCCGGGCGGGTGTGCTCGCCGGCGGTCACGCCCTCGCCCGCGACGGTGAGGCCGGGGGCGAGCCGGGTCGCGTAGCGGAAGCGCTGCGGGTAGGTGCCGGGGACGTAGTCGATGGTGGTGAACCGGGCGTCCCAGCGCTGGTGCAGGGCCGGGTCCTGGGTGAACTGCCACACCGTGTCGAGGTCGGCCCTGATGTGCACCTCGATGTAAAGCCCGCGTCCCATCGGTCCAACCTCCCTCTTGAGCGGTCGCTCAAACAGACTGTACGGCTGTTTGAGCGACCGCTCAAGAGGCGATTTCGGGCAGGTTCAGCGCAGCGAAGCCGCGTACGCGGCGGGCGACACCCCGATCGCGGCCGTGACCTCGCGGACCAGGTGCGCCTGGTCGCTGTAACCCAGCTCCGCGGCGACCGCCGCCCAGTCGACCTCGCCCTCGGCCAGCTCGATCGCCCCGTGCACCCGGTAACGCAGGATCACCTGCTTCGGTCCGATGCCGACGTACTGCGTGAACAGCCGTTGCAGCGAGCGCGCCGACATGGCGGCCTCCCGCGCCAGGTCCTCGACGCGGCGCAGCCCGCGGTCCTGCCGTACGCGGTCCACCAGCCGCATCGCGAGCCGCACGGACTCGTCCGGTTCCGGACGCAGGCCAAGCAGCAGCTCGTCGAACACCGCGGCCGCTGCCGGGTCGTCGGCCGCGGCGGTGAGCCGGTCCCCGGGGTCGGCGACCGGCAGCACCTGCGCCAGCGGCACCCGCCGACCGGTCAGCTCCGCGGGGGAGCGGCCCGAGAACGCCCGGAACGCGCCCGGCCGGAACTGCACGCCGCGCACCCAGCCCCGCTCCGCGAGCTTGATCGAGAACAGTTCCCGGGTGACGCCGGACACCTCCGCCGTCACCGGGTCGGCGGCGGTCGGGCGCAGCACGACGAGGTTCACCGCCGGGTGCCCGATGACGTGCTGCTCGTACGGCTGGTCCAGGTCCCAGTCGATGAACCAGTAGTGCTCGACCAGGTCCGCCAGCCCGGCCGCGGGCGCGAGCCGCCGGAACCGCACCTGCCGCAGCAGGCCGGCGGGGTCGACGATGCCCCGGGTGTCCCGGCGTGGCTGTCGCATTTGTTCAAGACCTTCCGAAGCGCCGCTGGTTAGCGTGGGCCCATGACCACGATCTCGAAACTACTGCGGGAATCCGCAGACGTCGCCCTGCCCGTGCTCCAGGGCATCACCGACGAGCAGCTCAGCGCCGTCACCCCGTGTGCCGAGTTCCGGGTCGGCGATCTGGTCAACCACCTGTTCCAGGTCGTCGTCAACTTCCAGGGCCTGGCCCGCCGCGAGGCGGCCGACTTCTCCGGCACGCCCGACGTGCTCGGCACGGACTGGCGCGCCCGCTTCGCGGCGGAGACGGACCAGCTCATCACGGCCTGGTCGGCCGAGTCGGCGCTGGAGGGCGTCTCGCCCGGCATGGGCCTGCCGCAGCCCACCGTGGGCCGCATGGCGCTGCTCGACCTGACGCTGCACCCGTGGGATCTGGCCGTGGCGACCGGGCAGCCGTATGCGCCGAGCCCGGCCGCGGTCGAGGAACTGCTGGTGATGGTCGACGAGATGGGGCCGATGGCCCGGGAGTGGAAGGTCTTCGGTGAGCCCGTGCCGACGGCTCCCGACGCGGACTCCTTCACGCGCCTGCTCGGCAAGACGGGCCGCGAACCCGGCTGGCAGCGGGCCGGGTGACGACCGGCGGCCGCATCCGGGCGGGTCACCACCCGGATGCGGCCGTGCGGGTTCAGCAAATGGCGGTCAGGGCCGCCCAGTTGGCGCGGTCGTTGTAGCCGCCGTCCCCGGCGTCGCCGACGACGAGGTCGAGCACCCTTACCCCGGTCAGGTCGACCGTGATCTGACGGGTGTCGTCACGGGTCAGCAGGCCGCTGTCGTACAGCGTCCGGCCGTCGCCGACCACCTGGAACGTCGACGTGGCGCCCTCGGGTCCGACGTTGCGCACCGCGTCGTCGAGGCCGATGGTCGCGGTCAGCCCGGTGCACCGGCCGCCGACGTAGTAGCGGATCGTCGACGGCGTGGCCACGCCGATGCCGGTCGGGTACACCGTGCCGAGCATGCTGATCGGCGACCAGCCGCCGACGCTCAGGTCGACGGTCGGGCTCATCCAGCCGCTGGTGGCGCTGATCCAGGTGTGGTGCGACAGGACGACCGAGCCGGTCGGCGGCGCGGGCGCCACCACGACCGGGGTGCCGGTCACCTGCTGCTGGCGCCCGTGCCCGAGTACGTCGTACGACGAGGTGGCGGTCAGCGTGCCGCCCCCGGGCGCGGCCGTGGCGGGCAGCGTCACCGTGAAGGCGAACGTCGCGGTGCGGCCCGGTGCCAGCAGCAGCGGGGCCTGGCCGAGTTCGCGCACCGTCCAGCCGGCGGGACCGGCCAGCTTCGCCTTGGGCAGCATCGCGGGCAGCAGCCCGTCGTTGCGGACCAGCACCTCGACCCGGGCCTGGTCGCCACCGGCGAGCACCGGCGCGGCCCCGGCCGGCAGTGCCACCGCGTTGACCTGGGTGACCTGCGGGAAGCCGGCGGTCACGTGCGGCACGCCGGGCAGGCCGCGGGCCGGGGCGACCCGGAGCAGTGCCGCGCCGTGCGCGGGCACCGCCGCGCTGAGCGTGCCCGCGCTCTCGGTGTCCTGGCCGGTCCACGCGTTGCGGACGGTGAACCGCGAGCCGGCCAGGCCGGTGGCGGCGGCCTGCGCGGTCAGCGTCTGCGCGAGGTCGCCGCGGTTGAGCAGCACGACGGCCCGGTCACCGTTGGCCAGGCGCTTGACCCAGGTCTCCGTGGTGCCCGCCGGTCCGATGCGGACGGCCTGCACGGCGGCCCGGTCCTGGTTGATCGCGAGCACGTCGCGGTTGGTCAGGATGTCGACCGAGGTCTGGCTGAGCTTGCGGACGTCGCTGCCGACGACCAGCGGCGCGGCGGCCGCCGCCCACAGCGTCATCTGGGTGCGGAACTCCTCGTCGGACATGCCGAGTCCGGGCGCCAGGTAGTCGGGGTCGTTGTAGTGGCCGGGACCGGTCGCCTCGGGGTGCCGGGCGTTGGCGTCGTAGTTGCGCAGCACGTCCTTGAACTTGATGTCACCGACGAAGCCCACATCGGTGTACGTGCGCCAGGACTGCGCGATGCCCGGCGCGTAGCTCCAGGAGTAGGTGGACTGCTGCTCCTCGGGGTAGTTGCCCCAGTCCGGCGAGGTCACCGGGTTGCACAGGTTGAAGATGATCGGCCGTCCGCTGGCGTTGTCGCGCAGCGCCGCGGCGAACTCGGTGTAGACCGTCTTCGGGTCCAGGTTCGCGGCGATGCCGCAGAGGAAGTCCACCTTGACCGCGTCGAACTTCCAGGCCGCGAACTGGTCGGCGTCGCGCTGGTAGTAGCCGCCGCCGCTGCCGAGCCCGCACTTGCCCGGGATGTACGGCCCGGCGTCGGTGTAGATGCCGGCCTTCAGGCCCTTGGCGTGGATGTAGTCCACGAGCGGCTGCAGCCCGTCGGGGAACCGGGTCCGGTCGGCCTGCAGGTCGCCCGCGGCGGTCCGCGGCTGCGGGTCCTGCCAGCCGCCGTCGAGCCACACGATGTCGTAACCGGCCCGGGCGAGCCCGCGGTCGACCAGCGCGTCGGCGACCTCGCGCACCGACTGTTCGGCGAAGTCGCCGCCGAGGCCGAAGTAGGTGTTCCAGCCCTGGTAAGGGGTGGGGCTGAGGAGTTCCTGGCGGGGCCGGGCGGGCGCGGGGGTGGTGGCGGCGGCCGGCGGCGGCGCGATCAGCAGGCCGGTGGCCAGGCAGAGCAAACCGGTGAGCACACGTCGTTTCACATCGGATTCCTTGCTGCGAAAGGGGTTTCCACGATCTTGTGGTCTGTTACGCGCGTGTGTCAAGAATAATTCATAATTTATGTACGAAGCCGTGGTGCATGCGCCATCCCGTGAAGAACCGATGAAGGACCGATGCGAGCGCGATGAAGGGCGCGACCACGCCGATGCCCCCGTGCTGACCAGCGGCTAAGGTCGGTAACTCGCAGAACGGGAGGCCGCAGTGAGCGCGCGGGTGCTGATCGCCGAGGACGACCCCAAGCAGGCCCACCTGCTCCGCGTCTACCTCGAACGGGAGGGCCACAGCGTGCAGGTCGTCGGCGACGGCCTCGCCGCCCTGGAACGCTGCCGGGCGTACCGGCCCGACCTGGTCGTGCTCGACGTCATGATGCCGACCCTCGGCGGCCTCGACGTGTGCCGGATCCTGCGGGCCGAGTCCGACGTGGCGATCCTGCTGCTCACCGCACGCAGCACCGAGGACGACATCCTCGTCGGCCTCGACCTCGGCGCGGACGACTACGTCACCAAGCCGTTCAGCCCCCGGCAGCTCGCCGCCCGGGTGCGGGCGCTGCTGCGCCGGACCCGCCCCGGCACCGCCAAGGAGGAGATCCTGCGCGTCGGCGACCTGGAGATTGACGAAGGGCGGTTCGAGGTCCGGGTCGGCGGCCGGCTCGTCGCGCTCACCGCCAAGGAGTTCGGCATCCTCGCCGCGCTGGCCGCCGCCCCCGGCCGGGTGTTCTCCCGGGCGCAGATCATCGACCGGGCGTTCGGCTTCGACAACCACGTCGAGGAGCGCACCGTCGACGCGCACGTGATGAACCTGCGCCGCAAGATCGAGGACGACCCGGCCGAGGCCCGTTACGTGCAGACCGTCTACGGCCGCGGCTACCGGCTGGCCGAGCAGCCGGGATGAGCGAGCGCAGGTCGCGAATCAGCGGACTCGACGATGCCGCCGACGAGCGCAGCGAGGAGAAGGCATGAGCTTCCGACTGCGGGTCGTCGCACTGGTCATGTTCATCGCGGTGACGGCCACCGCGGCCACCGCCTGGCTCACCCTCCAGCAGGCGTCGCGCGAGTTCGACCGCACGGTCAGCGCGAGCGCCGAACAGCAGGCGCTGATCACCACCGGACTGGCCGACTTCGCCCGCACCCGCGGCGGCTGGGACGGCGTCGCCGAGCGGGTGCGCGAACTGTCCCTGCAGACCGGCCAGCGCATCCAGGTCACCACCGTCTCCGGCGCGGTCGTCGCCGACTCCGACACCCTCGCCGGGACCGCGGCACGTGGGGTCACCGGCCCTGCACTGCTCGTCGACCCGCGCCCGACCTGGCAGCCGCTGCCCAAGAACGACACGTCCATCGGCTCCAAGACCGTGCTGCTGGCGTCGTGGGAATACCGGATCGGCCTGCACCTGGCGTCCTGCCTGGCCAAGGCGGGCATCGGGGTGCGCCTGGCCGACGACCGGCTGGGCATCCCGGTGCCTGTACCCGTGACGTACAGCGCCCAGTCGAAGGCCTGCGAGGTCGAGTCACGCGCCCAGGTCACCCTGGACCGCGATCCGGCGTTCGAGCACGAACTGCAGGCCTGCGACGCGAACCGGTCCGGCCAGACCGTCCCGTGCCTGCAGGACGCGTTCTCGCGGGCCGTCGGCGCGTACGCGCCCGCGCAGATGCGGGTGTACGTCGGTGCGGCCGAGCAGCCGCGGCCCCGCCTGCCGGTGAAGTCCATCGTGCTGACGGCCGTCGTCGTCGCGCTCACCGCGGTCGGTGCGTCCTGGCTGCTCAGCCGCCGGGTGCTGCGTCCCATCGGCGCGCTGACCGCGGCCTCGGCGCAGGTCGGCGACGGCAGGCTCACCGAACGCGTGCCGGTGCGCGGCCACGACGAGCTCGCCGGGCTGGCCCGCTCGTTCAACCGCATGGCCGACTCCCTGCAACGCAGCGAGGAACTGCAACGCCGCATGATCTCCGACGTGGCGCACGAGCTGCGCACACCCCTGGCCAATCTGCGCGGTTACCTGGAGGCGCTCAAGGACGGCGTGCTGCCGCCGAGCCCGGAGCTGTTCGAGTCCCTGCACGACGAGGCCGTGCTGCAGCAGCGCATCGTCGACGACCTGCAGGACCTCGCACTGGCCGAGGCGGGCGCGCTGACATACCAGCAGACCCGGCTCGACCTGGGCGAACTCGTAGCCACCTGCAAGACGGCCCATGCCGCGCTCGCGCACACGTCCGGGGTGGCCCTGACGGTCGAGAGCACCGGACCGCGCTGGGTGCACGCGGACCCCGACCGGCTGCGCCAGGTGATCGGCAACCTCGTCCGCAACGCGGTTGCCGCCACCGCGGCCGGCGGCACGATCACCCTCACCGTCGCCGCCGACGGGGACCGTCACGTCGTGCGCGTCGCCGACACCGGCAGCGGCATCGCCGAGGCGGACCTGCCGTTCCTGTTCGACCGGCTCTGGCGGGCCGACCGCGCCCGCGGCAGGGCGGGGCAGGGCACCGGCTCCGGCCTCGGCCTGTCCATCGCGCGGCAGATCGTCGCCGACCACGGCGGGACCATCGACGTCGTCAGCGTGCTGGGCGTCGGCACGACCTTCACCATCTGGCTGCCCGCCGCCTGATGCCGGTCACAGCCCCATCGGTATGGGCTGCCGGGGCGGACCATCTGCGAGCAGCGCGGCCAGCGCGGCGGGCAGAGCCCGTGGCGCGAACACGTCGGTACCCCGGTACTGCGCGAGTTCCTGCTGCGTCCACCAGCGGAAACCGGTGATGTGCTCCCCGGCGAGCTCGTCGTCGGTCCACGTGCCGCGCGGCGCGAACGACGTCGTGCGTACCAGGAAGATGTCGTTGAGGACGCCGTCGTAGCCGTCGAAGTGGCCGGCCCGGACCACCTCCTGATGCCACACGTGTGGCGGATCGGCGGGCAGGGCCAGCCCGATCTCCTCGGCGAGTTCGCGCCGGAGCGCGGCCAGCAGAGTCTCGCCAGGCTCGACGCCGCCGCCCGGAGTGCCCCAGACCACGAGCAGGCCTTCCGGATCGTCGAAGGCGAACCGGCAGAGCAGCACCCGGTCCTGCTCGTCCAGCACGAGAGCACGCACACCGGCCCGAAGCCGGGGGGAGGCGGGCGACAGCATGGCCACGAACCTACCGCCGATCACGCGGGCGCGCGGTCCGCCGAGACCACGGCACGGCGGGCGCACTGAATTTTCACAAGTTCTTGATCGCCCGCTGCCTACCGTCCCCCGGTGCCGAACGTTACGCAGCCCGCCCTCACCGGGGCCGTTTCCGATGTCGTGGTCCGCCAGGGCCGGTCGGCGCGATCAGGCCCCGTCGAGCCGAAGCGTCGCCGACCCCATGGCTGGATCGCGCTGGTGTGCCTGGCGGTCGGAGCCGTGCTGGTCGGGCTCGCACTGCTCCGGGGAGCCGCCGACGCTGTCGCCGGGGCGCATCTGGTGCCGGGTGGTGTGACGACGCCGTCGCCGGTGCCGTCCGCTCCGGCGACGGCGAGTCCGTCGGCGTCGCCGCTACCGGTCTACCAGCTGCCCGGAGACTTCCCGGCTTCCGGGCCCGGCACGTGGCGGTACGCGACCGGCATGGGCGGCGTGCTCGGCGGCTCGGGCGGGCTGCGGCGGTTCCGCGTCGCAGCCGAGACGAACCTCGCCGGGGCCGAACTCGCCGAGTTCACCCGCATGGTCGACCTGACCCTCGGTGACCCGCGCAGCTGGATCGGCGGTCAGCGCCGCCTGCAGCGGGTGCCCGCGGGCTCGGCGTACGACTTCACGATCTACCTGGCCACCGGCGAGACCACCCGCAAGCTGTGCGCCACGGGCGGGATGGACACCAGGCTCGACGGCGTCTCGTACACGTCGTGCCGCCTGCCGGGCCGCGTCGTGATCAACTTCAACCGGTGGCGGCTGTCCGTGCCCGACTACGTCGAGGGCCACGTCGAGCTGGCGTTGTACCGCAGATATGTCATCAACCACGAGGTCGGCCACGAACTCGGTCGCAACCACGAGCGATGCCCCGGCCGCGGCAGGCCCGCCCCGGTGATGCAGCAGCAGACGTACGGCCTGCAGGGTTGCCGCGCCAATCCCTGGCCCTACCTCGACGGCAAGCGCTACGCGGGCCCACCGATGTGAAGCCAAGCTGGTAAAATTGCCCCGATATTTGCGATTCTTCGACCTGGCCGTCACCGCTGGGTGCTCGGCTCCCGGGCAGAGGCTGTGAAACGCCGATGATGAAGATCTCCTGGGCGAAGGACGGGTTCGCGGCGCGTCTGGCGGAACTTCGCCGCCGGGTCACGCGCCCCGTCGGCTTCGCCGGACTCGCGGCCTGTGCCGCGTTCCTTCTCACGGGCTGCTCGGTGGCATCCACCGTCCCGAGCACGGCCGCCGTCGCGCCCGGCGCGGGCTCCGTGCCGGGGCGGCTGCCGATCGACCAGGCCGCACTTCAGGCCGCGGTGGAGACGGCCGCCGACCAGATGATGGTGCCCGGGGCACTGGTCCTGGTGCGTACGCCGCAGGGGACCTACCGCGCGGTCGTCGGCACCACCGAGCTGGGCGCGCAGACACCGCCGGCCGGCGACACGCACTTCCGGATCGCCTCGAACACCAAGACCATGACGGCCGCGCTGATCGTGCTGCTCGCCCAGGACGGCAAGCTGAAGTTCAGCGACCCGGTGTCGAAGTACGTGCCGGGCGTGCCCAACGGCGAGCACATCACCCTCGCCGACCTGCTGAAGATGCGCAGCGGGCTCTACGGCTACACAGGCGCACCGGAGATGGCCGCGGCCATGGACGCCGACCTGGCGAAGGTCTGGACCCCGCAGGAGGTGCTGGACATCGCGTTCAAGCGGCCGCCGAACTTCGCGCCGAACACCGACTACGAGTACAGCAACACCAACTACGCGCTGCTGGGCCTGGTCGCCGAGAAGGTGGGCGGGCGGCCGCTCGCCGAGCAGTTCACCGACCGGCTGTACGCCCCACTGGGCCTGCGGCAGACGTCCCTGCCCGCCGCCACCGACGACACGCTCCCGCAGCCGTTCTCGCGCGGCTACATGTACGGCGGGACCGCGTACGCCCTGGTCGACGATCCGTACCCGGCCGACATGCAAGCCGCGATCCGCGCCGGGACGCTCAAGCCCATCGACTACACCAACCAGAACCCGTCCTACGCGACCGCGGCAGGTGGCGCCATCTCGACCGCCGACGACCTGGCCAAGTGGATCGACGGGCTGGTCTCGGGCAAGGTCCTCAACGCCGACTTCCAGCAGCAGTGGCGCGACAGCCTGCAAGCAGAGGACCCGGCCACACCCGACGGCCAGCAGTACGGGTACGGCATCTCCTACCAGCGGTTCGCGCCGAACGCCGCGATGTACTACCACGGCGGCGAGCTGCCCGGCTTCAACTCGTTCATGGGCCACGACGTCGACAACGACGTGACGGTGGTGATCTGGACGAACCTGACCGTCTCACCCGAGGGCAAGACCACCGCGCAGGCCCTGCTCCCGATCGTCCTCGACGAGATCTACGGCCTTGACCTGGTGCCCGCGCCCACTCCGACCCGCTGACGCGGTGGCCGGGTCAGGACTCGTGACGCGCGTGCCGGCCCGCGCTTTCGGGTGCGGGCGGCAGCGATTCGGGCTCGGTGTAACCGAATGCCCGCTCGGCGAGCATCTGGCCGAACACGCCGTTGAGGCCGCCGCAGTCGCGGCACTGGAAGTTCTCGTCGAGCCGCGGCCCGCCGCAGTGGTCGCAGTATCCCTGGTCACGGGGGTCGTGGTAGTCCTGCAGCGCCAGCCTGAGCGCCTGGACGACGGGCTCGCTCAGCATGAGGCGGGACTCGCGGCCGTCGACCCGCACCGTCAGCTCCGTGCCCGCGGGCGCGTGCGGATCGAGCGCGTGAATCCGCGCCACGAACCCGTTGATCTCGCCCAGGATGTCCTTCGGCTGCTCAGTCGCCATGGCATCGACCGTACGACATCTACGTGCATGAGTCGGTGGTGCGTCAGCCCTGCTGGGGGAGGGGGCCGGTGGATTCGCGGACGACGAGGCGGCAGGGCTGGCGGATGACGCCGGAGGACGGGGTGCCGTCGAGGGCGGCGAACAGGTGCATGACCGCGGTCGCGCCGAGCTGTTCCAGGTTGAGGTCGACCGTGGTCAGCGGGGGTCGGCAGTCGGCGGCCATCTCCTCCCAGTTGTCGTAGCCGATGATGGCGACGTCGTCGGGGATCCGGCAGCCGTGCTCCTGCAATGCCTGGGCGGCGCCGGCGGCGATCTGGTCGTTGCCGCAGAAGATCGCGTCGATCTCCGGGTGGGCGGTGATCAGCATGCGGGCGGCGTGACGCCCCCAGCGCTGGGACCATTCCCCGTACAGCGGCTCGCCGCCGACCAGCTCCAATCCGGACTCGGCCAGCACGGCCTGCAGGCCGGTGACGCGGTCGCGGGCGGCGCGGTAGCTCTGCGGCCCGGTGATGTGCGCGATGTTGCGCCGGCGCAGGCTGATCAGGTGTTCCATGGCGAGCCGGCCGCCGCCCTCGTCGTCGGCGAGCACGCTCAGGTCGGCGGGGTCGGTGGACTGGCCGTACACGTACACGACCGGGACCGGGATGTCGCGGCTGAGCGAGGGGCGCAGGTCGTTGCTGTCGCCGAGGATGATGAACCCGTCGACCTGCCGCGCGAGCAGGGTGCGGATGTAGTGCTGGCGGCGGATGGCGTCGCCGCGGGCGTCGCACAGCAGCACCGACATCTGCTCGTTGCCGAGAGCGTTTTCGGCGCCGAGCAGGATGGGGATCGAGAAGCGGCCGCCGAGTTCGTCGGTGAGCAGGCCGATGGTGCGGGTGCGGCCGGAGATGAGCCCGCGGGCCAGCACGTTGGGCTGGAAGCTGAGCTGGTTGGCGGCCTGCAGCACGCGCAGCCGGGTGTCGGGCGCGACCTCGCCGCGCGCGTTGAGTGCCTTGGAGGCGGTCGCCACGGACACCCCCGCCAGCCGTGCCACGTCGGTGAGTGTCACCGACGTCGATCGCCGCCTGCCCACGGAAAGCCTTTCGCTCGTTTTTCGACAACGTGTCGGAGCTTAACCACGCGAGCGTTGCTGTGTATAGCCCCGTCCACGTTATCGAGATGTAACACGACGACCATCTTGCCGAAAAGGTTTTCGGGATTCATGGTTGCTCCAACGCGGAAGTGACCGCGGTCACGAGAGTTGTTGGAGGCGGAGATGACGGTGGCGGCGCGAACCGCCGACCTCACCGGAGGTCGGCCCGTGGTGCCGTCGCGAGGAGTCCTGCGACCGCTGGGCCTGAGCGAGGTTCGGATCACGGGGGGCTTCTGGGCGCAGCGGCAGGCGACCAACGGGCGGGCGACGCTCGACCACGGTCGCGAATGGATGGACAAGCTCGGCTGGACCGGCAACTTCACCGCTGAAGTGGGCCACGGCAGCGCCGAGCGGCGCGGTCGCGAGTTCTCCGACTCCGAGGTGTACAAGCTGATCGAGGCGATGTCGTGGGAGACCGGCCGGCAGGCCGACCCGGCCCGCGACGCCGAGATCACCGAGCTGACCGCGATGATCGCGAGCGCACAGGCCGAGGACGGCTACCTGCACACCGCGTTCGGCCGGTCCGGCCAGCGCGCCCGCTACGGCGACCTGGCCTGGGGGCACGAGCTCTACTGCGCCGGGCACCTGCTGCAGGCGTCGGTGGCGCGGGCGCGTACCAGCGGCGACGACGCGCTGCTCAACGTGGCCCGGCGGGTCGCCGACCACGTGTGCGAGGAGTTCGGGCCGGCCGGCCGCGACGCGGTCTGCGGGCACCCGGAGATCGAGCCGGGTCTGGTCGAGCTGTTCCGGGCGACGGGGGAGCAGCGCTACCTGGACCAGGCGGCGCTGTTCGTGGCCCGGCGCGGCCGGCGCACCCTGCCGCGGCACGAGTTCGGCTGGGCCTACTTCAGCGACGACATCCCGGTGCGCGAGGCGAAGGTGCTGCGCGGCCACGCCGTGCGGGCGCTCTACCTCGCCGCCGGGGTCGTCGACCTGGCCGTGGAGACCGGGGACGACGAGCTGCTGGAGACGGTCGCGGCGCAGTTCGACCGGACCCTGGCCCGGCGCACCTACCTGACCGGCGGCATGGGCTCGCGGCATCTCGACGAGGCGTTCAGCGACGACTTCGTGCTGCCCGCCGACCGGGCTTACTCGGAGACCTGCGCCGGCATCGCGGCGATCATGGTGGCGTGGCGGCTGATGCTGGCCACCGGCCAGGAGCGCTACGCCGACGTCATCGAACGCATCCTGTACAACGTCGTGGCCACCGCGATCGGCGACGACGGGCGGTCCTTCTTCTACGCCCACACGCTGCACCAGCGGTCGCTGACCCCGGTGCTGCCCGGTGACGTGGAGCAGCTCGGCTTCGGCGGCGGCCCCCGCGCGCCGTGGTTCGAGGTCTCCTGCTGCCTGGCCAACACGGCCCGGATGCTGGCCAGCCTGTCCACGTACGTGGCCTCGGCCGACGACGACGGGTTGCGCGTGCACCAGTACGCCGACGCAGACCTCGACACAACGCTGGCCGACGGGCGGCGGGTCGGGCTGCGCATGCGCACCGGCTACCCGGACGACGGCACGGTCGGCATCGAGGTGACCGCGGCCGAGCCCGGCCCGTGGACGCTAGCGCTGCGGCTGCCCTCGTGGGCGGCGGGTGCGACCGTCACCGTCAACGGGCAGCCGCAGCCGGTGTCGGGAGACCGGGCGGTGCTGCGCCGGGACTTCGCCGTCGGCGACCGGATCGTGCTCGCGCTGCCGATGCGGCCCCGGTTCACCCGCCCCGACCCGCGCATCGACGCGGTCAGAGGCTGCGTGGCGGTGGAGCAGGGGCCGGTCGTGCTGTGCGCGGAGTCGGTCGGCGGCGCGCTCGACCTGGACAGCCTGCGGGTCGACGCGGGCACCGACCCGGCCGCCGACGGCGGCGTCACGGTCCGCGGGCTGACCGAGGAGCTGCCCGAACGGCAGTGGCCCTATGCCGACGCGGGACCCGTCGGTCAGCGCACCACCCGGGACGTGCCACTGGTCCCGTACCACCGCTGGGCCCGCAGCGGACCCTCCACGATGCGGGTCTGGCTGCCCACCACCTGATCCATCACGGACGCACCACCGCACCTCCGCTCCACTGCTCATCTACATACCGATGGAAGGAGAGATTGTGAGATCTAGAGGACTTCGGGCACTCGCCGTCACGGCGGCGGCCCTGCTGGTGACCGCTGTCGCCGCGTGCGGCGGGGACGACCCGGAGGCTCCGGGCGCCTCGGGCACCGCGGGCGTCGACGACGGCGCGCAGCTGACGCTGTGGACCCGTGCGGCCACCGAGTCGGTGTCCAAGGCGTACGCCGAGGCGTACAACGCCAAGCACAAGAACAAGGTGACCGTCACCTCCTACCCGAACGAGGAGTACCCGGCGAAGCTGGCCTCCGCGGCCGGCGCGAAGGCGCTGCCCGACCTGTTCGGCGCGGACGTGGTGTTCGCGGCGCAGTACGCCTCGCAGGGACTGTGGACCGACCTGACCGAGCGCCTGGCGGCCAGCGGCCTGAAGGACAAGGTGTCGCCCGGGCACCTCAACGCCGGCACCTGGGAGGGCAAGAACTACGCCGTCCCGCACACCGTCGACATGTCGGTGATGCTCTACAACAAGGACCTCTACACCAAGGCCGGCCTGGACCCGGAGAAGGGCCCGACGTCGCTGAAGGAGTTCGCCGAGCACGCCCGCAAGATCGACAAGCTGGGCGGCGACGTGAACGGCACCTACTTCGGCGGCAACTGCGGCGGCTGCGTCGAGTTCACCTTCTGGCCCTCGGTCTGGGGCGCGGGCGGCGACGTGCTCGACGCCAAGGGCGAGAACGCCAAGGTCGACTCCAAGGAGATGTCCGACGTCTTCGCGCTCTACCGGGCGCTGTACGACGAGGGCGTGGCGGCTCCGGCGTCCAAGGACGAGGCTGGTCCGACCTGGCTCGGCGCGCTGCAGAGTGGCAAGATCGGCATCGCCCCCGGGCCGTCGGTGTGGCTGGGCCTCATCGAGGAGAAGGGCGTGAAGATGGGCGTCGCGCCGATCAGCGGGCCCGACGGCGGCGACTCCACCTTCATCGGCGGTGACGCCATCGGCGTCGGCGCGACCAGCACCAAGGCCGCCCAGGCCTGGGACTTCCTGCTCTGGACGATGTCCGAGGAGGCCCAGGTCGAGGTCATCGCCAAGGGCAAGGGTGTGCCGATCCGCACCGACCTGGCGTCGAACAAGTACTCCTCGGCCGACCCACGCATCGTGCTCATCAACAGCCTGGTCGCCAAGGGCAAGACGCCGTACGCGAAGAACTTCAACGCCTCCTTCAACGACCCGCAGAGCCCCTGGCTGCAGACGGTCCGCGGAGCGCTGTTCGGTGACGCCGCCAAGTCCCTGACCGACGGCAACACCGCGATCACCAAGTCCCTCCAGCAAGGCTGACCCGACCCGGCCCGGCCGCCGCACCCCCACGGGCGGCCGGGCCACCCTCGACACCGACCCGGAGAAGCGATGTCCACGCTCACGCCGTCCCGCAGCGGACCGGCACGCCCGCTGCCCGCGCCGGAGGCGCCCCGGCCGCCCCGGCGGTTCCGGCGCAGCGCCGCCCGCAGCCGCGCCGCGCTCGGGGCCCTCTACGCGACGCCCACCGCGGTCATGGTCGGCCTGTTCTTCCTGGTGCCGCTGGTGCTGGTCGGCTGGATGTCGCTGCACAAGTGGCCGCTGCTCGGCGCGCCGACGATGAACATGCCGGGCAACTACACCCGCATCGCCGACAACGAGCTGGTCGCCTCCGCGGTCTGGTTCACGGTCAAGTACACGGTGCTGATGACGGTGCTGCTGTTCGCGGTCGCGTTCGGGCTGGCCCTGCTGGTGCAGCAGCGCCGGCGCGGGGTCGGCTTCCTGCGCACGGCGTTCCTGCTGCCCATGGCCGTCGGCTTCGCCAGCGCCTCGCTGCTGTTCCTGGGCCTGCTGTCCGACGAGATCGGCCCGATCAGCGACCTGCTCCGCAAGCTCGGCGTGATCGACGGCTACGTCTCCTGGACCAGCGGCAGCTCCGAGTCCGCGCTCGGCTCGGCGATGGTGCTGGTGCTGTGGCGCTTCGCCGGGTTCAACATGCTGATCCTGCTCACCGGCCTGCAGGCGATCCCGCTGGAGGTGTACGAGGCGGCCCGCATCGACGGCGCGAGCCGCTGGCAGACCTTCCGCCGGGTCACCATCCCGCTCATGCGGCCCACCATCGCGCTGGTCCTCACCATGATGATCACCGGTTCGCTGCTGGCCTTCGACCAGTTCTGGATCCTCACCCGCGGCGGCCCGGACAACAGCACCACGTCGCTGGTGATGGTGATCTACCGGGAGGCGTTCATCCGCCTCGACCTCGGCTCCGCCGCCGCCATCTCGGTCGCGCTGCTGGCCGTGCTCGTCGTCTTCAACGTCATCCAGCTCGGCGTGCTGCGCCGGCGCTCCTAGGAGAGGCAATCATGACCAGGTCATCCCTTGCGGGCCGGTGGAGCTATTACGTCACCGGCACGGCGCTGGCGATCCTGTTCCTGTCGCCCCTGCTGTGGAGCGGCTGGGCGTCGCTGCGCACCGGCACCGGCTTCGGGCTGGAGAACTACGACCGGCTGTTCACCTCGGACAACGGCATCCGCGTGCACCACGTGGTCAACAGCCTCACCGTCAGCGCGCTGACGGTGGCGGGCACGCTGCTGGTGGCCACGCTGGGCGGGTATGCCTTCGGCCGGTTCCGCTTCCCCGGCCGGGACCTGCTGTTCCTGCTCACCCTGGCGATCCTGATGGTGCCCTACGCGACCATCCTCATCGCCCTGTACGTCCTGCTCGGCTGGATCGGCCTGCAGGACAGCCTGATCGGCCTGAGCCTGGTGCTGATCATGTTCCAGCTGCCGTTCTCCATCTTCATGATGCGCAACTCGTTCGAGGCCGTGCCCCGCGAGCTCGAAGAGTCGGCGCAGGTCGACGGCTGCAACAGCGTGTCCACCCTGCTCCGGATCATGCTGCCCGCGGTGAAGCCCGGCCTGGTCACCGTCGGCCTGTTCGCGTTCCTGACCTCGTGGAGCGAGTTCTTCGCCCCGCTGATCCTGCTGAACTCCACGGACCGGTTCACGACCACCCTCGCCGTGGTCAACATGCGCACCGCCAGCCACGGCTCCATCGACTACGCCGCGCTGGAGGCGGGGGTGGTCTTCATGGCCGTGCCCTGCCTCCTGCTGTTCGCCTTCATGCAGCGCAGCTACGTACGGGGGTTCACCTCCGGCGCGCTGAAGGGCTGACCAGCGACGAAGACCCCCGGCCGCGCCCGCACCGCCTACCCGGCGGGCGCGGCCGGGTCACCGACCTCTCACCGCCGAACACTCACCGCGTCCCACAACCGTCCCCCATGTGGAGGTGAACACCATGCCACTGCTTTCGCGCCACCGGCGCCGAAGCCTGGCACTCGGCCTGTCCGCAGTACTGGCCACCGGAGTGATCGCCGTACAGGCGAACAACCCGGCGATGGCGGCACAGACCATCGGCTTCCCCACGTTCAGCGGCCCGGCGATCCCCGCCCCGCCGGTCGCCTACACCAGCGGCAACATGATGCAGGCCATCTACGACGCGGAGTCGGGCGGCACCGACTTCTGGATGGACCGGCTGCTGGCCCGCCCCGGCAACGACCCGGCCGGCACCTGGCTGATGACCCGCGGCCGGGCCCTGTACATGAAGACGCACACCCCGGGCACGCTCGGCTTCGCCGGGCAGGCCGCCTACTGGGAGAGCATCAACAACAGCAACGCGTACACCATCGCGGTCACCCCCGGCACGTTCACCGAGCAGGTGGGCTCCCGCTGGCAGGCGCCCAGCCACTGGAAGAGCGTGCACACCAGCGGCTCGATCACCATCAACCAGACGAAGTTCATCACCGACAACAACGTCGCGGTGACGAACCTGTCCATCACCAACGGCGGCAGCAGTTCCACCACGCTGCAGCTGCGGGCGACGTCGCCGTTCGCCACCTCCGGCAGCGGCAGCGAGCTGACCGGCCAGGTCAACGCCTACAACAACCTGACCACGCTGTATCCGCGCATCACCGGTGACGGCTTCACCGTCTCCAGCGGCGGCCTCAACCGCTCGGTGACCATCGCGGCGGGCGCGACGGTGACCGCCAAGGTGGTCATGGGTTTCGTCACCAACGAGATCCCGGCGTCGCTGACGGAGTACAACACCTACGCGGGGTACAGCAACGCCACGGCGTTCGCGACCCACGTGCGGGCGTACAACCTGTGGTGGGCGCAGAACCTGCCCTACATCGACGTCGCCGAGCCGGCGATCAAGAAGAACATCTACTACCGCTGGTGGCTGATGCGCTTCAACAACCTCGACGCCGACATCCCCGGGCAGAACTTCCAGTTCCCGACGTCGACCGAGGGTGTGCTGGGCTACAACAACGCCATCGTGCTGACCCAGCCGATGCACATCGACGACCTGAAGTACCTGCGCAACCCGATCTACGCGTACGGCAACGTGCTGTCGACCGGGCAGGTCTCCAAGGGCGGGCGCTTCCTGGACAACCCGGGCGACCCGGAGAACTGGTCCAACAGCTACACCCAGTACATCGCCGAGGCGGCGTGGAAGGCCTACCAGATCTACGGCGGCCAGCCGGCGATCGCGGGCAACATCGCCAAGTACGCCGAGGGCGACGTCAAGGGCCAGCTGGCGTTCTACGACACCAACAACAACGGGCTCATCGAGTACGACTGGGGCGCGCTGACCGGCAACGACGCCGACGCGGTGTCGTTCCACTACCGCTCGGGCCGGATGGACCGGGCCGAGTCGGCCTACCAGTACTCGGGGGCGCTCGCCGCGGCGCAGGCCTACGACGCGATCGGCAACACCACCAAGGCCGCCGAGATGCGCACCCTGGCCACCCGGATCCAGAACGCGATCACCAGCGTGCTGTGGAACTCCAGCCGGCAGCTGTTCGAGCACCGGTACCCGGACGGGACCTTCAACCCCTGGAAGGAGATCAACAACTACTACCCGTTCGCGGTCGGCGCGATCCCGAACACCGCCACCTACCGTGAGGCGCTGCGCCTGTACGACAACCCGGCGCAGTACCCGATCTTCCCGTTCTACACGGCCAACCAGGTGGACAAGGCGGCCGCGGCCGCGCAGGGCCAGCCCGGCTCGAACAACTTCTCCACCATCAACTCCACGGTGCAGTTCCGGCTCTACTCCTCGGTGCTGCGCAACTACCCGAACGCGTGGATGAACGCGCAGGACTACAAGAAGCTGCTGTACTGGAACGCCTGGGCGCAGTACCCCAACGGCAACACCCAGTACCCGGACGCCAACGAGTTCTGGGCCGACTGGAACGGCAGCTCGATCACGTACCGCTCCTGGATCCACCACAACATCCTCGGGTCCAGCAACTGGACCGTGATCGAGGACGTGGCCGGCCTGCGGCCGCGCAACGACAACAAGGTGGAGCTCTCGCCGATCAACATCGGCTGGACCCACTTCGCGATCAACAACCTGCGCTACCGCAACGCCGACCTGTCGATCGTCTGGGACGACCCGGCCGACGGCGTGGTCCGCTACACGGGCATCCCGCAGGGCTACTCCATCTTCATCAACGGCAACCGCGTCGCCACGGTCAACAGCCTGGTTCCGTTCACCTGGGACCCGGCGACCGGCGCGGTCACCACGAGCGGCACCGTCGCCTTCAACACCGCGGTGTCGGGCCTGCAGGCCCCGACCCAGGTGGTGCAGACCGAGGCGCGGCTCACCGACATCATGGCCAAGGCCGGCGTCGACCTGACCGCCAACCTCACCAACCTGGCCACCGGCGCGACCGTGTCGGCGTCCTACAGCGGCTCCGGTGCGGGCACCGGCGGCGCGGTCGACGGCTTCCCGATCAACGAGCCCTTCTGGGGCGCGGGCGGCTCGCCGAACGCGCAGGACTGGTACGAGGTCAACTTCGGCACCGCGCGGACGCTGAACGAGGTGCGGCTGTACTTCAAGGACAGCCGGCCGCAGTCGGCCACCTACCGCGCGCCGTCGTCGTACAACATCCAGTACCTCAACGGCAGCACCTGGACGAACGTCGCCAGCCAGGTCAAGTCTCCGGCCGCGCCACGGGCCAACTACAACCTGGTCACCTTCCCGGCGATCAGCGCGCAGCGGGTACGCGTGCTGGCCACCAACGCCTCCGGCGCGAAGACCGGTCTCACCGAGATCAAGATCTTCAACCGTGGCGGCGTCCAGCCGCCGGACCCGCCGGTGTCGACCAACCTGGCCCTGTCGGGTTCGCCGGTCTGCTCCTACACGTCCTCGTGGGAGAGCTGCGCGGCGATCAACAACGGTGACGAGCCGACCAGCTCCAACTACGGCGGCACCAACCAGGGCAACCGCTGGGGCACCTGGCCCGAGACGGGCACCCAGTGGGCCGAGGTGCAGTGGTCCTCGGCGCAGTCGGTGAAGCAGGCGCAGGTCTACTTCTTCGACGACGAGGGCGGCATCGACATGCCCTCGACCTGGAAGCTGCAGTACTGGAACGGCAGCGCGTACGTGGACGTGCCCGGCGCGAGCGCGTACACGCTGACGAAGAACGCGTACAACACGGTGAACTTCACCTCGGTCAGCACCACCAGACTCCGGGTGTCGCTCACCGCGACCGGCACGGCCTCCCTCGGCCTCCTCGAGGTCAAGGCCTTCGCCTGAGCAAAGGAAGGGCACCTTCACATCGCCATGCGATGTAGAAGGTGCCCTTCCCCTCATCCGGGCTGCGTTTCACCTGGTCGGGCTGGGTGCCGGGTGCGGGGAGGGCGCGGTCGGCAGGTTGAGGCCCGCGTACACCTGGTTGAGGACCGTCGGCACCAATGCGATGGCCGTCTTCTGGCCGCCCGGGTCGATGGTCAGGTTCGTCCAGATCACCATCGTCACGTCGTTGGCCAGGTCATGGGCCATGAACGAGTTGAAGCCCGGCAGCTCGCCGCCATGGAAATGCAGCGCCACGTTCGGCGCGATCGGCTGGTAAGCGATGCCGTACCCGTATTGCTGCCCAAGGGCCCCGGCGTCCGGGTTCTCGGCTTGGAGGCTCCCCAGCCACCGCTGCTGCATGTCGGCGTCGAGGACCTTGCCGGTGGCCAGCGACTTGATCCAGGTGGCGAGGTTCTCGGCGGTGGAGATCGCTGCGCCTGCGGCGCCTGCGTACGACGGATTCTGGTTGGTGTAGTCGATCGGCGCCGACGTGCCGTCCCGCATGGCGGCCTGCATGTCCGCCGGGTACGGCTCGTCGGTCATCGCGTGGGCCGAGCCGCCGTAGAGGTAACCGTGCGAGCCGGGGGCCGGGATGGCGGTGTCCTCGGGTGCGGGCAGCGAAGTCTGGTCCAGCCCGAGCGGGGCGTACAGCCGCTCCTGGAACTGCCTGCCCAGCGGCGCACCGCCGACCTTCTCCGCGACCAGGCCGAGCAGGAGGTAGTTGGTGTTGTTGTAGTCGTACTCCGTGCCCGGTGCGGAGTTCGGCGGGTGCCGGAACGCGAGGGCCAGCAACTCCTGCGGCGTCCACGCCTTCGCCGGGTCGGCGTCCATGGTCGCCGAGAGCTCCGGCGCGTCCGTGTAGTTGTACAGGCCGCTGCGCATCTTCAGCAGCTGCTCGATGGTGATGTTCGCGCCGTCGGGCACGTCCGGCACGTACGCGGAGATCGGGTCGCTGAGCTTGAGCCTGCCCTCCTGGGCCAGCTGCAGGACCGTCGCCGCGGTCATGGTCTTGGTGTTGGAGCCGATCCGGAAGTGCGTGCCCGTGGCGGGCGGCGTCTGCGCGCCCCGCTGCAGGGTGCCGGACAGCACGGCGTGGCTGCCCTGCGGTGTGCAGACCAGCACCACCGCCCCGGGGACCAGCATCTGCTTGACGGCGGTGTCCACGGCGGCCTGCAGGGAGGCCTGGTCGATCTGCTTCAGCACGGATCCGTTCGGTGGCGGTGTGGCCCCCGCGACGGGTGGGGCGCATGCCTGTGCGACCGGCGCGACGGCCGGAGGGGCCGCGTGCGCCACACCCGGCGACACGGCCGCCACAGACCAGCTCACCACCAGCACCGCCGCGCACGCCCGAGAACGTCTCAACATCGCCATCACGGCCCTCGTCGTGGACTCCGTGCCGGATACGCCGGTCGTGTCTGACCCGTCGACGGCACGTCAACCCATCGTAGTTCCGGACGTCGGCTCGTTTCTCCTGGTCACGGCATTGATGCGGGAAGTTCAACCGTCTCGGCGGCGTACCGCGGCCTGGCGTTTGTGCTCGTGGCACAGCGCGGCCGTCGGCTGGCCGCAGTTGCCGCACCAGGTGAGCGGCACGTCGTCGGCGGGCATGGTCGCCTTGCGGCGCCGGTGTGCCAACCACAGGCCGGTCAGGACGCCGAGGGCCAGGCCCGCGATCGCTCCGGCGAACGTGTCCAGCGCCGACATGGTCCGTCCTCCGTTCGCCGTCGTGGTGCCGGGACGGATGAAGCGCGAGCCATGGCGTCACGGCACCGGGTGCCGGGTGTGCGCGCCGCGGGCGCGTACACCGGCCCTGCCTCCCACCGTATTGAGGTTCACCGTTGTGGGTGGCACCATTTGGCACCGCGGGCTCTAATCTGGAGTCGACGCCCTTCGCCCACCTCGTAGGACACGCGATGAAGTCACCCGAACGCCCCTCACCCGAGCCGATCGGCGACAAGATCAGACGACTGCGCGACATCCGCGGCTACTCGGTGCGGCACGCGGCGGCACTGGCGGGGATCTCCCACACCCAGTGGGGGCGCATCGAGAAAGGGCAGCGCAGCGCCGACAACAGGTTCCAGCTGGCCGACATCGCGCAGGCGCTCAAGGTCTCGCTGTCCGACCTGACCGGCGCGGCCGGTCTGGTGGCGGGGGACTACGCGCACACCCGCACCGCCGTCGCGCAGACGATGCAGGCCGTGATCGAGGCCGACCTCGAAGATCCGCCGCTGGCCGAGGCGGTGCCGATGGACCTGCTCACCCAGCGCCTGGAACTGGCGCAGAGCCTGCGCTTCAAGTGCGACTACACCGGCGCCTCGACCGTGCTGCCGGAGTTGTTGAAAGGCCTGCACGCGGCGTCGTTCGGGCAGGATCGCACGCCGGCCCTGCGGGGCCTGGTCCTGGCGCAGGAGACGGCGTCGTTCGTGGTGCGTTACCTGGGCGACCCGGCCAGTGCGGTCATGATCGCCGACCGGAGCCGGCAGGCCGCGGCGGCGCTCGGCGATCCGGTGATCATGGGCCTGTCCGCGTGGACGCAGGCGCACGCCGCCGCCGGCTGCGGCCTGTACCCGCGGGCGCAGCGCATCGCCGACCGGGCGGTCGCGGACCTGGAGCGGGCCGCCGGCCTGCCGGACGCGCGGGAGATGCTCGGCCAGTTGCTGATGGTCGCCGCGTTCACCCGGTATGCGCAGGGCGACGTCGGCGGGGCCGCGAGCGCCGTCGCCGAGGCGGAGCGCCTGGCCGAGCTGACCGGGCAGAGCGCCGCGCTGGGGCTGAACTTCGGCCCGACGAACATCAGGTTCTGGCAGGTCAACATGGACGCCGACGGCGCGGACCCGGGCCGGGCCGTCCAGATCGCCCGCGGCGTGAACCCGAACGACGTGCCCGTCGTGTCCCGGCAGGCCGGGTTCCACATCGACGTGGCGCGGGCACTGGCCAACACCGGCCAGGACCAGGCCGCCATCCGCCAGTTCCTGATGGCCGAGCGCATCGCGCCGCAGCGGGTCCGCATGTCGCCGATCGTGCAGGAGACCGCGCGGGGCATGCTGGAGCGGGCACGCCGCGGCACCGGCTGGGTGGAACTGCGGGGCCTGTGCGAGCGGGTCGGCGTCGGCCTGTGACGGCGCCGCAGGTCACCGTCGTGTACGCGGGCGAGGAACCGCCCGCCGGCTGGCACGCGTCGGTCTTCGTGGCGGGCCCCATGCCGCGCGATCCCGACACGCCGTCGTGGCGGCCCGAGGCGTTGCGACTGATCGCGCGATGCTGGTCCGTCGACGGCTCGCTGGCGGTGTTCGTGCCGGAGCCGCGCGACCGCCACCGTCCCCCGGTGGGTTACGTGCACCAGCTGTGGGAGGACCGGTGGATGTCGGTCGTCGACGCGATCCTGTTCTGGGTGCCCCGCGAGCTGCCCGGCACCCCCGGCCTGACCACCAACGTCGAGTTCGGCCGGTACGAGGGCAGCGGCCGGGTGGTGCTGGGCATGCCGCCGCACGCGCAGAGCGTCCGCTACCTGCGGCACTTCGCCGACCTGCACGAGGCGCCGGTGGCGGACACCCTGCCGGAGACGGTGTCGGCCACGCTCGATCTCGTGGGGTGCGGGTCGTGGCGGGAGGCGGGCACCCGGGACGTGCCGCTGCTCGTGTGGCGCACCTCGGCGTTCCAGACCTGGTGGAGTGCCCTGTCGGCGCGTGGCGAGGAGCTGCGCCGGGCGCGGGTGCGCTGGACCTCGGGTTCCGGCGCGGTCTCGTGGGTGGTGGACGCGACGGTCGCGGATCGGGCCGGTGTTGTCGAGCTGCGACGGGTGATGTGCCTGGACGGCTCCAGCGGTCCGGCCACCGCCGTGGTTCAGGTGACGGCTGCCTGACCCGGTCGCGGCCCCTGGCCGGGGCTGCGCATCGCGACTCGTCGACTTGTTCGCGCCGAAATGCCGTATCCGCCGGACAGGGAGTGTTCAGGCCGTTACCGTTTGGGCATAATGTCCCACTTTGGCGGTTGCTGTTCTCTGTGAGGCGCACCATGCACGTATCTCGGCTTCGTCCCATGCTGCTCGCCGGCGTCCTGCTGGCCGGCGGCTGCACCGCGGCCTTCAACGCCGACGCCAAGGCGGCGTCCCGCACGGTCATGCCGGCCGAGCTGACCACAGTCGTGGCCGGCGCCACCGGCGCGGAGCTCGCGGTCCAGGCCAGCCGCTCCCTGTTCAGCCATGCGCCGGCGGTCATCCTCGTCGGGGAGCAGGACGCGCCGAGCATGGCCCGCGCCGACTCCGCCGCTGTCGAACTCGGCGTGCCCGTCCTGCTCACCGCCGCGGCGGACGGCACGGCGGCCGCGGTGCGCGAGGAGCTGGGCCGCCTCGCGCCCAAGACCCTGATCCCGATCGGCGACGCGGCCACCGGCTGGGCCAAGGACCACGCGACCGAAGGCCAGGCGGTCAAGCCGTTCCAGGGCTCCGGGCTGCCGCGGCTGGGCTCCGTGGCCCCGCTCGACCAGCTGGTCGTGCTGACCCTCGACCGGGCGGACGCCGCCGCGGCCACCGCCACCGCCAAGGCGAGCCGCGCCCAGGTGCTCGTGCTCAAGGACCCCGACCCGCGCGCCGACGACGAGGTGATCAAAGCGCTCACCGGACGTCCGGCCGCGCACGTGATGGCCCTCGGCAGCGCCTTCGGCCCCGCCGAACGGCTCCGCAACCGGATCGCCACCGCCGCCACCGGCACGCTGCTGCCCGGCGGCCGCCAGGTGGTGTACCCCAACCGCCGCCTGATCGCCCTCTACGGCCACCCGGGCGACTCCGGTCTCGGCTCGCTCGGCGAGCAGGGCGTCGAAGCCGCGGTCAAGCGCGCCCGCAAGGTCGCCGGCCAGTACGCCGAGATCGACAAGGGCCTAGTCGTGCCCGCCTTCGAGATCATCACCACGGTGGCGTCCAGCGACCCGGGACCCGACGGCGACTTCTCCAACGAGTCGACGGTCGACCATCTGCGCCCCTGGGTCGACGCCGCCGGCGCCGCGGGCATCTACGTCCTGCTCGACCTGCAGCCCGGCCGCACCGACTTCCTCACCCAGGCCAAGCGGTACGAGGAACTGCTCGTGCAGCCGCACGTCGGGCTCGCGCTCGACCCGGAATGGCGGCTTTCGCCCGGCCAGCGCCACATGGTGCAGATCGGCTCGGTCGGCTCCAGTGAGATCAACAAGACGGCGGCCTGGCTCGCGGAGCTCACCCGCAGCCGCCACCTGCCGCAGAAGATCCTGATGCTGCACCAGTTCCGGACCGACATGATCACCAGCCGGCAGAGTATCGACACGAACTTCGACGAGCTGGCCGTGGTCATCCACGCCGACGGCTTCGGCTCGGCGAGCGAGAAGATGGCGACCTGGGACAACGTCCGCGCCGAGGCGCCGAACCAGGTCTGGTGGGGCTGGAAGAACTTCTACGACGAGGACAAGCCGACGTTCTCACCGAAGCAGACCATCGCCATCGAGCCGTCCCCGGTGTTCGTCTCGTACCAGTAGCGGCCAAGGCCGTCGTGGAGCGACGCCGCCCCTGTCGTCTCGACGGGGGCGGCATCGCCGTTTCACCGCGACCCGGGCTGGAACGGCCTTGTCACCTGCCCGGAGCCGACTGCCACAGCGCGGTGGTGCGGGGCCGGATGAACGCCCTGTCCCGGGTGGCCAGGCGGTCACGTGGCCAGCAGGTCGGCGGTGCTGTCCGGGCGCGGGGGCAGGACCAGGAAGTCGGCGGTCGGCTCGGCGATGGTCATGGCGCACGATTCTCGCGATCAGCCGTGCGGCCGTCGCGCGATCATCTTCGGCGCGGTCAGCGGGGGAGCTTCTCGAAGAGTTCGTTCGAGGTGTCGTAGTACCGCGTCGTGCGGCCGACGTGGGTCATGCCGAGCCGCCGGCAGACGGCCTGTGAGGCGTGGTTGCCGGGAGCCGTGACGGCGAGGACCCTCGGCACACCCCGGCTGAGCGCGTCGTCCAGGACGGCCCGCGCGGCTTCGGTGGCGTAGCCGTGCCCCCAGGCGTCCGGGTGCAGATGCCAGCCGATCTCGATGTCGGCGGGCTCCGCTCGGGCCTTGCCCGCCGACACCGGAATCGGCTTGAGCAGGAGGTTGCCGACCAGCCGGCCCTCCGCGGCCGTCGTCATGGCCCAGATGCCGTGGATCGGGTGGTCGAGGGCACGGCGGCGAGCGATCGAGGCGAGGGCGTCGGCGCGGGTGCGCATGGCCGTCGGCCGCGCGCCCAGGAAGCGGACCACCTCCCAGCGCGACTCCAGGTCGAGGAGGAAGTCGGCGTCGTCGTCCTGCCAGGGGCGGAGCAGGAGCCGGTCGCTCGTGATGGTGCGCACGCGACCGAATGTAGGCGATGTCGAGCGGGCCGGCCGTCCCGTCGTCAGGCGTGATCGTCGAAGACGAACTCGAAATGCCGCAGGACCTGCTCCGTGGTCGGGGACCGGCCGCTGTCGGTCGTCAGCGAGACGGTGAGCTGCCGAGACGCGTCGGGGGAGTGGAACGAGAACGTGTCGTAGCCGAAGAACCCGCCGTGCTTTCCCCAGACGGCCGTGCCGCCCGGCAGGTGGACCCGGACGAGCCCGAGCCCGCTGTCCGTCGACGGCGTCACCCAGGGTGTCGGCGTGAGCATCTCCCGCAGCTCTGCCCGGCCGAGCAGCTCGCCGCGCAGCAGGCCGGCGAAGAACAGGTTGACGTCGCGTGCCGTCGAGACGATGCCGCCCGCCGCCCAGGCCGTGGAGCGGTCGAAGACGCTGACGTCGACCGGCCCGCCGGTGCCGGGCAGGTAGCCGTGCGCGTGCGGGTCGGGCAGGTGCGGGTCGTCGTCGCGTACGACGGTGCCGGTCAGCTGCAACGGCGCCAGGATCCGCGTCGCGACGTGCTCGGCGTACGGCAGACCGGTAGCGCGCTCGATGATCATGCCGGCCAGGATGTAGCCGGTGTTGTTGTAGGCGATGGCCGTGCCGGCCGGGAACCGCGCCCCCCGGCGTTCGGCGAGGGCGACCGTCTCCTCCGGACGGACCCGCAGGTTCCGCCGCGACAGCACCACGTCGACGTCCAGTTCCCCGGCCACGGCCCAGGCGTCGGTGTAGTTGTACAACCCGGCCGTGTGCATCAGCAGGTGACGGACGGTGACAGCGTCCCCGTCGGCGAGCATGCCCGGCAGCCACCGTGCGACGGTGTCGTCGAGGCGCAACGTGCCGTCACCCGCCAGCTGAAGCACGGCGGCGGCCGTGAACGTCTTGGTGACGCTGCCGATCCGGAAGTGGCCGGCCGGGTCGACGGGGATGTCGGTGCCCCATGCGGACACGCCGCTGGACAGCGCCACCTCGCCGGCCTCGTCGCGTGCGTCCGCCAGCGCGCCCACCGCCCACTCGGCCACGATCGCGTCGAGGGTCGTCTGCAGTCGAGCCGCGGAGATACGCATGACCCACACTAGGCGCGGGCGTTCTCAGCCAGAACGCGGGCTGCCCGCCCGTGATCGTCGACGGCGAGACGACGGTCCCTCGGCGACGGCGTTCACAGGACGGCGACGGTGAGCCAGTCGGCGGAGCGCGCCTTGTAGCCCAGCCGCGTGGTGAGCCCCTCGACGATCGCGGCGACGTGTCCTGCGCCGTAGACCACCGCGACCTCGATGGGCTCGTCGCCGCGCTCCTCGTGCAGGCGGTAGAGAGCTGCCAGGAGCCTGTCGTCACGAGTGCCGGCGAAGGCCGCGTCGACCTCGGGCGGCAACGCGTCCGCCCGGTCCTCTTCCTCCGGCGACGGCAGATCGTTGACCTCCATCGACTTCGACCAGATCACCCGGGTCCCGCCGAACAGGCGCACCAGCACGACGACCGGCAGGACGCACCACACCGCCAAGCGGTGGCGGAGGGGCACCTTGTGCCAATCGTCGGCGAACTCTTCGGTGGTGACGTCGGGGTTGATCACCGGCACGTCCAGCACCCGATAGTCGATGGCCTGCTTCACCAGCTTCATCCGCCGGTTGAAACGCAGCGCGGTGTAGCTGAGCGTCAGCGCGCCCAGCAGCGGGGAACGCCGCCGCCCGTTGCCCCGGATCCCCTCGGCCAACACGACGTCGGCCTTGCCGAGCCGCGCGGTGACCGCCTCGTAGAACGCCGGCTCGGCCATGTGAACCATGGAGTAGATGACGAACTGCAACGGAGATTCGCGGTGCCGCAGCCGGATCACTGCAGACCGGACCCAGAACTCCGTCACCTCGATGATCTGCATACGGCTGTCGGGCATCCTTCCTGTGGATCAGGGCCGTCATGGTGGCAGCCGCTGTCCACCGTCACCGGCCAGGGCGACCGCCGTTCGTGCATGCGTCGAGGTGTCCCAGCCCCGCAGTAGCCTGTCAACGGCCTGACCGCACCGAGCGGCGAAGCCGGGTCCCGCACGTGCGAGATCGGCCGGCCGAGCCGAAGGAGCTTTGTCATGATCGGTCCCGCTGAGGAACACCGCCGCACCGCCGAGGTGTTCACCGCGCGCGTGCGCGGCGTCGCCTCCGGCGACTGGGATCGTCCGGCGCCGTGCGAAGGCTGGGTCGCCCGTGACGTGGTGGGCCACCTGGTCGAGTGGTTCCCCGGTTTCCTGCGGGCGGGTGCGGGCGTCGACCTGCCCAAGGGTCCGTCCGTCGCGGAGGATCCGGTCGCCGCCTGGACTGTCCACAGCGACGGCGTGCAGGCCTTGCTCGACGACCCCGCCACGGCGGAGAAGGTCCTCAGCAACCCGAACATCGGTGACATGCCGCTGGACCAGGCGGTCGCGATGTTCTACACCACCGACGTCTTCCTGCACACGTGGGATCTCGCCCGGGCCACCGGCCAGGACGAGCGCCTCGACGCCGAGCGGTGCGCCATGCTGCTGGAGGGGATGCTGCCGATGGACGCGGTGCTGCGTTCCAGCGGGCACTACGGCCCGCGGGTCGAGGTCCCCGACGACGCCGACCCGCAGACGCGCCTGCTCGCCTTCATCGGCCGCACTCCCTGACCTACGCGGTTCCGGGGCGGGCCGCCGGGGCCGTGTCGGCGGCGGTCGGGTGGTCGTCGGGCGCGTAGGCTGCGCCGGGCGGGACACGTGTCGATCAGGAGGGCGTAGCCATGTCGCGGAACCGGCAGACGGTGGAGACCTATCTCGAGGGCTTCCGCAAGAACGACCACGCGCAGATCCTGTCGTGCCTCACCGATGACATCGAGTGGACCGTCTACGGGGCGTTCCACCTCACCGGCAAGCAGGCGTACGACGAGGCCATCGACGGTCCCGCGTTCGTCGAGCCGCCGCAGCTGGAGATCGTCCGTTTGGTCGAGCAGGACGACGTGGTCATGGCCGAGCTGACCGGTTCGGTGCTGCGCCCCGACGGCACCACGATGCGCATGTCCATGGCGGAGGTCTTCGTCATGCGTGACGGTCTGATCGCCGAGCGGCGAGCCTGGGTGATCGAGCTGAGGGAGAACGACTACCGCTGAGCTGCGGGTGCCGATTCCCTTTCTCGTACAGGCGTACTAAACTGCTGGTCGTGACCAACTCGGCGACGATCCTGCACGCGGATCTCGACTCGTTCTACGCATCCGTGGAACAGCGGGACGCCCCGCGGTTGCGGGGCCGTCCCGTGATCGTCGGCGCCGGGGTGGTGCTGGCCGCCAGTTACGAGGCCAAGGCATACGGGGTGCGCACCGCGATGAGCGTGCGCGCCGCCCGCGACCGGTGCCCGCAGGCGATCGTGGTGCCACCGCGGATGTCGGCGTACACCGAGGCCAGCCGGGCGGTGTTCGAGGTCTTCGACGACACCACGCCGATCGTCGAGCCGCTCTCCATCGACGAGGCGTTCCTCGACGTCGGCGGCCTGCACCGGATCGCCGGCACGCCCGTGGCGATCGCGGCCCGGCTGCGCGGGGACGTCCTCGAACGGGTCGGGCTGCCGATCACCGTCGGGGTGGCGCGCACCAAGTTCCTGGCCAAGGTCGCCAGCCGGGTCGCGAAGCCCGACGGCCTGCTCGCCGTCGAACCCGCCGACGAGCTGACGTTCCTGCACCGGCTGCCGGTCGAGGTGCTGTGGGGCGTCGGCGAGGTGACCTCCGGCAAGCTGCACCAGCGCGGCATCCGCACCGTCGGGCAGGTGGCCCGGCTGGGCGAGGCCGCGCTGGTGTCGATGCTCGGCCAGGGCGCGGGTCGCCACCTGCACGCCCTCGCCCACAACCTTGACCCGCGACCGGTCGTCACCGGCCGCCGCCGCGCGTCGATGGGCGCGCAGCGGGCGCTGGGCCGCGGCCCGCACACGGTCGAGTTCCTGGAGGCCGCGCTCGCCGGGCTGGTCGAGCGGGTCACCCGCCGAATGCGCAGCGCGCAGCGGCCCGGCCGCACCGTGGTGCTGCGCCTGCGGTTCGCCGACTACACCCGGGCGACGCGGTCGTCGACCCTGGCCAAGGCGACGTCGCAGACCCAGGCGGTCCTGGACACCGCCCGGGCGCTGCTAGCGACCGCGTCGCCGCTGGTGGCCGAGCGCGGCCTGACGCTGATCGGCGTCTCGGTGGGCAACCTGGACCGGACCGGTCACGTCCAGCCCGAACTGCCCTTCGACGACCTGCCCCGCGACGCGCTGGACACCGCGGTCGACGCGGTGCGCCGCCGGTTCGGCACCACCTCCCTGCAGCGCGGCACGCTGCTGGGCACCGACACCGGCCTGGTCATGCCGATGCTGCCGGACTGAACCCGCCTCACCGGGATGCCCGGCCGGGCCGGAGCGCCCTACAGGGTGACGGTGTCGCCCAGCGGGATGCGCGCGTAGCCGATGCCCTCCTCGTCGCCCAGCCAGGCGTCGAACTGGTGGAGTCCGAGGTCGTTGAGCACGCCGTCGTGGATCGGGAACGAGCGGCGCGGCCGGACGGCCCGGGCGAACCGGATCGCGTCGCCGATCTTCAGCCACGGCCCTGCTGCTGGGATGAGCAGCGTCTCGACCGGCTCGGACGGCACGAACAGCGAGTCGCCGGGGTGGTAGACGCCGTCGACGACGAAGCCGACATTCGGGCAGCCGGGCAGGCCGTCGATGATCTCGGCATGCTCGCCGCCGACCGCGCGCACCGTGAACCCGGCCGTGGTGAAGACGTCGCCGGGGGAGACCGCCCGCACGCCGTCGCCCAGTTCCGCGGCCAACGCGGGGTGGGTGTGGACGGTGAGTTCGGGGTTGCGCTCGCGGACCGCCCGGAGCAGGTCGAGGTCCACGTGGTCGGCGTGTTCGTGGGTGACGAGCACCGCTGCCACGCCGTCGAAGGACACCGGCTCGGAGTAGACGCCCGGGTCGATCACGAGGGCGCCGTCGCCGTTGTCGATGCGTACACAGGCATGGCCGTATTTGGTGAGGCGCATCGTCAGAACCCCCGCTCGGCCTGCGAGCGCAGCACGCAGAACTCGTTGCCCTCCGGGTCGGCGAGCACCGCCCAGCCCGTGCCGTCCGCGTTGCGGTGGTCGGCGGCCATCGTCGCGCCCAGGGCCAGCACCCGTTCGACCTCGACGTCGCGAGGCGTGTCGGACTGCAGGCAGAGGTGCAGGCGGTTCTTGACCGACTTGGGCTCGGGGACCCGCTGGAAGTACACGGTCTGGTCCGACGGGAGGTCGAACGCGGCCTCGTGGCCGTCGTCGAACGCGACCTCGCTGTCGAAGACCTGCGCCCACCAGCGCGCGAGGGCGCCGGGATCGGCGGCGTCGAAGGTGACGTTCCTGATGATCGTCGTCATACGGCCACTCTGTTGCCTCGACGGCCGCCTCGTCAAACGAGATGCGACGGGGAGCGCGTGCGTCCGGGCCGCACTCATGCGCCGTTCGGTGGGGGCGCCGTGACAGGTTCGAGCAGTGCGGCGGTCGACTGTCGATGGAAGTGCCTGGCCCAGCCGAGCGGAGTCGCGTCGAAGCGCCGGTCGCGGAGGTCGGGGTCCGCACCCAGGTCCAGCAGCCGGCGGGTGAGCTCGACGTTCCCGGTGACTGCGCTGTGGTGCAGTGCCGTCTCCCAAGCCTCTTCGACCGGGGCGTCGCCGCGCCCGTAGGCGTTCACGTCGAAGCCGAGCTCAGCGAGCAACGTGACCGTCTCGATGGGCGCCTGGGTCGCGGCCCAGACGATGAGCCCGGGGCGGCTGCGGCGGGCTCGGGCCACGGCGTCGGGATGCGCGGCGCGGATCCGGTCCAGGGTGGACCGGTCGGCGCGGAACGCCGCGGCGATCAGCTCGCGTACCGGGTCGGGGCCGAGCGGCTCAGCGCCCTGCGCGAGGAGGTAGTCGGCGATCTCGGTGTCGCCGTGGACGTGGGCCAGCTCGACCGGCGTCCGGCCGTCGCCGGGACTCCACGAGGGACCGTCCCCCTCGAACGGCGAGCGGAAGTCGACGCCGTGCTCGACCAGCAGCCGCACCCGGGCGGGCTGGTGGTGCTCGACCGCCCAGCGCAGCTGGGTGCGCAGCATCTGCGCGGGCGTGCCCAGGTCCGGGATCCGGTTCTTCCATGGGCCGCCGTCGCCGGAGCCGAGCCCGTATTCGAACAGCAGCTCCAGGTGCGAGTTGTCGGGCTCGAACATGCGGTTGTACAGGGTCTGGGCATCGTTGGGGTCGGCGCCCGCGTCAAGCAGCAGCCGGCCCAGCGTCTGCCAGTGCGGGTGGCGGGGCTGGCGCCGCCGGCCCAGCTCGCCGTGGCCGAACACCCCGGTCAGCAAGGTGAACGGTGACGGTAGGGCGTCAAAGAGGTAGCCGTCGTCGGGGTCGGCGCCGGCGTCGAGCAGCTGTCGGGCGGCTGCGAGCA
Source organism: Catellatospora chokoriensis (assembly GCF_011297315.1). Lineage (NCBI taxonomy): Bacteria > Bacillati > Actinomycetota > Actinomycetes > Micromonosporales > Micromonosporaceae > Catellatospora > Catellatospora chokoriensis. The sequence continues at coordinate 154,669 of NZ_JAAOTI010000005.1, forward strand.
CACGCTCGGCCGGCACGGCCGGGTCGAAACGCGAGTAGACGAGGTAGTACAGCGGCCGCCACCGGAACGGGCCACCCCGCTCGGCTGCTCGCCGCGGCTGCTCGGCGAGCAGCCGAGCGACGTCGTCCGGGCGGGCAGCCGCGGCGGCGGCCCAGATGTTCCTCGTGGTCAGCGCGGGATGCTGAACCAGAAGTTGCCGGGCCTGCGCCCAGCGCGCCGGCCCGTCCTCGCGGCTGTACGTCAGGCAGGCGAGGCGGCAGAACTCCTCCGCCGGGTCGTTCACCGGTGCGGCACCGAGCGCGGTGTCCCAGCCGTGATCGGCCACGGTTTGCAGGTATCGCGCAAGCCGAGGCCAGCTGGCGAACCCGTATTCGCGAGCGACGACCAACTGCGCCGCGCTGAGCTGCAAGCCGCTGGCGTCGTCGGGCGCTCCACCCGGATGGTGGCGGGCCAGCCGCGCGATGGCATCGGGGTCGCCGGCCCGAACGGCCCGCTGCAGCGCACGGGCCTGCCGGCGGAAGCTTTCGAGGTGCGGATGGTCGGGCATGGCCAGGGTCGGCACAATGGCCTCCTCTCGTCTGCCTGATGTCCGCTTGGTCAGGTCGAAAGGAGAGCGCTCGTGACACATGACGCACACGCCAGGTGGGCTGTGCCCATTCCCGCGGACCGGTGGCTTCCTGGCAGCCGCCGAAATTATAGCCAGATCGCGGGTCGCGAGTCCCGGTTCGTGGGCAGCAGGCCGGAGTGGAGACCGGTTTTTGGTCCGTCACGCTTTCCCTCTGCGAGACGCGGGCGCAACGCGGCCCGAGACGCGGGACAGGCGCTGGGTCCCTCCTCTGCGCGGGCCAGTTCGTGGCGTGTGTCCACTGTCATGGCATGCTGACCGGACTACCTCCGCGACTGCTTGCGGTACCGGCCGGGGGCCACGCCGTATTCTCGTTTGAACGCTTTGGCGAAGGCGAATTCGGAGGTGTATCCGGTGCGCTGCCCGACGGTCTGCACCGGTTTATCGGTGTCGCGCAGCAGTTGCGCCGCCAAGGTCATCCGCCACCAGGTCAGGTAGCCCAGCGGCGGTTTGCCGACCAGCGAGGTGAACCGGCGGGAGAAGGCCGCCCGTGAAAGCCCGGCTTTCGCGCCCAGCGCTTCGACTGTCCACGGCCCAGCGGGTTCCTGGTGGATGTGGCGCAGCGCTGCGGTGATCGCCGGGTCGCGCAGCGTCGCGGCCCACCCGGTGGCCGGGCCGTCGTCGGTTTGCTCATCGAGCCAGGCCCGCAGGATGTAGAGCAGCATGATGTCCAGCAGGGCCGACACGACGGCTTCGGTTCCGTGGGCGGGGTTGGCGATCTCCTCGCCGAGCAGGTTGACGGCAGTATGCAGCGGCGTGCGGTGGCCGAGACGTGCCGGCAGGTGGATGATCTCGGGCAGTTCCTCGAACAGCGGATGTGGCCGGGTCTGGTCGAGCGTGTATGCGCCGCACAACAGGATCGTCGTGGCCCTCTCACCGTCGTCGGCGCTCGGCGCCATTTCCCGCAGGGAGGCCGAGGGCGCGCCCGTCAGGGGCGTCGACGGGCTGTCGGCCAAGGCGTGCCCGCAACCGTGCGGCAGGCACACCACATCGCCCACGCTCAGGGCGATCGCGGTGCCCTCCTGCGGGATCAGCCAGCATGTCCCTGCCAGCACCACATGGAAGCCGGCCCCAGAGAACGGCTCGGTCCGCACTCCCCACGGAGCGTGTTTACGGATCTCAGTGGAGTGCGGGCGCCCCGTACGCATGACGCCGATCGCATCGCTGAGCACGTCCATCGGCAGATCGTATCCCTATGCCGGCAGTCGGCAAGACGATCAGATATGAAACGGAGACGGTGAGCCATGGGAGGCGGTTCCTGATCTTCATACGCTGAAGGCGCCAAACAGATTGGCCGATCGGTTTACCAGAAGGGCAGGACATGAGTCAGTACACCGCCGTCGCGACTGCGACCGGCCGCGATGGCCGCGCCGTCAGTTCGGACGGCAAGTTGGACGTCAAGCTGGCCCTCCAGAAGGAGTTGGGCGGCACCGGCGACGGAACCAACCCCGAGCAACTCTTCGCGGCGGGCTACGCCGCCTGCTTCGCTACCTCCATGCAGCTGGTGGCGCAGAAGAAGAAGATCGACGTCTCGGGCATGTCGGTCACCGCCGAGGTCGGTCTCGTCCCCAACGGGCAGGGCGGCTTCCAGCTCGAAGTCGCCCTGCGGACGAAGCTGCCGGAGAACCTGCCCAGGAATGTCGGTCGAGAGCTCATCGAGGCCACCCACCAGGTATGCCCGTATTCCAGCGCCACGCGCGGCAACATCCCGGTCGAGCTGCTCACCGAGTAACCGACGCACGCTGAGCGCCACTGGACCGCAATCGCTTGCGCCGGAGGCAGTCGGGCGCACGGTGATCGATCATCGCCAGGCACATGACGTGCCGGTGATGACCGCTTGAGGCGGCGGCGGTGCTGCGACCGGGACCATTGCGGGTCCCTGAAGTGGTAGCGCCGCCCGCTTCTGAACCACGGCATGCTGCTCGTCGTTCGGCCCGACCGCCCTGACCGATGCCTGCAACGCTCAAATCCGCGGGACTCCGGCCGGGGCGCGAAATTGTAGTATCCGCTGCGTGAGTGCATACGATGTTGTCGTGTTGGGTGCCGGTCCCGGCGGTTATGTCGCGGCGATCCGCGCAGCTCAGCTGGGGTTGAAGACCGCCATTGTCGAAGAGCGCTATTGGGGCGGTGTCTGCCTCAACGTCGGCTGCATCCCCTCCAAGGCACTCCTGAGAAACGCCGAGCTGGCACACATCTTCATGAATGAGCGCAAGACCTACGGCATCGAGGTCGACGGCGAGGTTCGCTTCGACTACGGGCAGGCGTTCCAGCGCAGCCGCAAGGTCGCCGACGGGCGCGTCAAGGGCGTCCACTACTTGATGAAGAAGAACAACATCACGCAGCTCGAGGGCGTGGGCGAGTTCGTCGATGCCAACACCCTGCGCGTCGTGTCGGCCGGCGGTGGCACCGAGACCGTGACCTTCACCAGCGCCATCATCGCGACCGGGGCCACCCCGCGGCTGCTGCCGGGCACCCAGCTGTCCGACCGCGTGGTCACGTACGAGTCGCAGATCATGTCCGACGCCCTGCCGGCCCGCATCGTGATCGCGGGCGCGGGCGCGATCGGCGTCGAGTTCGCGTACGTGCTGCACAACTTCGGGGTCAAGGTGACCATCGTGGAGTTCGCGGACCGGATGGTGCCGATGGAGGACGAGGACGTCTCCAAGGAGCTGATCCGCCACTACCGCAAACTCGGCATCGAGGTGCGCACCGGCACCCGCGTGGTCTCCGTCGAGGAGGGCGCCGACGGCGTCCGGGTCGTGGTCGACAGTGGCAAGGGACCTGAAACCATCGAGACGGACAAGGTGCTCCAGGCCATCGGCTTCGCACCGCGTGTCGAGGGCTACGGGCTGGACCGCACCGGCGTCAAGCTCACCGACCGGGGCGCGATCGAGGTCGACGGCCGCTGCCGCACCAGCACCCCGCACATCTTCGCGATCGGCGACGTGACCGCCAAGCTCATGCTGGCCCACACCGCCGAGGCCATGGGTGTCATCGCCGCGGAGACCATCGGCCAGGCACCCACCATGGAACTCGACTACATCATGATCCCCCGCGCCACCTACTGCCAGCCCCAGATCGCCAGCTTCGGCTACACCGAGTCGCAGGCCAGGGCCAAGGGCCTGGACGTACGGGTGGCCAAGTTCCCGTTCAGCGCGAACGGCAAGGCGCACGGCCTGGGTGACACGGCCGGCTTCGTGAAGCTGATCAGCGACGCGGGCAGCGGCGAGCTGCTCGGCGGCCACCTCATCGGTCCGGAGGTCACCGAACTGCTGCCGGAACTGACCATGGCACAGATGTGGGAGGCGACGGTGTCGGAGATCGCGCGCAACGTGCACGCGCACCCGACGCTGGGCGAGGCCGTGAAGGAAGCGGTGCACGGGCTCGCCGGACACATGATCAATATGTGAGCTCGGCCGTGGCCGACGCATCACGGTGACCTGTGCCGCCTGTCAGGACGGGCGGCACAGGTCACCCCGGCAAGACACCACTTTGCGATGGAGTTGCCAGATCAGGGCTGGGGCGTCCGTTCCCGTGATCTGACCCGGGCGGCGAAGGCCTCGATCGCGTCGATGACCGCTTCGAAGCGGATCGAGTGGTACAGGTCGAAGGCGTGGTGTCCGCCTTTCAGCTCGGCGTAGACGACGGGGGCGGCCGACGTCTGGCGCAGCTGGTCGGCGAAGTGCCGGGCGTGCGCCACGGGCACCAGCGTGTCCTTGTCGCCGTGGGCCAGGAAGAAGGGCGGTGCGTCCGGCGCGATGTGCGACTCAGGCGAGGACTCGGGCCCCTGACCGAAGTACGCGCGGTACCAGGCGTTCAGGCAGATGGCGGCGCTGACGGAGGTGTCGGCGTGCTCGAAGCCTGGCTGGAAAGCGGGGTCGTTCTGGGTGAGTGCGGCCAGTGCTGCCATGTGCCCGCCGGCCGAGCTGCCCGCGACGAACAGCGTGGTCGGATCGGCCCCGTACTCATGGGCATGCTCGCGCGCCCAGGCGATGACCTTCTTGAGGTCGATCAGATGGTCCGGATGCTGTGCCTTGGGCCGTAGCCGGTAGTTGGCGCTGATGCACACCCAGCCGTGGCCGGCGAGCCGGTAGAGCATGGGAAGCGACTGGCTGTTCTTGTGGCCCCCGGAGTAGTGGCCTCCGTGCATGTGGATCATGATGGGCGCGCCGGCCGGCCGCGTGCGGTGGTGGTAGAGGTCGAGCTGGTTGCGGCGGCCTGCGTCGCCGTAGGTGAGGTTGGCCACGCGCCGGACGTCTGGGCGTCGCTTGAGGATGGGCAGGAACAGGATGCGGGCGAGCGGGAGGCGCCGTCGCAGTCGTGCGGCGAGATCGGCGTCGATGGCGGCGCGCCATCCCTCGCCCAGTCCCTCGGTCATGGCGAGCTCGATCCTGTCCCTGTCGCCCAGCGCGCGGTGGGCGACGACAGCGAGCCCGGGTATGGTCGCGGCGGCCAGCGTGACGGCCGCCCAGCCGCCCGCCGAGTCGATGTCGCCCTGGGCGAACGCCAGTAGTGTCGAGGCTCCCAGCCACCAGATGGCCGCGAAGAACGGCAGCTCGTTCACGGCCAGGCCGAAGTAGTAGCTCACGGTGGCGAGCGGCTGCGGCCGCCGCACCGGCGCCAGCGCGAACAGAGTGCCCACCGCGACGCAGGCCACCGTGAACACATAACCGACGGGCATGGAACCTCCAAAGACGGCAGTTGCGGGCATTTCCCGATCGTTCAAGCAGGGGGCGAGGTCCGGTGATCCCCAACGCAATCTCCACCATCGATGTCATGCGCGCCCTTCGCCCCAGCCGATGGGCCCTCGGCCCGCAGTGCAGGCCGTGAACACCTCTACACATTCCTACGAAACCCGGTCGTTGATCAATGCAGACCTGTGCGACGATCATGAAGCTGAAGTTCACGATGCGGAGTGTGGTGGATGCCTGAGCGGCACGAGATCGAGGCGTTCTTGACGCTGGCCGAGGAGCTGCACTTCGGCCGGACCGCCGAGCGGCTGCGCGTCTCCACCACCCGGATCAGCCAGACGATCAGGAAGCTGGAGCGAGGCATCGGGGCCTCGCTGTTCGACCGCACCAGCCGCAGGGTCACGCTCACCCCGATCGGCAGGCAGCTACGCGACGACCTGCAACCGGCCCACGAACAGGTCCTGCAAAGCTTCCGGAACGCCATCGCCGCCGGCCGCGGTGTCACCGGCGTCCTGCGTGTCGGATACTTCGGATCCGACGCGGCCCAAGTCCTGCACGCGGTGACCGACACGTTCTGCCGCCAGCACCCCGATTGCGCCGTGCAGATCGTAGAACTGCAGCTCAACAACGGGCTCGCGGCGATGCAGACCGGCCAGGTGGACATGGAACTGATCCGCATGCCCGCCGACCACCCCGACCTCGTCGGCGGGCCTGTGCTGTTCACCGAGCCAAAGGTGCTCGCGGTGTCCTCACGGCACCCCTTCGCCCGCCGTCCGTCGGTGTCCCTGGAAGACCTCGCAGACGTCCTTGTGCTGCAGAACCCCAGCGCCATCCCGGACGGCTGGGACGAATTCCACTCCCCGAAACACACTCCGGGTGGTCGGCCCATCCAGCACCTACCGGGCGCCGACACCTTCGTGGGGATGCTCGCGCTCGTCGGCGCAGGGAAGGGTGTCTACCCCGAAGGGGGCCGGGCGATGCGGTTCTACGCCCGCCCCGACATCACCTACGTGCCCTTCCATGACGCCCCGCCCCTCGAATGGGGACTGGTATGGCTCAACACAAGGGAGACCGCCCGTATCCGCGCCTTCGACCAGACCGCACAACTCGTCCTGGCCGACCTGCCCGTGTCACCCGCGTCCTAGACCCGCTGCGGACAGGGCGGCGCACCCGGCTCGACGTCGCGCGCACCCCTGGCCGGGCGTGGGCCCGGTGACGGCTCCTATGGCGGCAGTCGCGGCCGGGCTACGTCGGGGTGGAAGACGTCGTTCCAGGCGGCGTACAGCGAGTTGGTGAGGTGGACCCGTCTGCCGCAGCGGGATGGCGCCAGGTTGCCAGCAGCACGAGCAGTGCGGCCTGGGCGAGAATGCCCGGTGCCAGCGGCGGTGCGGCGCCTACTGTCTTGGTGATCGCGTACCACCAGCGGGTGCCGGTGCCGAGCGACTGCCAGCCCGCGGCGTGGAAGGCGTCGAGCCATCCCGCGTTCAGGTTGGACTCGACGTGCTCCCAGATGCCGTACAGCGAAACGAGAAACACGACGGTGATGAGGGTGCGCGCGGCGGCCAGCGACGCGCGCCTGGGCCGCCACGCCGTCAGTACCCACGCAGCGGCGACCATGGCCAGCGCGAACCATGGGATCAGCTGCACCGCCCCGTTCCAATGGCGTTCCGTGGCCAGCTCGATCGCGGTCCCCGCTGTCGCCACCGCGGCCAGGACGAGCAAGCCCGCGCGCAGGTTGGTGGCGGTGTCGGTCGTACGGACACGGTCGCGGACCGTCACGGCCGCAGCGCAGCCAGGATCTTGTTCATGGTCTCCTCGCCCGGGTTGTACTTGGCGAGCTTCTGCCGCAACCGGCTCAGCGCCGTGTCGTCGGTGGCGTACGGGCGGTATTCGACGACCTCCTCTGCCCACCGCTCGGGGCTGGAGACCCCGGCCGCACGCAGCGCTGCGGCGATCTCCGGCTCGGACGCGGTGTTGGCGGAGATCTTCGTCGCGGTCGCGGCTCCTCGCGTGGCGGACGCGGCGGCAGCGACGGCGGACGTGGCGGCAGAGGCGCCGGGTGTTTCATCGCCGGACGCGGCGCACCCGGACAGCAGCACCCCTGTCGTCAGCGCGGCCAGGCCGAGGAAGGTCACGGACTTCGTCACAGCACAACCTCATCTCACGGTGATGGTTTGATCCCAAGCTGTTAACGGCGCTGAACGTAGGACGATGCTGTCACCGGCTGTCGTGGCGTGCCCGCAGCTGCGTGCGGCATCGCTGAGCCCGGAGTGGAAGACGCTGGCGAGGCGTTGCGACGGCGCTCCTTCCCGGGTGGCCTGGGAGGTGGGACGGGGTGATGTGTGTCACATAACATGCGCAGTGAAGCTGATATGCAATTGAAGAGGTGTTCAATTACGCGATTAGTTCATCGCGTAGGTGAGGTTGCCGGACTGTGGGTGTGCCCCTGTATGAGAGCAAGGCGGAGTTCTTCCGCACGCTGGGCCACCCGGTGCGGATCCGGGTCCTCGAACTGCTCGGCGACGGCCCGAAGGCGGTGCGGGACCTGCTCGCGGATGTCGAGATCGAGGCGTCGAGCCTGTCGCAGCAGCTCGCGGTGTTGCGCCGAGCCGGGATCGTGGTCTCCTACCGCGACGGCGCGTCAGTGATGTACACGATGGCCGGACCTGACGTGGCCGACGTGATGGCGGCGGCACGCCGGTTCCTGACCGAAATGATCGCCGGCCAGGTCGAGCTGCTGGACGAACTGCGCGACACCGAACCTGCGACGGTGGCGTAGTGACCACTGGTGCGGCGCTGTTCCGTGGCGGTTGGATCCGGGTGATCGCGCTGCTGCCCGGGCGCGCTGACTGGACGGCGATGCGCCGCAGGCCGCGCCGCGACGTGATCGCGGGCCTGACCGTCGCGGTCGTGGCACTACCCCTCGCCCTGGGGTTTGGTGTCTCCTCCGGACTCGGCGCTGCGGCGGGGCTGGCGACCGCAATCGTCGCCGGTGCGCTGGCGGCGGTGTTCGGCGGGTCGAACCTCCAGGTATCAGGCCCGACCGGGGCCATGACAGTGGTCCTGGTGCCGATCGTGCACCGGTTCGGGCCCGGCGGGGTGCTCACCGTCGGGCTGATCGCCGGAGTGATTCTGGTGGCTCTGGCCCTCGCCCGAGCAGGCCGGTATGTGCGTTACGTCCCCGCCCCAGTGGTCGAGGGCTTCACCGCCGGCATCGCGGCAGTGATCTTCCTGCAGCAGGTGCCCGCCGCGCTCGGCGTGCCCGCCCCGGACGGGGAGAAGGTCGCCGTCGCCGCCTGGCATGCGATCGGCGAGTTCGCCGCGCATCCGCGGTGGACCGCGGTGGCGCTGGCGATCGGCGTGGCGGCGGCGATGCTGGCCGGTGCCCGGTGGCAGCCGGGTGTGCCGTTCTCGCTGGTGGCCGTCGCGACGGTGACCGTCGTTGCGGTCCTCGCGCGCCTGGATGTGGCCCGGATCGGGATGCTGCCCCCGACGCTGCCCGCGCCGTCGCTGTCGTTCCTCGACCTGGACGCGGTGCCGATGCTGCTCACCTCGGCGGTCGCCGTGGCCGCGCTGGCTGCGCTGGAGAGCCTGCTGTCGGCCACCGTCGCGGACGGCATGACCGTCGGGCAGCACCACGACCCCGATCGGGAGCTGTTCGGCCAGGGCGTGGCGAACCTGGTCACGCCACTGTTCGGCGGGGTGCCTGCGACGGCCGCGATCGCGCGTACCGCCGTCAATGTCCGCACCGGCGCCGGCTCCCGGCTGGCCGCACTGACCCACGCCCTCGTCCTGGCCGGGATCATGCTCGCCGCCGCTCCGCTGGTCGCGCACATCCCCCTGCCCGCGCTGGCAGGGGTACTGCTGGCGACGGCTGTCCGCATGGTCGAGGTGAGCTCACTGCTCGCACTGGCCCGCTCGACACGCTCGGACGCGGTCCTGATGGTGCTGACCGCGGCCGCGACCCTCGCCCTGGACCTGATCGCGGCGGTCGGGATCGGGCTGGTCCTGGCAGCTTTCCTGGCTGTGCGCAGGATCGCGCGGGCGGCGACGCTCGAGCAGGTGCCCCTGGACGTGTCCGATCACCACGCGGAGGAGGCTGCGCTGCTGGCCGAGCACATCGCGGCATTCCGGTTCGACGGTCCGCTGTTCTTCGCCGCCGCCCACCGGTTCCTGCTGGAGCTGACCGAGGTCGCCGACGTGCGCGTGGTCATCCTGCGCATGTCGCGGGTGTCGGCGATCGACGGCACCGGAGCGAGCGTGTTACGTGACGCCATCGAACGTCTCGAGCACCGGGATATCACGGTGTATCTGTCAGGCCTGCGGCCCGACCACGAGCGGGCGCTGGCGGCGCTCGGCGCCCTGGCACACCTTCGGGCGAAGGGCAGAGTGTTCGCGCACACCCCCGACGCGATCGCGGCCGCCCGTGCGCTGCTGCACCAGAGCGGTGCCATTCCGGCTGCCGAGCCGGCGCTGAAGGCGGCGTGACGGGCTGTGCGGTCGCATAGGCGCGCGGCGTGGCACTGCTCCCTGGCGATCGCGGCTCGGGCGGATGCCATGCACCACTGCGGTGATCACGCCGGGGCGGCGTTGCTGCTGCGCGCACTGGCGCCGCGGCTGTTCGCGATCTCGAGCAGCCCGAGGTGACCGCCTGGCGGGTCAGGCCGATGAATGCGGGGTCCACCATGCCGCGAACACGCACGTCGATACGTACGGGGTCGGCGAGCTCGGTGCGGGCGACGGTCAACGGGTTGTCCTGCCGGGTTGGCGGTCCGCCTGGCCGTGCGGCCCGGGTACAGCCCGCTCAGGAGCTGCCTCGTCTCCACCGGGGCGATCGGCCCGCCAGCACCCGACCTGCCCGGGCGGGTACGGTTTGCTGCAACGAAGGGGGTGGTTCAGTGAGCAAACCGCTGTATCAGGCCAAGGCGGAATTCTTCAAAGCGCTCGCGCACCCCGCCCGCATCCGCGTCCTGGAGCTGCTGTCCGAGCGGGAACACTCCGTCGGTGAGATGCTGCCCGAGGTCGGCCTCGAATCAGCTCACCTCTCGCAGCAACTGGCCGTCCTGCGCAAGATGAACCTCGTCGTCACCCGCAAAGAAGGCTCGACCGTCTACTACTCGCTGGTCAGCCCCCAGGTCGCCGAACTGCTCGCCGTCGCCCGCCGCATCCTCACCGAGGTCCTCGCCAGCCAGGTGGAACTGCTCGACGACCTGCGCGCCGCGCAGACAACCGGCCGTTCTTAGCCGTCCCGACGCAGGGATCGGCACCACTTCCGGACCGGGCGGGCGCTGGTCCCACCTCGCATGATCAACGCACAGCCCTGTCCGGCCTGCGCCGCCACCGGAGCGGACGGGCACGCCGAGGGCTGCGAGTACGGCTGAACCGGCACGCGTTTGCGGGGCGGCGCGCCTTTCGGCGTGCCGCCCCACAGGGCGCCGGGTGTTCAGGCGGTGATCTTCTCGCGGGCGGGGGCCGTCTCGACCGGGGCGAAGGCCTCGGTGCGGGGGGTGCGGAAGGCGTGGACGAAGCCGGCGATCGACAGCAGCGCCATCACCAGGGCGGCGAGGTAGGCAACCAGTGCGGCCTGGCCGGCCTTGACGCCGAACTCGCTGAAGCCGTAGGTGGTGAGCAGCAGGCCGCGCAGGGTCTCGCCCTTGAACATGGTCTCCCGCTGGGCGGTGACTTCGGTCAGCTGCTGCTGCAGGGCGGCCAGGTTCGGGTCGTTGTTCTTGGTCGCCTCGGCGACCTGCGCCCGGAGCTGGCTCTGCGGCACGCCGAGGTCGGCGTAGGTCTTGCCGCCGGCGGTGTTCTTCAGGTGCAGGCCGATGAACTGCAGGGCGTACACCTCTGCCTGCTTGCCGGTGGTCAGCTTCTGCCCGGCGTACTCGACCAGGCCGGGCTGCTCGCGCTCCTCGGGGGTGAGGGTGTCGAGGGTCTTGAAGGTGATGTTCTGCTCGGCCAGCTGCGAGGTGACGTAGTCGGTGGCGAAGTTGGCGTTGGCGGTCAGCACGACGCCGGCGACGGTCAGCAGGATGGCGATGGCCACGCCGCCGAGGCTGAACATCAGGTCGAGGGTCCTGCGCTTCATGGTCGTCTCCTTGGGGGATCGGGGTCTGCCATCAGAATCCCGTGCGCCCCACCTGTCCCAGCAGAGTTGGAGGGCCCGTCGTCACGGGACCAAAGACACCCGGCCGAGATGCCGTCCGGCCAGCGCGCGAGCCCGCGGTTGTCGATGGGCGGCGTCGAGGATCTGCACGCGGGCGTGGACGGGGACCGGCGCCGGGTAGAACGGCTCCCGGTTGCTGAACCGGCGTTCGACGGCGGCGAACAGCGCCTCCTCGGCCGGGGTGAGCAGGTCCGGGCTGGTCGGGTGGGCAACGACTGCACACGTGCGGCCAGGCCCGTGGCGGCCAGTGCCAGCCGGGCGTTGAGGGTCGCGGCTCCGCAGGCGATGCGCAGGGCCCAGCCGGTGGGGTCGGCGACGGGCAGGCGGCGGGCGGGGCCGGCGCGGACCTCGATGGCGCCGTTGCGGTTGCGGAACCGCCAGGGGTGGCTGTTGTGCGGCACGGCGAGCCGGGCCGCGTGGTGGCGGCCCGGCCGGCGGTGAGGCTAGAGCCGGAACACGACCCGGGCGGTGACGGCCGAGGCGAGGACTTCCTCCACGGCCTCGTTGATCTCGTCAAGGTCGCGGATCTCGTACTGCACGGTGGTGCGTCCGGCGGCGTGCAGGGCGAACACCTCGGCGAGGTCGGCTCGCGTGCCGACGATGGATCCGATGATCGTCAGGCCGCCGAGGACGGTCTCGAACACCGGTAGCCGCATGATGTTGTCCTTGGGCAGGGACACCAGCACGAGCCGGCCGCCGCGGCGCAGACTGGCGTGGGCCTGCTCGAGCACGGTCGGGTTGGCGGCGAGCACGACGGCGACGTCGGCGCCGCCCAGGGCCTGGATCGCGGCGACCGGGTCGGTGTGCGCGGCGTTGATCGTGTGGGCGGCGCCGAGCTTGCGGGCCAGTGCCAGCTTCTCCTCGGTGACGTCGACGGCGATGGCGTCGCCGCCGAAGATCTGCGCGTACTGCTGCGCGAGGTGACCCAGTCCGCCGATCCCGAAGACGGCGACGCGTTCGGTGGGCCGGACGCCGGCGACTTTGATCGCCTTGTAGGTGGTGACGCCGGCGCAGGTCAGCGGGGCGGCGTCGAACGGGCTGACGCCTTCGGGGACCCGCACGACGTGGCGGGCGTACGCGACGGCGAACTCGGCGTGGCCGCCGTCGATGCCGTAGCCGGTGTTGCGCTGCGACTCGCACAACGTCTCGCGTCCGCTGACGCAGTACTCGCAGGTGCCGCAGCTGTAGCCCAGCCAGGGCATCGCGACGCGGTCGCCGGCGGCGACCTCGGTGACGCCGCGGCCGAGGCGTTCCACGATGCCGACGCCTTCGTGGCCGGGGATGAACGGCAGTTGCGGTTTGACGGGCCAGTCGCCGCGGGCGGCGTGGATGTCGGTGTGGCACAGGCCGCTGGCCTCGACCCGGACCAGGATCTGGTCGGGGCCGGGCTGGGGGACGGGCACGTCGCCGACGGTCAGTGGGGCGGCGAAGTCGGTGACCACGCAGGCGCGCATGTCAGGTCCTTTCCTCAGCACCTCTCGGTGGCTTCACCTCTGAGCCTCGTCCGCCGAGGTGTCGCGGTCACGAGACGGTGGACCTGTGTAGTGGGACGTTCGTCCTGGCTGGGTCGCCGGCCATGCGGACAGGCCCGGCCGGGCCGCCGGATCGGGGCGACGGGGCCAGGTCTGGTCGGGGAGAGGTCAGCGCGGGGCGCCGCCGAGGAGGCGCACGGCGAGGACCGCAGCCTGGGTGCGCCGTTCCAGGCCGAGTTTGGCCAGGATGCTGGTGACGTAGTTCTTGATCGTCTTTTCGGACAGGAACATCCGCTCGGCGATCTCGTGGTTGGTCAGGCCCTCGGCGATGTGGCCGAGGATGCGCCGTTCCCGCTCGGTGAGCCGGGCGAGTTCGGGCGGCTGGGGCACGCCGCGGCGGATGCGGTCGAGGACCTGCGCGGTGACGGCCGGGTCGAGCAGTGTCTGGCCGGCGGCGACGCGGCGTACGGCGTCGAGCAGGTCGGTGCCGCGGATCTGCTTGAGGACATACCCGGCGGCTCCGGCCATGATCGCGGCGAACAGGGCCTCGTCGTCCTCGTACGACGTCAGGATCAGGCCCTGGATGCGCGGGTCGACCGACCGGATGTCGCGGCACACGTCGATGCCGTTGCCGTCGGGCAGCCGGGCGTCGAGGACCGCGACGTCAGGTCGCAGTGCCGGGATGAGCCGAGAGGCCTCGACGGCCGACCCGGACTCCCCGACGACGTCGATGTCGCCGGGTTGCTGCAGCAGTTCGATGAGGCCTCGGCGGACCACCTCGTGGTCGTCGAGGACGAAGACTCGGATCATGGCGGGTTCCTGTCCAGGCCGGCCGGGTGTTTCCGCGCGGGTCACCGGCCGGTCTGGTCGATGGTGGCGGTGGCGTCGAAGGGCAGTCGCGGGGTGTGCCCGGGCAGCGCGTGCTCCGGGTCGGCGACACCGAGGCGCAGAACGAGGTAGGGGTAGCCGAGGTTCGACAGGATGCGGCGCATCATGACCCGGGTGCCGTCGACTTCGACGACCTGGCTGAACGGCAGCACGGCCAACCCCTGCATCGTGGCGTGCAGCCATACCGCGGACAGGGCCTGCCCGGCGCGCAGCCATGCGGCCCGGTCGTCCTCGGTGCCGAACAGCACGACGTAGGTCGAGGCCTTGTCGTGGCCGCCGCCGACGGACAGGGTGCCGCGGGCGCCGAAATCACGCTCACCGACGTCGGTCTCGGGCCGCCGATCGGGGATGACCTCGGGTGGCAGGCCGGTGCCTGCCGGGCGGCCGGGACCGGTCCAGCGGTGGGTCTCGGCCAGGACGGCCGGTTCGGCCGCGGCGGCGTCCTCGGCGTGCGACACCGCGACGGCGAGGTCGGTGACCTGGTCGGGGGTGAGCCGGTGCAGATGCACCCCGACGGCGTCGGCGATCCGGCGCAACTCGTCGACCTGCTCCGCGGTGACCGGGACGTCGACGGTCGGCCGGCGGTCGGTGTGGCGCAGCTGCATGGCCTGCACAAGTCGTACCGCATGGGCGGTGACCGGCGTGCCGCCCGTGATGGTGACGGTCGCCAGGTGCTCCGGCAGGCCCGGGTCGGGCAGTGGACGTACGGCGACGTCGTAGCCCTCGGCGTGCAGGGCGACCTGGGCGTGGTGCAGTGCCGCCCCGCAGCTGACCAGCAGCATCCGCTCGTCCGGGTCGGTGCCGGGCAGCGCCCGGGTGGTGTCGGCGTACAGGTCGAGCCGGTCGGGGTGGATCTGCCAGTGCCACGGCTGGGTGTTGTGGATCGAGGGCGCGTGTCCGGCGGCCTCAGCGGCCTGGGCGTAGGCCGCAGCCGTGGGACGGCGGTGCTCGCGGGTGGGAGTGGTCATGGTGTGCCTCCAGCAGTCGTCCCGTCCAGTTCACGCCGCGTGTGCTGTTCGAGCCAGGAGCGAAGGGTCTCTTCCGGTCGGGACTTTCGACCCTGTCGACCGGCCGGCCGCCGGCCCTGATTCGGGCCGGTGACGACGTCCGCGGGCGCGGCTCGGCGCGTATGTGCCCCGGTGCCGGCGGAGCTGTCCCGGCGGGACTAACGCCTCGCGCCTTGGAGGACTGTCGGTCTGGACGTCAGCACGTCTGCCAGTGGCCGGCGTGGTGTCGTGCCGGTGGCCACGGCGTAGCCGGCACGCAGCAGGATCTGCGGCGGTGCGCCGCGGTGCAGGCCCAGGCGCAGCTGTTCACGGATCGCGGGCACATCGACGGGCTGCGACATCAGCGACGTCGCCAGGCCGTGCGCGGTGGCGGTCAGCAGCACCCGCTGCAGTCCCTGGCCCGCCTGCAGATCGTCGTGCGGCAAGTCGCCGTATGCGCCGAGCACCGCGACGAACGGATCGGTCTCGTAGTCACGGCCCGGCGGGCGTGGCGGGCCGCCGAAATCACGGCGGGTGAGCAGGTCCTGCGGCTCGGGCTTGGACCCGCCCGCCTCGCTGGGCACTCCGTCCGGACTCGGCTGCGCACGAACCCACGCGGCCAGTTCGGCTCCGTAACCGGGTGTGGCCCGCAGCAGCTGGTCGGCGGCTTTGACGAGCTCGGCGACCATGTTCTGGGCGACCGGTCCCACGATCAGGTCGAGCCAGCATCCCTCGGCGCGGGCGGCGTCGACCAGCCTGGCCCGCACGTCCAGCGGGAGGGCGGTGTCCATGAACGGGCCGCGGTTGCTGTGCCTGCGCCCGATCGCGGTGAACAGTTCCTCCTCGGCGGGTGTGGCAGCACGCGGGCCTGTCACGCGGATCTGGGCCAGGTGCAGCGTGTCGTCCGGTTCCGGCCGCAGGATCGTTTCGCTCGCCCAGCCCAGGTGGGACAGGGCGACGCGGGCGTTGAAGATCGCCGCACCGCAGGACAGGCGCCTGGCGCGTCCGTCAGGGTCGGAGATCGGCAGCAGGCGCTCCGGGTCGGCGTACACGTCGATGGCGTCGTCGCTGAGGCGGAACCGCCACGGCTGGGTGTTGTGCACCGACGGCGCCCGCACGGCGGCGCTGACCGCCGCAGGCAGGGCCGTCTGCAGGGCTGTTGGCGTCATCATGTCCTCCACTGTCTTCGCTGCGGCGACAGCAGGTCAGTGCCGTTGGTCCTGACTCTGTGGGACCTGTCCCGGGCTCCACGGAGTCCGTTGCATCGGCAGGCCAGGTTGTCGAAGCGGCGCCCGCTGAGCTCAGCGGACGACGGCGACCGGGCAGCAAGCGTGGTCCAGCAGCGCCTGGCTGACCGAGCCCAGCTGCACACCGACGGCACCGGCGTGGCCACGGTTGCCGACCACGACCCAGACCGGCCTCGGCCGACTCTTCACATGACGGACAGGAGGCTGCCCGGATCGCACTGCGAACCGGACACGACCGCGCCCGACCCGGGCCATAGCATCATGGCTGTGGAACAACAGTGGGCATCGCTCGGCCTGTCGCCCCTCTCGCGCGTGCAACTGGACGAGCTCCTGCAGGAACTGCTGGACCGGGTGTCGGAGGTCATGGCCAGCCGCGAGCGGCTGCGCAGCCTGCTGGACGCGGTCGTCGGCATCGGCACCGACCTGGACCTGCGCTCCACCCTGGAACGGATCGTCGTGGCCGCGTGCCGGCTGGCCGACGCCAGGTACGGCGCGCTCGGGGTCCTCGGCCCCGACGACCGCCTGGTCGAGTTCATCACCCACGGCATCTCCCCGGAGCAGCACGCCGCCATCGGCGACCTGCCCACCGGTCACGGCGTCCTAGGTCTGCTGATCAGCCATCCGGAGCCGGTGCGGGTGCCCGACATCTCCGCCCACCCGCGCTCGGTCGGGTTCCCGCCGAACCACCCGCCGATGCACAGCTTCCTCGGGGTGCCGATCCGCATCCGCGACCAGGTGTTCGGCAACCTGTACCTGGCAGAGAAACGCACCGCGGCCGAGTTCACCGACGACGACCAGGAGATCACCATCGCGCTCGCCGCGGCGGCCGGCGCCGCGATCGAGAACGCGCGGCTGTACGCCCTGGCGCAACGCCGGCAGCACTGGCTGGCCGCCACAGCGGAGATCATCAACTCGCTCGGTGAGGACACCTCGACCGCCGAAGCCCTGGAGCTGGTCGCCCGCCGCGCTCGCGAGGTCGCCGGGGCGGACCTGGTCGCGGTCCTGCTGCACGACGAGGACGACGCGACCCTGACCGTGGCCGTCGTCGACGCCGCCGAACCGGTGCCCGGCCTGACCGGGGCCGTCCTGCCGGTGGGACAGACCGGCTTCGCGCCCGTGCTGGCCAACCAGCAGGTCGTTTCCCTGGACCAGCTCGGCAAGGCCGCGCCCTGGCCGGTGGCGGTGCCCGACATCCGCGGCATCGCGGCGCCTTTCGCCGCCGGGCAGGGCGTGCTGCTGGTCGCCTACGCCGGCGCCGCACGCGCCGACGACGAGCTGCTGCTGACCGCCTTCGCCGGGCAGGCCGGCCTGGCGCTGCTGCGTGCCCGCGCCCGGGAGGACCGCGAGCAGCTGCTGGTGCTGTCCGACCGGGAGCGCATCGCCCGCGACCTGCATGACGTCGTCATCCAGCGACTGTTCGCCACCGGCCTGCAGCTGCAGACCGTCGCGTCCATGGCGTCGACCCGCCCGGAACTCGCCAATCGGATCGGGTCCGCAGTCGACGCACTGGACAGCACCATCCGCGACATCCGGGGCGCGATCTTCGAGCTGCGCAGCCCGGCGGGGCAGTCGCTGCGTGCCGAGCTGCGGACGCTCGTCGACGGCGCGGCGGAATCGCTCGGCTTCCGCCCCGACCTGGTCCTGGACGGGCCGCTGGACAGCGCCGTGCCCGACGAGCTGCGCGCCGACCTGCTCGCCGTGATCCGCGAGGCGCTGTCCAACGTGGTACGTCACGCCCACGCCGGCCGGGTCCAGGTCGCGATCACGATCGGTGGCGGCCGGCTCAGCGCGACCGTCACCGACAACGGCGCCGGCGGTGCCATACCGCGTGGCGGGCTGCTCAATCTCGCCGAGCGCGCGGCCTTGCACGCCGGCCGGCTCACCGTCGAAGCCGGTGAGCCGGCCGGCACGGTGCTGCGCTGGAGTGTGCCTACCAGCTAGCGGGGCGGCTGCCCGGTCAGCTTGACCGCGAACACGGCGGCCTGGGTGCGCCGCTCCAGGCCCAGCTTGGCCAGCAGGCTGGACACGTAGTTCTTGACGGTCTTCTCGGCCAGGAACATCTGCGCCGCGATCTGCCGGTTGGTGAGCCCGTCGGCTACGTAGCCGAGGATCTTGCGTTCCTGGTCGGTCAGCGACTTGAGCTGGTCCGGCTCGTGTTTCGGGTTGCGGATGCGTTCCAGGACCCGCTGCGTGACGGCCGGGTCCAGCAGTGACTGCCCCGCCGCGACCCGGCGTACGGCGTCAACCAGGTCGGTGCCCTTGATCTGCTTGAGGACGTAGCCCGAGGCGCCTGCCATGATCGCGGCGAACAGTGCCTCGTCGTCCTCGTACGACGTCAGTATCAGCCCCTTGATCTCCGGGTCGACCGATCGCACGTCACGGCACACGTCGATGCCGCTGCCGTCGGGCAGCCGCCCGTCGAGCACGGCGACATCGGGACGCAGCGCGGGGATACGCCGGGTGGCCTCCGCCGCCGAACCGGACTCGCCGACCACCTCGATGTCGCCATCGGCTTGGAGCAGGTCGCGCAGGCCGCGACGAACCACCTCGTGGTCGTCGAGCAGGAAGACACGGATCACACCCGTATTCTCCGCCTTGCCGGGCGCGGCGGGGAAGGGACCAAAGACCCGTCCGCACACGGGACCCCCGCCCCTGCTCCGCCGGGCCCGCCGGCACTGACCCGGCGCGACTCCGCAGGCGGACAGTGAGGCCATGACAGGCGAGACGATCGGAGCCCAGGCGCTGTATGACGCGGCCCGCACCGCGCTCGCCGCGCCGTCTGTCTTCAACACGCAGCCGTGGCGCTGGCAGGCCGGCCCGGACCTGCTCCGGCTCTACGCCGATCGGCAGCGCCAGCTGCTCACCGCCGACCCGCAGGGCCGGCTCCTGACCGTCAGCTGCGGGGTGGCACTGCACCACGTCCGCACCGCGCTGGCGGCTGCCGGCCACGAGGCCGTCATCCGCGTGCTGCCCGACCCGGCCGACCCGGACCTGCTCGCCGAGATCCGCACCAACGGCACCCACGAACCGACCCTGGCCGAACTGCAGGCCTGCGGCGCGATCAAACGGCGGCACACCGACCGGCGTCCGTTCACCACGCAACCGGTCGCCGACGCCACCTGCCGGGCGCTGATCGTCGCCGGGGAACTCGAGCATGCCCACGTCCACCTGGTCGCCGCCGAACAGGTCGCAGTCCTCGCCTTCGCGGCGGTCCGGGCCGGGGCGCTGCAGCTGTCCGACCCGGAGTATCGGGCCGAACTCGCCGACTGGACGCACCGGCCCCCGTGGAGCGGCGAGGGCGTGCCCACCGCCACCACGGTGCCGGCGGTCCCGCGGCGGGTGCCGATCCGCGACTACGCGCCCTTCGGCGGCGAGACGATGCACCCCGGCCGCGACACCGACGCCGGAGCCCGCTACCTCGTCGTGTTCACCGACGACGACACCCCGGCCGCCTGGCTGCACGCCGGCCAGGCGCTGTCCGCGGTGCTGCTCACCGCGACCGTCCAGGGCCTGGGCACCGCGCCCATCAGCGACGTCACCGAAGTGCCCGGCAGCCGCGACGAGCTCCGCCGCCTGCTGCCCGGAGTCGGTGAACCACAGGTCTGCGTACGCGTCGGCTACGCCCCACCGGGCCCACCGGCACCGACCACCCGGCGGCCCTACGAAGAGTCCATAGATACCGCACCCTGAACAGGAGACCGAACATGACCATCCGGCCGATCCTCGTCGGCGTCGACGGCTCGCCGTCCAGCCTCGCCGCCGCGTCCTACGCAGCCGACCTCGCCGTGCGTCGCCAGGCGCCGCTGTATCTGGTGTGCGGCTACCTCAGCCCCCTGTTCGGCTTCGGCACCGCAGGGCTGGCCGAGCCCTACTACGACGAGACCGACACCCGCGACGCCATCGACCGCAGCCTCGCCGACGCCGTCGAGAAGCTGCGCAAGCAGCACCCCGAACTCGGCGAGATCCACGCGCGGCAGATCACCGGAGGCCCCGCCCCGGTCCTGATCGAACAGTCTCGCACCGCCGCCGTGACCGTCGTCGGCTGCCGTGGCGTCGGCGGGTTCGCCGAACTGCTGCTCGGGTCGGTGTCGGCACAGGTCGCCGCGCATGCCCACGGCCCGGTCATCGTGGTTCGCCCGGCGGTGCCCGACGACACGACCGAGCCGGGCTCCGACGAGCCGAAGCCCGCCGACCTGCGAGACGGGCCGGTCCTGGTCGGCGTCGACGGCTCCGTTGCCGCGCAGGCCGCCCTGACCTTCGCCGCCGAGGAAGCCATCAGCCGCGACACGGCGCTGGTCGTCGCACACGTGTACTGGCCGCAGCCCTGGTTCCAGCTCGGCGCGGACGACGTCGACCGGCAGGCCGAAGCCGAGCGCGCCGCCGAGCACCGGGCGCAGCGCCTGCTCGCCGACGCGACCTCCGCGCTGATCACCACCCACCCGCGGCTGAAGCTGGAGGCCCGGGCGATTCGCAGCCTCAACAGCGAGCACAGCCTCGTCGAGGACTCGCGCGGGGCGACGCTGACGGTCGTCGGGTGCCGTGGCCGCGGCGGATTCGCCGGACTGCTGCTGGGCTCCGTCAGTGGCGCCCTGGTCCACCACGCCCACAGCCCCGTCGCGGTCATCCACCCGACCGAGCACTGAGCCCGGTGACGGGGGAGCGGACATGGAGACCACTTCAGCTGCGCGGCGTGACATCGGACGCGCCGGGCCGGCGGGACGGGCCATCCGTGAGGTGATGACCACCGCACCGCTGTGCGTCGACAGCAGCACCTTGCTGGGCGACGCGCTGGCCGAGACGGCGACCGCTTCGCTGCGGCACCTGGTCGTCGTCGACGGCGCCGGCCGGCGCGCAGGGGTCCTCGACGACCGCTGCATCGTCGCGGCCTGGGCCGCCGACCCGGCAGCCCTGACCCACCGGCGCATGTCCAGCCTGCTGGACCGACCTCGGCGAGCCGTCCGGACCGATGACCAGGGCCGGGGTATGCATAGGCGTGATCGACCAGCGCCACCGCCGCCAGCCTGCCGGGATGTCTCGCCGTTCGCTGCTGGCCTGCGCCGCCGCGGCGGGCCTGACCCCATTGGCGGCGGGCGCGGCGGCTCCGCGGCGGGCACTGCGGTGGACCGCTGGTGACCACCATGTGCACACCAAGTACAGCGGCAGCCCCGACGCCCCGTACCGCATCGAGCAGCACGTCGACAAGGCGGCCGGGTTCGGGCTCGGCTGGCTGGTCGTCACCGACCACCCGGGCCCGGTGCACCAGCGCCACGGCCTGGACAGATCCCTGGCGGACCTGCGCCGCGCCCGTGCCGCCAACCCCGGAATGCACCTGTTCCAGGGCATCGAGTGGCGCGTGCCGGCAGGCGAGCACGCCACCGTCTTCACCCCACCGGGCCCGCATGAGGCGAGCCTGCTCGCCGACTTCGAAGCCCGCTTCGACACCGGCTTCAGCGACATCGGCGCGGGCGCGGCCGGGCAGGCCGAAGCTCTCCGCGCGCTGAACTGGCTCGCCGCGCAAGTCCGTGCCGGCCTCGCTCCGATGGCGTTGTGCGTCCTCAACCATCCCAGCCGAGCCGGCACCTACGGACCAGCGGAACTGCGCGCACTGCGCGACGCCAGCCCCATCGTCATCGGCATGGAAGGCGCTCCCGGCGGTCAGGCCAACGCCATTCCTGCCGACCGCGGGGGAGTGGGCGGCGACCGCGGCGGATACGGACGTGGGCCGTTCCGCACCTCCTATCCCGGCTACCCGGACGAGGCCTACCGCACCTACGGCGGCTTCGACTGGATGACCGCCACCGTCGGCGGGATGTGGGACGCGATGCTCGCCGAGGGACGCCCATGGTGGATCACCGCCAGCTCGGACGCGCACAAGGTGTACGGCGAGCGCTGGCGCAGCGGCGGAGCACCCGGTGCCGACGGGATCTACCCTGACCCGGTGCCCGACCCGTCTCCGGGCCCGGCGGGCGGATTCTGGCCCGGCCAGTACAGCCGCACCCACGTCGGCGTCACCGACAGCGGCGCGCTCGCGGTGATGCGCGCGCTGCGCGACGGCCGCGTCTGGGTCGACCACGGCCACCTCATCGACGCCGTCGAGGTGGCGGCAGGCCCGGCGGGAGCGACATTCGGCGAGGTGACCACCGCCGTCCGTGGGGACGGCGTCGACGTCGACATCGCGGTCACGCTCGCCTCGCGTGACAATGCCAACGGCGACCGACCTCGGCTGCGTCGCGTCGACCTCATCGCTGGCCCGGTCACCGGGCCGACCGAGCCGGACCGGCGCACCGCGCCGCAGACGCGGGTCGTCGCCTCGTTCGACGTCGGCGACCGCAGCGGCACGGTGGCGTTGCGGCACCGCTTCGGCGACGTCCGGCAGCCGTTCTACCTCAGGCTGCGCGGCACCGACGGCAATGCCAGCGCGCGCGACTCGATCGAGCCCCGGCCGGATCCGACCGGAGACGCCGACCCGTGGCGCGACCTGTGGTTCTACACCAACCCCGTGTTCGTGGACGTGGCCTGACCGCAGGTCACGGCAGCAGGTTGTCGACGACCATCAGCACCGTGTCATACGCATGCTACGAAGCGCGACCGCGCTGCCCGGCAGGTTGCACTCGGTACCCAGGTACAGCCTTACCGTTGCGTCATGACCGAACAGCTCCCGGATCCGGTGTGGGTGCCGAACGCGTGCACCCTGCCGACAGCGCAGCAGCCGTTGCGTCTGGCCGAGTTCGACGCCCTGTTCACCGCGGCCGTGCGGGCCGCCGAGCGTCTCGATCAGACGCACCTGCGGCTGACCATGGCCGGTGGAGCCGACCTCGAGGCGACCGTACGGGACCTGGCCGCCAGCGAGAGCGACTGCTGCTCGTTCTTCGCCTTCACGACCGCCGCGGCCGCGCCGGGGCAGGTGACCCTCGACATCGAGGCCCCGCCTGCGCACGCTGACGTGCTTGCCGCGCTCGCCGAACGCGCCGACACCGTGCGCGGCCGACCGTGAACCCGGGCCTGCGCAGCGGACAGCTGGCCGAGGCGGCCGGCGTCAACCCGCAGACCCTGCGCTACTACGAACGCCGCGGCCTGCTGGCCGAACCGGCCCGCAGCCCCGGCGGGCACCGTCTCTACCCGACCGAGGCCCTGACTCTGCTGCGAGTGATCAAGACGGCGCAGCGGCTCGGGTTCACTCTCGCCGAGGTCGCCGAACTCGTCGACCTCGGCACCCGCCGCCACGGCCGCCGCACTGACACCAGCCTGCAGAAACGCGCCGCGACCAAGCTCGTCGAGATCGAGACGAGGATCGCCGACCTGCAGACCATCGCCGCGAGCCTGCGCATCGCCCTGGACGCGGGCTGTGACGACCTGGCCACCTGCGCCACCACCGACTGCTGCCCGATCCCGCTTGCCGGACTCGACCACGGAGACAACAAATGATCAGCAGACTGCGCGCGTTCCTTCCCGGCGGCCTCGGCGGGCTCACGGGCCTGGCCTGCGCGCTGTGCTGCGCCATCCCGCTGCTGCTGGCAGCGGGTGTCGTCGGTGGCGCAGGCTGGGCCGCGCTTGGGCAGGTCATGCCTGGTGTCGCCCTCGTGCTGGCCGCATTGACGGCCCTTGCCTGGTGGTGGTCCACCAGGCGCCGCACCGCCCACGCCGCCGGGTGTTCGGGTGGCGCCTGCTCCTGCTCTCGGCCGTCGTGAGCCTGGTTAGGCTGCGGGCATGATGCTCGCCCGTTCTGTCGTCCTCTTCGCACTGGCCGCGCTGCTGGAGATCGGCGGGGCGTGGCTGGTGTGGCAGGGCTGGCGTGAGCACCGCGGCCTGTGGTGGATCGCCGCAGGCGTCATCGCCCTGGGCGCGTACGGGTTCGTGGCGACGTTCCAGCCCGATGCGAACTTCGGCCGGATCCTTGCCGCCTATGGCGGAGTTTTCGTTGCCGGGTCCCTGGCCTGGGGCATGGTCGTCGACAAGTTCCGGCCGGATCGCTACGACGTGATCGGCGCGGTGATCTGCCTGGTCGGCGTCGCGGTCATCATGTACGCCCCGCGTGCCGCCGGCTGAATGCCACCGGCGGCGCAGCGGTGACGGCGACCGGATGCGAGCATGTTCCGGGACCGCTGTTCAGATGAAGAAGGTGCGCTGTTGGCGACCGATGTCGATGCCGGGCGGCTGGGTCCTGTTGCCGGCGGTACCGCCCGCGTTCACGCGATCCTGTGGCCGGGGCTGCTCGTCATGGCCGGCGTTGCCGCAGTCGTCGAACCCAGCGTGTCGCGGTTGCTACCGGACCCAGCCCCGCAGCAGGCACCCACCATCGGCGAAGCCCTCACCAGCGCCGGCGGCAACTGGTTCCTGTTGACTCTGCCGTTCCTGCTGGTCGGCGCTCTGGCCGTAGGCTGGGGGCAGCGACCAGCCGCCGATCCGGTGGCGGTGTCGCTGGCTGTGGGCCTGGTGGCCGGCTCGACAATGGTCGAAGTCGTCGGGATGGCAGCCAGGCAATGGCTCCACTGGTCCGGTGTCGACATAGCACCCGAGCTGCTGTACGCGGTGTCGTCGACCCTGCTGGCCGCAGCATGGTTGACGGTACGTGGCCGGCGGCCGGTGGCCCTGCTCGCCAGTCCACTGGCCGGGGTCGTGTCATGGTTCACCATCCCCACGGTCGACACCGCGCTCTCGGACCGGATTCGCGACCTGTTCGGGGTGGGCACGCCGGCCATGTTCGTGCTTGTCGTCATGGCGTACGCGCTGTCGGCCTTGGCGATCAGCGCTGCGACGTTCGCAGTGGCGATGTGGCGACGGGCGCAACCGACCACGGAGTTGCGCACCAGCTGACGCTCGGAAGGTCCTTGGCGACCGAGACGCCGGGACGCGCGGCCCGTGTGGCGCGGCGCACCCGGCCGTCACCGTGACGTCAAGACTGCGTCGGCGTGCGTACGCACCGCGCCACCGACCTCGACTGGACCGACCCGCAACTGCAGCTCGCCTACCGCCCCCGGGTCGCCTACGCGCAGTCGAAGCTGGCGCTGACGATGTTCTCCCGCGCGCTGGTCCAGCGGGAACCGCAGCTCACCGCGATCAGCGTGGACCCCGGCAGCACCGGCACCGCCTTGCTGCCGTCCTACGGCGGCATCGGGCAACCGGCCACAGCCGGCGCCGACGCGGTGCTGCGGCTGTGCTCGGCGCGGATCCGCGTGCGCACCGGCGCCTTCTACCCCGGGCTGCAGATCGGCGTCCCGAACCCGCTGGTCCATGACGACACGGCCCTCGACCGGCTGTGGCGGCTCAGCACGGCGATGGTCGGCCGGGACCGGGCCATCGCGGCGAGGGCGGCATGAACCCGCCGCCGTCAGGACGTCAAGAAACCGCCCGCCGCCGTAGTGATCACGTCAACGCCCTGGCCGGTGGCCGTGGGCACGTGTGTCATGGAGGCGTGACACCCACCGCATCCTCATCCTCGCCGGAGCCTGCCGAAGCCGCGGCCCAGCAGCCCGTTGCCGTCCTCCTGGCCATGACAGGACTGCTGCGGGAGGGGTCGCGATGACCCTCGCCGACGTCATCCCGTCACTGCGCTCCTCCCTGCCGCCTCGCGGGCTCGACCGCGAGCTGTGGCCACTGACCACCGAACACGGCCGGGGCGGCATCAGCGTCGGCGGCGTGCCGCTGATGGAGATCGAGCAGGAGTACGGCACGCCCGCCTACGTCCTGGACGAGGCCGATGTCCGGGAACGCTGCGCGGCCTACTGCGCGGCCTTCGGTCCCGCTCACGTCGTGTACGCCGCGAAGGCACTGCTCAGCCGGGGCCTGCTGCGGTGGATCGACGAAGCGGGCATGGGCCTGGCCGTGTACTCCACCGGCCAGTGGCAACTGGCCCTGGCCGCGGGCTTCCCCGCCGAGCGCGTCGTCGTGCACGGTGACGTCGACGCCCGCGGCGCGGGCCGGGTCGTCATCGAGTCCGCCGCCGACATCGCCCGCCTGACGTGCACTCGGCGTCCGCAGCGGCAGAAGGTCATGCTGCGGCTGCTGCCCGCCCAGCTCGGCTTCGCCAAAGCCGGGCTGCCCGCCTGCCCCAGCCAGGACCGGTTCGGCGTGCCGACCGACGGCGCCGAACTGGCCGAACTCGTCGCGGAGATCACCTCGAACCCGCTGCTGGAGCTGGTCGGCCTCGACGTCTACCTCGGCTCGCAGCTGGCCCAGTTCGGCGGCTACGAGCACGCCATCAGCCAGCTCGTGGCCGCCTGCGCGGATCTGCGCCGCAGCCACGGCGTGCACATCGAGGAGATCAATCTCGGCGGCGGGTTCGCCGTGGCGCACACCGGTCAGGAGACCACGCTGCCCGTCGACCCGTTCGCCGCCCGGATGCGCCGGGTGCTCGCGCTGGCGTGCGACCGGGCGTCGGTGCGGCCGCCGCGGCTGTCGGTCACCCCCGGGCGGGCCATCGTCGCCCGCGCCGGGGTGGCGCTCTACCGCGTCCTGGCCGTCCGCCACGAGCAGGGCCACCAGCTCGTCGCGGTCGACGGCGGCCTGAGCGACAACCCTCGCCCGGCCCTGTACGGCGCCCGTTACACCGCGGTCCTGGTCGGCCGGCCCAGCACGGCGGCGACCGTGCCGACGACCGTGGTCGGCCGCCACGACGAGGCCGGTGACGTGCTCGTGCGCGACGAGCCGCTGCCCGACGACCTGCGTCCCGGCGACCTGATCGCGGTGCCCGGGTGCGGGGCCTACCACTTCCCGCTCGCGTCCAACTACGACCTGGTCGGCCGACCGCCGCTGCTCGCCGTCCGCGACGGGCGGGCGCGGGTGCTCGTCCGCCGGGAGACCCTCGACGACGTCCTGCGGCGCGACGAGGAGTGACCCGGGGCGGCAGGCGTCCCCGTCCGTCCGCGCCTGTGCGATTCTTCGCGCGCGGTGTCGATCCGAGGGCGGGCCGGTTCGTCGTTCTTGCGGATGGGCCGCAAAGGACCCCGACGATGGGACGTATGACATGGCGAAGTACCTGCTTCTGATCTTCGGCGACGAACGCGTGTGGGCCGGCCGCTCCCCGCAGGACCGGTTGCGCAACGACGAAGGCCACCGGGCGTTCGCGGCCGCCGCCGGCACCGCGGTCCTCGGCGGCAACGAGCTGACCGAGGCGTCGGTGGCGACGACGCTGCGTGCCGACCCGGCCGGCCGGATCACCGTCACGGACGGCCCGTTCCTGGAGACGAAGGAAGCACTCGGCGGGTACTACCTCGTCGAGGCCGCTGACCTGGACGAGGTGGTCAGGCTCGCCAGGCTCCTGCCGGAGCTCGCCGACGGGCATAGCGGCGTCGAGATCCGTCCGGTCGTCGAACACGGATGAGCGACGACGTCGTCGCGGCGGTGTCCGAGGCACACCGCCGCGAGTGGGCCCAGGTGCTCGCCGCCACGGCATACCTGACACGCGATCTCGACCTGGCGGAGGAGTGCGCCCAGGAGGCATACGCGCAGGCGTTGCGGACCTGGCCGCAGACCGGAGTGCCGGACCGGCCGGGCGCCTGGCTCACCACGACGGCCCGCAACCGGGCGGTGGACGCCATGCGCCGGGACGCGCTGCTGCGCCGGACGCTGCCGCTGCTGGTGTCCGACGGCGCGGCGCCGGGGCCGGAGGACGGACTGCTCGACGACGACCGCCTGCGGCTCGTCTTCACCTGCTGCCACCCGGCACTGTCCCGCGACGCGCAGGTCGCCCTGACGCTGCGGCTGATCTGCGGCCTCTCGACGGCCGAGGTGGCCCGCGCCTTCCTGACCCAGGAGGCGACGATGGCCGCGCGGATCACGCGGGCCAAGAAGAAGATCGCCGCGGCCCGGATCCCCTACCGCGTGCCCACGCCGGACCAGCTCGCCGAACGGGTGGACGCCGTCCTTGACGTGATCCACCTGATCTTCACGACCGGCCACACGGCGCCGATCGGCCCCGACCTCGTCCGCCGCGACCTCGTCGACGCGGCGGTCAACCTGGCCCGCATGCTGCACCTGCTCATGCCCACCAACGGCGCGACGGGCGCACTGCTCGCGCTCCTGCTGCTCACCGACGCCCGCCGGGACACGCGCGTCGACGCCGGTGGACGCCTGCAACTCCTGGCGGAGCAGGACCGCACCCGGTGGGATACCCGGCAGATCGGCGAGGGGGTGGCGTTGGTGACCGACGCCCTGCGGCGACGGCCACCGACGCGGTATGCCGTCGAGGCCGCGATCGCCGCCGTGCACGCCGAGGCCCCCAGCTGGGAGGACACCGACTGGCCGGAGATCGTCGGCCTGTACGACGTACTGCTGGAACTGTGGCCCTCGCCCGTGGTGGCGCTGAACCGGGCCGTGGCCGTGAGCTATCGCGACGGCCCACTCGCCGGGCTCGCCCTGTTGGAGTCCCTGCTCGCCGAGCCCGCCCTGGCTCCATACAGCTACCTCAGCGCCGCTCGCGCCGACCTCCTCCGCCGACTGTCCCGATGGGAGGAGGCGGCCGCGGCCTACGCGGAGGCGCTGGCGCTGACGGACAACGACGTCGAACGCGAGTTCCTGCTGCGGCGGCTCGCCGAGGTGCGCAGTCACCTCATGAAGAGACCCAAACTGTAGGATGTTGCGCACCATCGATCGATAGGGTGATGCGGCATCATCGATCTCGGTGGGGAAGCAGCACCGCCGCCTGATCACTGCCGCGAGCCGTTGGCACCTGCGGTGATGTCGGCACCGCAGTTCTAGGTGGCGACCGACGACCCGTCGCAACGAGAATCGCCTCCCAAAGGTCGTGGCGCTCGGGAGGCAAATGCAGGTATGGCATGCCTTCCGCGAAGGCGACTCCTAGAACGTCGAGTTCGCAGGGTCGGTAGGGCCTGCCGAGCGCGCTGGCCACATCCCAGGCGTGGACGTGCCACTCGACTGCGTACACGCCTATGCCGCTGCCCACGGACCAGATCGCCTCGCCGTAGCTGTACAGACTGCGGTTCCATTCGATCAGCGCTCGGCTGAGGTAGGACCGACTGAGCATCTCGAAGAGCCGGACTCTTCCGAAACTGGATGTGATCCGCAAGCCAGACAGATCAACGGCGTTCTGCCTGGCAAGGTCATCCTCTTCGAGCACTGGGACTGGGTGGAATCTAACTGCCTTAGCCATCGTCCGATGGGCGTCGATGGCGGTGCAGGCGAGATGTCCGACCAGGTCAAATAGGTTCCAGGCGTCGCACGGGGTGCTGTGCATCCAGTCTGCGGGAGTCAACGCTCGTGTCATTTTCAAGATCGCGTCGACTGCCTCCAGGTAGGCCGTTGAGATGATTCCGCGATCGAGGGTGCATGGTTGCGTTGGCGGCAATGTCATCGTGTAGAGGTCAGCCCTCCGCAGGATGTCTTGGTGCCACGAGCTCGATTGCCGGAGGGCTGACGTCGGGGTCGCCTGCCGTGGCCACGCGGAATCCGGCCGCGTCCCATGTCCTGCCGCCAATTATCAGGCGCCAGAGTCCGTTCAGCGACCTACGAACGAACTTCCGCAGGCTCTTGGCCGAGTCTTTGATGTCGCGATAGGAGCCACTTCTCAGCATCGTGTAAAAGGTGCCGACGAAGAGTACGGTCAGTCCACCTAGGAGGGGGCTGCGCGCTCCCATCAGATGAGCGGCGATCACCCCCGTGGCCCCGGTCAGGATGGTGATCAGGTAGCGGGTGCCTGTCCCTGGCGCGAGTATGAGCAGGGCGGCGGCCATGCCTGCGCCTATCCCCACGAGGAGGTAGTCGGGCCTTGCCGGCGGCTGCGCCAATGCCATGCCCCAGCTTGCCGATACGATGAAATTCGCGAAGATGGCAATGTTCCAAGGCGCAAAGACTCGGCCGCGCGCTACCAGAACGCGCTGGTGGCCTCCGTTCGGTGGAGCGTGCTCCCGACGTGTGCTCAGTGTGGCCACGATACCGAGAGGCTTCAGTAGGGCGAGCAAGTGGGGCTTGTCGACCAGACCGGACTGGTAGGTCCATTCTCCCGATGGTGTCACCGTGCAATAGCTGGTCGCTTCCGAGGCCCAGTTCAGGAGCACGAACATGATCCCGTAGATGGCAAATGCCAGATACCCCAGGGTCGCTGTTTCGTCCAGCCAGGACAAGCCGGCGAAGTGTATGCCCAACGCAGCCCTAATGGCATAGCCGACGCCTACGAAGGTCCACACCGGCAGCACCATCCGTGCAGCCCGCAACCCTTCGTATATCAGGGCAGTCCCGAAGACGGCAACGATGAATAGACACATCAGCATGAGCTCGTCAGCCAGGACGCCGATGACGACGGCGACTGCCAATCTAATCACGATACCGATGGCGCTGGCCCGTAGATTGTTGCGGAATGTCTCCTGGCTGTTTCCGTGCGGCAACCGCCCGCGCGCCACCCGCTCAGAATGAAGGTCGTCCTCCGGCGCACCACGGAGGTCGTTCAACTGATAGCGCGCCTGGAATACCAGATATTCCACTGAGATCCACATGACGGCAAACCGCCAGAAGTCTCCGGAGCCGGTTGCGAGATAGGTGACAAGCCACGCACCAGGGGCATTGAGGAACTTGATCCAATCTTCCGGTCGTGGCATGAGCAGGTAGCTGCCGATGCTCCGTTCCCCGTCGCGCGGCGCACCATGATCAAGCGAGGGTAAACCCACCGGTGTTCGAACGAACTTGCGGGCTGCGTAGGCAAACAGGCCACGCCCGCCAACTGTTGCGGCTTGCAGTTCGATCAGGAAGAGGAGCAGCATTGCTCCATAGGCGACTATCATGACGAGAGCGGTGCGAGAATCGACGTGTAGTCCGATTCCGATCGTCAGCACGAGAAAGGCGGCGACAACCACAACGAGGAACATGTTTGAAAGGATTCGGTAGCCTGCCCTGCCACGGCGCTGGCTACTCACTTCAAGGGTGATTCCGGTGAGGGACGGATACGCGACGCCGGGGAGGCTTGACAGCTGGTTGCCGTACTTGCGGAGTTCGGTCTCCAGCGCGCGGAGGTAGAAGCCCCGAATTGTTCCGACAGTTCCCAGCATTTGAAAGAATGCGAAGATGGCCAGTGGCACCATGGGCGCTGCGGCCAATATCTCGTTCGGTAGCCTGACGCAGTTGGCGGTCTGGCCGAATTGACAGGTGGTCCCGACCAGGGCGATCATCGCGCCAAGCAGGGTGATGTCAATGCTCAGGCCGGCGGCCTGGACGCCCAGGATTGATCTATCGTCATCCCGGGCCATCTGATAATCGAGCAGAAGAACCGACAGCTGTGAACCACTGGCTTCGTCGACCTTCGGTTCCATTGGGCCTCTCGGGTGGGGACACGGAGCGCTCGTCAATTGGCTGGCACGATGATACGTCGCTGAGGCAAGGCTGGATACGTCAAGACACAAACACCTGAATTTGCGCTTTTCGGCGTCTTGGCCACATTGCACGGTGTGATTTGGGCATCGATCTCTTTTGTCGTATTCCGCGTCGATGGCCGGCAGATTGGGCCTGGTGTTGCGGGTGGATGCACCTTGCACGGGTCGGAACGCTTCAGCCGCGAGCGGGACGTCGCTGGGCGTGTAAGCGCTGGCGTCGTGCTAATGCGCTGATCGCTCAAGCCGGGGAGTTCTGGTGCGGTCTGTTCCTCGGCGATATGGATCGTCTCCGCGGCAATCCAGATAGGTGGGTTCGCTGAGGTGGTCGGACCCAGTTCAGGCGGTGAAGCAGTACGAGTCGCTGGAGGCGTCTCCGCCCTGCAGCCGCACCTGGTGCACGCGCAGCCCGCGGAAGTCGTCGGTGTGCCGGAGGAACCGTTCGTCCGCGGTCAGCCCGCCTCGCTCGACGTCGGCGTCGAACTTCGTCAGCCAGGCGCCGACGCCGTCGGGGTAGAAGACCTCGTCCCAGGCGGCGTACAGCGAGTTGGTGAGGTAGACCCGTTTGCCGTCGCGACTTATCTCGATCATCTGCGGTGCCCCGGACAGGGGCAGGTCGGGTGCCGCCGGATGGGCCTGCCGGCGCACGATCCCGCCGAGCCGCACGGACGCGGTCTCCCGGGGGTGGAGCGGGTCGCTCACGTCGTACTGCTTGAGTTCTCCCGTGCCCCAGCACGAGACGTAGAGCCAGCGGTCGTCCACGGACAGGTCGATGTCGGTGACCAGCGGTGGCACCGCCCCGAAGGGCTGGAGCGCCGGGGGTAGCCGCGCCGGGTCGGCCGGTTCGGCCGGGATCGTGATGATCTTGTGTACGGTGAAGCCGTCATCGCCCTTGCGCCACAGCCACACCGATGCGGACAGGTCCTCGACGCTGATGACGACGCCAGCGAAGCCGTAGGCCTGTGCCGGGTCGTGAGCCGGACGCAGCTCGAGCACCATCTGATGTTCGTCGCCGAGGTCGATGCGCTGCACGAGGCGGCGCTCGGACATGCTCCAGAAGTTCAGGTGGTGACCGAATCTGCGGCCGAGCAGATCCTCCGGACGGAGACCGTTCTCGATCATCGACGGGGTCCCCCACTCCGAGGTGATGACCGTGTCGTGGTTCAGGTGCCACCACACGTCGTAGGCGAAGTACTGATCGCCGCGGTCCTGTTCCCATGCCCCGATCACGTCGAACGTCTCGTGGTCGAGCAGTGCCACACCGCCTGGACCGTCGCCGTCGGCGCCGCCCAGCGCGGACATGAAGATGGCGCCCGGCCCGCAGTGCAGGGTGTGCGGCCGGGAGTAGCCGGCCTTGGCGGCGAGTTCGCCGGCTTCGATGGTGCGGACCACCGTCGGCGCCCGCGGGTCGGGTTTGGTGTCGAGGAGGTAGGTACGCGACGAGCGCAGCCCCGGGACGATGAGGTACCTGCGTTCGAGGTGGCCGGCGTGCCCGCCGTGACAGAGCGCGCTGGAGCAGGCGTTCCAGCCGAAGTGGTGCAGCTCGTTCCCGGCGGTCGGCAGCTCGGCCCAGCCGACGACTTCGCCGTACGTCGCCGAGCCCGCGTCGCAGTCCAATACGGCGATGGCGTCGTGCTGCCGGCCCGCGGGGTCGAACGCCGCGACATAGGCGAGTTTTTCCGTCGGCCCGGAGATGGCTTCGCGAGGGCTGCGGTAAAAGGTCGGATCTGTCATTCGGTCAACCTCCTGGAGGGCCGATGTGCCCGCGGAACGGCGCCGATGTCTCCGGGTGTCACCCCATGTGCGTTTCGAGCCTGAAGATCATCACCTAATTCTAGGTATCTCGACGGCGTGGGGTGGCCTTAAAAGGGTCTATATAGCAAAGTTCGCGATTGCCGCATGAAAGAATTTTGTGCAGGAAAGGAGTGCATATGTATGCAACCGTACGCCGTTACGAGGGAGTGACCGACCCCCCCGAGGCGGGGCGGCGCGTGCAAGAGGGGTTTGTCCCGATCATCAGCGCGGTTCCGGGCATCGTCGCCTATTTCTGGGTCGACGCTGGAAACGGCGTGATGCTGTCGACGAGCGTTTTCGAGAGCCGGGACGGCGCGGAGGAGTCGAACCGGAGGGCAGCCGACTGGGTGAAGGAGAATCTGGCGTCGCTGCTTCCGAACCCGCCCCAGATCACCGCCGGAGAGGTCGTCGCGCACCGGGCGAGTTGAGGGACCGTCGTGATCACCCGGTCACGACGGTCAGGTCCGCGGTGAAGTCGCGGTCCAGGGGGAACATCGGCCGCGCCACGTTGCGGTACGGCAGCCGCGCGAGATCCTGGTCGACCCCGCCGGGGGTCAGCGCGAGCAGCCAGTCACCTGCCGCGTCGAACAGTTCGGGCTCCAGGTAGCCGATCTTCACCACCACGACGTCGACCGCGTCGACCGCGACCCCCAGCCGGGCGTACGACTCCAGCAGCCGGTACTGCATCCGCCGCGAGGTGAGGAACACGCTCAGCCCGCCGACGCGCACGCTGACGCACCGCCCGCCGTCGGGATCGTCGGCGACGGCCTCCAGCACACCGTCCAGCAGCAGCGGCCCCGGGTCGCGCGGGTCGATGCGCCCGCCGGCCGTCACCCGCACCGGCGAGCCGAGGGGCCGGTCGGCGACCTCTGCGACGGCCTGCGGGTCCACCAGCGAGGCGAACACGGCCCGCCGCGAGCCGTCGCGGATCTCGGGCCGGGCCAGCAGGCGTGCCACGGCGAAGGTGACGTCGTCGGCGCCGCCGGCCCCGGGGTTGTCACCGGAGTCGCTGACGAAGAACGGCCGCCGAGCCGGGTCGGTTACCGCGGCCAGGGCGGTGTCGAGGCATTCGTCCATCGTGCCGGTCGGGGCGACGAACGCGAACTCGTCGCGGGCCGCCCAGAAGCGCTCCCCGAGTTCGCGGGCCGCGTCGGCGGTCGCCTCCGCGTCGGTGCCGGTGACGACGAC
Organism: Catellatospora chokoriensis; assembly: GCF_011297315.1. NCBI lineage: Bacteria > Bacillati > Actinomycetota > Actinomycetes > Micromonosporales > Micromonosporaceae > Catellatospora > Catellatospora chokoriensis. The sequence continues at coordinate 189,040 of NZ_JAAOTI010000005.1, forward strand.
CGCGCCCTGGCAGCGGGCCTGGTCGGCCCAGGCGTACCCGATCCAGACCGCCGCATCGACGATGCCGTCGCGGGCCTCGATCTCCGGGACGCTCGCGTACAGGCCGAGCGCCGGCTCCTCGCGGGTGCTGGTCATCTCACCGGGCAGCAGGATCGGCACGTGGACGAGGGCCTTGTGCGGCCGCTGCCCACGGCGCAGCGCCTCGACCAGGTTGCGGGCGGCGCGTTCGCGGGTCTCCCACACGTCGACGTGCGGGGCGGTCCGGTAGCAGGTGAGCAGGTCGCAGGCGTCGAACAGCACCCGGGACACGTTGCCGTGCAGGTCCATCGCGGTGGACACGTACGGCTGCGTCCCGAGTGCGGAGCGGATGGCGGTGATCAGGTCGCCCTCGGCGTCGTCGCGCCCGACGACGCTCATCGCTCCGTGGAAGTCGACCAGCATGCCGTCCAGCGGCCCTGCCGCGGTGAGCCCGTGCACGATCTCGGCCGCCCACGCCTCGTAGGCCGCCGGTTCGACCGCCCCGCCGGGCAGGGCACGGGCGTGCACGAGCGGGATCCACTCGACGTCGGCGGCCCACGGCCGGGCGAGCCAGTCGTAGCGTGCCAGCAGGGCGTCGCCCCGGGTGACCTCGAAGTCGTCAGCAGTGCTCAGGTGCGGGGAGAACGTGCTGGACTCGATGTGAATGCCACCGATGGCGATGCGAAGGGGGCGGGACATGGTCGGCTCCTAGCTCGGCGAAGGCGTACCGTGATCGGCCGGACTTGGACCGTATCCTGCTGAAAGCGACCGATTGACGGAGGGTGGCCTGCACTGCCGCCGTGCCTCGGGGATACATTCTGCGCCGTGACGACGGTGGAGATCTGCGTGAGCGATGTGCCGACCGCGCTGGTCGCCGAGGCGGCCGGAGCCGACCGGCTGGAACTGTGCGCCGATCTCGGCCAGGGCGGCACCACGCCCAGCCTGGGCGCCGTCGAGGTGGCCCTGCGCTGCCTGCGCAGCGCGGGACTGCGGGTCATGGTCCGTCCCCGCGGTGGCGACTTCCGGGTCAGCGAGGTCGAGGAGCAGGTCATGCTCGCCGACATCGCGGCCGTTCGCGCCCTGCCCAACCCGCACGGGCTCGCGCTCGGGGTGGTCGTCGGCGCCGTGACCGGCGACGGCGGCCTCGACCTGCCCGTCCTGCGCCGCCTGATCGAGGCGGCCGGGCCGCTGCCGGTGACCGTGCACAAGGCCTTCGACGAGGTCGACGACCAGCTCACCGCGCTTGAGGAGATCATCGACCTCGGTGCGGACGCGGTCCTCACCTCCGGCGCGGCCCCCACCGCGCTGGACGGCGCGGCGCGCATCGCCACGCTGCGGGAACACGCCGGCGACCGGCTGCGCGTGATTGCCGCGGGCGGCATCCGATCGCACAACATCGAGCTGGTGCTCGCCCGGACCGGGGCACGGGAGCTGCACCTGCGCGCACCGGTGCGCCGCGACGGCCGCGAGGCCACCGACGGCGACGAGGTACGCCGGGTCGTCGACGCCGTCCGCGCCGCCTGACCCTCAGGGACGGGGCGGGTCGGCGTACGTCCGGGCGAGTGCGGCGACGGTGGCGGCGATGCGCCCGCGCAGCACCGCCGGCGCCAGCACCTCGACCTGCGCGCCCAACCGCAGGAACTGCATCTCGGCGTGGCGGTCGGTCTCGATCGGCACGCGCGCCACGATCCAGCCGTCGGGCTGCCGCTCACCGGCGGCCACGGCGTCGGCGACGGCCTGGCCCATCAGGTGCGGCAGCAGCTCCAGCGCCTCGGGGGAGAACCGGGCCAGCGCCTCACCCCGCACCAGCCGCGCGCGGAAGTCGGCGATGTGCTCGTGCCAGTGCGCGACCAGGTCGAACCCGTCCGGCCAGGTGAACTCCTCCGCCAGCACGGTCAGCTCCCGGATCTGGCTGACCCGGAACGTGCGCAGGCCCCGCGCGGCGCGGGCCACCAGATACCACTTGCCCGCCTTGAGGACCAGCCCGTACGGCTCCAGCCGGTGCTCGGCGGAGCCGGTCCAGTTCTCGTAGCTGACGGCCAGGGTGCGCTGACGCCATACGGCGTCGGCGAGGGCGGCCAGGTGTTCGGAGCTGTCGCGGTCGGCGTACCAGCCGGGGGTGTCGAGGTGGAAGCGCCGCCGCATGCGGGCGGTGCGCTCGCGCAGCGCGTCCGGCAGCGCGGCGGCGAGCTTGAGTTGCGCGGCGGCCACCGCCTCGGCCAGGCCGAGGTCTGCGGCGACCCCGGGCAGCTCGGCGAGCACGAGGCCGCGGGCCTCGGCGGCGGTGAGCCCGGTCAGCTGGGTGCGGTAGCCGTCGATCAGGCCGTAGCCGGTGATGTCGCCGTAGACGGGGATGCCCGCCGTGCCCAGGGCCTGCATGTCCCGGTAGATGGTGCGGGCGGAGACCTCCAGCTCGGCGGCGAGCTGGTGGGCGGTCTGCCGGCCGCGGCTCTGCAGCAGCAGGACGATGGAGAGCAATCGGTCGGCGCGCATGTGCCGAAGTCTGCCGCCGAGCACTGACAGAACATGTCAGGGGTGCGGCCATAGCGTCCCCTCCATGACGAACACTGATTTCGACTTCCTCGCCGGCACGTGGGACAGCGTCCAGCGCCGCCTGGTCAAGGTGCTGGCCGGCCAGGACGAGTGGTACGAGTTCGACGCGACCCTGGACTGCCAGGTGCTGTTCGGCGGCACCGGTGTGCTCGACGTGCTCCGCGCCCCGGAGCGTGGCTACGAGGGTGTCGCGCTGCGGCTGTTCAGCCCCGACGAGCAGGTGTGGCGCATCTGGTGGGCCTCCAAGAACACCGGCGGCGTGCTCGATAACCCGGTCGTCGGCCGTTTCGAGGGCACCGTCGGCACGTTCGAGTGCGACGACGTGTGGGAGGGCACCCCGATCCGGGTCCGCTACCGCTGGTCGCAGACCGACACCGAGCACCCCCGCTGGGAGCAGGCCTTCTCCACCGACGACGGGGCCACCTGGGAGGTCAACTGGACGGCCGACTTCACCCGTCGCGCCTGACCCGCGCCGCCGACCCGGGACGGCGACTACTCTGGGCGCGTGCCTGCCGTCCTGTGGACCCGCCGCGCGCTCGCGTTCGATCTGCTGGTCGGGTTCGGCGTGCTCGGCCTGACCCTGCTGGAGATCCGCAACCCGCTGTCCCCGCCCAGCCTCATGTGGCTCGGCGCGGTGATGGCGGCCGCGATCGTGCTGCGCCGGCGGCTGCCGCTGACCGCGCTGGCGGTGATCTCGACCGCGGCCCTGGCGCAGGCGCTCTTCTACGCGCCGGAGAACCAGCCGCTGCCGTTCGACCTGGCGGTCCTGGCGGGCATGTACGCGGTGGTCAAGTACGGCCGCAGGATGTGGCACGCGTATCTGGCCGCCGCCGTGATCGCGCTCGGCATAGCGGTCGTGGTCGCCCGCCAGGGCGACGCGACAAGGTGGTGGGCGCTCGCACTCTGGTACGTCGGGGTCTGCGGCGGGGTGTGGCTGATGGCGTACACGATGCGCCAGCGGCGGATCTACGTCGCCGGGCTGGAGGAGCGCGCGGCGACGCTGGAACGCGAACGCGGCCACCTGGCCCGGATCGCGGTCGCCGACGAGCGCGCCGCGATCGCCCGGGAACTGCACGACGTGGTTGCGCACAGCCTCGCCGTCATGATCGTGCAGGCCGACGGGGGCCGCTACGCCTTCGACGCCGATCCGGGCAAGGCCCGCGAAGCGCTGGCGACGGTCGCGGCGACCGGCCGCGACGCGCTGGAGGACATGCGCCTGCTGGTCGGCGTCCTGCGCGGGGCGGGCCCGGAGGCCGAGCCGCAGTCGCGCCGGCGGGTCACCCTGGCCGAGATCGACGCCCTGGTCGACGGGGCCCGGTCGGCCGGTCTGGCGGTCACCGTCGACACGCGGCTGCCGCAGGCCGTGACCCCCGCCGTCGAGCTGGCGGTCTATCGCATCACCCAGGAGGCGCTGACCAATGTGCTGCGTCACGCGGGCCCTGGCGCGGCGGTGACGCTGTCCCTGGTCGAGCAGGGCGGCGCGGTGGCGGTGTCGGTGGACGACGACGGCGGCGCGCGCCCGCGCGTGCCGGCCGCGCGCGAGGCCGGGCACGGCCTGACCGGGATGCGTGAGCGGGTGGCCGTGCACGGCGGGGTGCTGACGGCCGGGCCGCGGCCCGGGGGCGGCTGGAGCCTGCGGGCGGAGGTGCCGCTGTGAGGGTCCTCATCGTCGACGACCAGCCCCTGGTCCGGGCCGGGCTGGAGATGATCCTGTCGTCGCAGCCGGACATGACGGTGGCCGGGCAGGCCGGCGACGGCGCCGAGGCGGTCCGGCTCGTCGGCGACCTCGCCGGGACGGCGGCCGCCGTCGACGTCGTGGTCATGGACATCCGGATGCCGATCATGGACGGGGTGGAGGCCACCCGGCTGCTGAGCGCCGCCGGGCCGACGCCGCGGGTGATCGTGCTGACGACGTTCGACGGCGACGCGGACGCGTTCGCCGCGCTGCAGGCGGGCGCGAGCGGGTTCCTGCTCAAGAACGCCCCGCCCGAGGAACTGCTCGCCGCCCTACGCGCGGTCGCGGGCGGCGACGCGGTGGTCGCGCCGCGGGTCACGCGGCGGCTGCTGGAGCATTTCGCCGGCCGGTTCGTGCCGCCGCCCGCGCCGGACTCCCGGGTGGCCGCGCTGACCGACCGCGAGCGCGAGGTCGTGCTCGCGGTAGCCGCGGGGCTGTCCAACGCGGAGATCGCCGGCGAGCTGGTCGTGGCGGAGGCGACGGTGAAGACGCACGTGGGACGGATCCTGACGAAGCTGGGCCTGCGGGACCGGGTCCAGGTCGTCGTGTTCGCGTACGAGTCGGGCCTGGTGCGCCCGGGTCCGGGCGCACCAGGCGGCCGTTAGAGGTCGGCCATCGCCGCCACGATCGAGGCCTTCGCCGCGCGCCGAGCGGGCAGGACCGCCGCGGCCGCGGCCGCCGCGGCGGCGAGCGCGACGAGCCCGGCCAGCCACCCCCACGGCACGACGACGATCGGCCCGACGGCGCCGAACTGGGCCCTGACGATGAGCGGGCCGTAGCTCAGCCCGAAGGCGATACCGATCACGGCGCCCACGGCGCCCATCAGCAGCGCCTCGATGAGCAGCGTGGCACGCAGCTGGGCACGGGTCAGGCCGATGGCGCGCATGGTCGCCGACTCGCGGGTCCGTTCGACGACCGACAGCGACAGCGTGTTGGCGATGCCGAACAGGGCGATCAGCACCGCGGTGCCCAGCAGCCCGCCGAACAGGCCGAGCAAGGCGTTGATCTGGGTGGCCAGGTCGCGGGTCAGATCGGCGATGCTGTTGATCTCCAGCAGGGGGTACGCCGTGGCGACCTGATTCAGGGCGTCGCGTGAGCTGGTGGCGCTGACCTGCGGGGCGGCCTTGGCCAGCACGACGGTGTCGTCGCCGGGGCCGGCCAGGTCGGTGAACCGGTCCCAGGACACCAGCGCGTCGATCTGCTCGATGCCGGGGATCGCCAGCGGCGCGGTGCCGGCCACCGTCAGGGTCTGCGTACGCGTGCCGACGGTGACGGTGACCGAGTCGCCGACCCGCAGGTGCTGCGTGACGCGGTTCGCGCTGGAGACGACGACGGTGCCCGCGTCGAGGGCGTGCGTGCCGCTGGCCGTGGACGGCGTGATCAGCGTGCCGTACGCCGACGGGTCGACGGCGGCGATGACCGCGCGGGCGCCGTCCAGTCGCGCCTCGCCCTCGCGCGCCTGCGCGATCCCGCTGAACTCGGGCCGGGCGCGCAGCTGCTGGGCGAATCCGGCCGGGATGGCGGCCTGCCGGTCGTTGTCGTAGCGGACCCCCGCCATCGCGTAGTCGACCGGGTAGTGGCCCACCAGCTGGTCCTCGGCGGTGGCCTTGAGGCTGCCCAGCAGGACGCTGCACAGTGCGAGCAGCCCGATGCCGATCATCAGGGTGGCGGTGGTAGTCGCGGTGCGCCCGGGGTTGCGCCGCGCGTTGGCCACGGCGACCTTCGCGGGCGTGCCGAGCACCGCCGCGAAAGGCCGGCCGACGGCGGCGGTGACGGCGCCGATGTACAGCGGCGCGGCGATCAGCACGCCGAGGAACGCCAGCACACCCCCGCCGACGATGGTGAACGTCGCGACCTGCGAGTCGCTCGTGCCGACCCCGGCGACCGTGACGGCGATCCCGCCGCCCGCGGCGAGCAGTGCCGCGAGCGCGCGGACGATCCGCCGGGCGCGGCCGGTGACCACGGCGGTGGGCAGCTCCCGCAGCGCCGCCAGCGGCGACGTGCGGGTGGCCCGCAGCGCGGGCAGTAGCGCCGCCACCACGGTCACGCCGAGCCCGATGGCGAACCCGGCGAGCACCGGGCCAGTGCCGACCACGACCGGGTGCGCGGGCAGGTTCGCGTGCACGGCGTCGTTGAGCAGCCCGAACAGCGCGTAAGCGACGCCGATGCCGAACAGGATGCCGCCCGCCGCGCCGACCGTGCCGATCAGGGCGGCCTCGGCCAGCGTCGCGGTGAACACCTGCCGGCGGGTCGCGCCCAGGCAGCGCAGCAGCGCGGTCTCCCGGATGCGCTGCGCCAGCAGGATCGCGAACGTGTTGTAGATGACGAACGCGGCCACGACCAGCGAGATCACGCCGAAGATGAGCAGCGCGGAGGTGAACTCCGTCGCGACGGACGTCGCCTCATCGGCCAGGTCGGTGCGGCGCTGGTCGCCGGTGGACACCCGTGGCCCGGCCCCCAGCGCGGCCTGGACCTGCCGGGCCAGCGCGTCCTGGGCGACGCCGCCGGCCGCGGTCACCGTGATCTCCTCGTAGCCGCGCACCCCCGTCCGGGCGGCCAGTTCCGCCGCGGGCAGCCCGACCACGGTCGACCCGGAGTAGGTCATGGACACCCCGAAGTCGATGAGCCCGACCAGCGTGTACGAGTGCCGCGCCCCCGCCGCGTCGACCACCACGACGCTGTCGCCGGTGCGGTAGCGCTGGTGGGACGCGGTCTCGGTGTCCAGCACCGCTTCGCCCGGACCGGCGGGCACCCGGCCGTCGATGTCGAACGGCCGGGTGCGCGGATCGCCGTCGGTGGACACCGCCACACCGGCCCGGGAGAAGTTCGTGATCGGACGCCCGGCGGGGTCGAGCAGCGCCAGCGGTCCGCTGGACCGTCCGTCGGCGCCGGCCACGCCCGGCACCGCCCGCACCGCGGCGAGCTGGGCGTCGGTGAGCAGTTCCGGCTGCCCGCCGGAGCCGGTCGGGGCCAGCACGGCGACGTCGACGTTCTGGGCCAGGCGGGCGAAGGTGTCGTAGAAACCGGCCCGCGCGGTGTCCCCGAAGATCAGGGTGCCGGCGACGAAGCCGACGCCGAGCACGACCGCGATCAGGGTGGCGAGCAAACGCCGGGTGTGGGCGCGCAGGCCCGCCAGGACTGTCCGCAGCACCGCTCACGCCCCGAGGTTCTTGAGCGCGTCGAGCACGCTGTCGGCGGTCGGGTCGGCCAGGTCGCCGGCGAGCCGGCCGTCGGCGAGCAGCACCACCCGGTCGGCGAACGCGGCGGCGTTGGGGTCATGGGTGACCATGACGACGGTCTGGCCCAGCTCGCGCACGCTGTGCCGCAGGAACCCGAGCACCTGCTGTCCGGCGCGGGAGTCGAGGTTGCCGGTGGGCTCGTCGGCGAAGATCACATCAGGCCGGGGCAGCATCGCCCGCGCGCACGCCACGCGCTGCTGCTGGCCGCCGGACAGCTGGCTGGGCGTGTGCCCGAGGCGGTCGGCCAGGCCCAGCACCTCGACCACCGTCGCCTCCCAGGCCGGGTCGGCGCGCCGTCCGGCCAGGTCGAGCGGCAGCAGCATGTTCTGCCGGGCGGTGAGCGTCGGCAGCAGGTTGAACTGCTGGAACACGAACCCGATTCGGGTACGCCGCAACCGGGTCAGCGACGTGTCGTCCAGGCCCGTCAGGTCGGTGGCCGCACCGGCGGCGTCGAACAGGCGCACCGTGCCGGTGGTGACCGTGTCCAGGCCGGCCGCGCAGTGCATCAGCGTCGACTTACCGGAGCCCGACGGGCCCATGATCGCGGTGAAGCGGCCGGCGTCGAAGGTGACGCTGACGTCGTCGAGTGCGGTCACGGCGGTGTCGCCGCCACCGTAGACCTTGGTCAGGCCGGTGACCGCCACCGCCGGGCGGGTGATCGTCGCGGATGTCATGGCTGTCGACCGTAGGCGGGGCGCGGCGGGTCCACATCCACAGCGAGGACGTACCGCTCGTACGACCTGGGGCGTACGGGCGGGGTCAGGGGCGCAGGGCGGCGGTGACCTCACGGAGGTACGCGAGACCGGCGGTGGCCAGCTCGTCCTGGGTGGGGGCCAGCGGACGCCAGATGGCGGCGGCGACCGCGATGGCCTCGTTCTCCCCGGTGAACGACTCGATGCAGATCGGGCCGCGGTATCCGGTGCCGGCCAGCGCGCCGAGCCAGCGCGGCCAGTCGAGGTGGTCGCGGCCGGGCGCGCCGCGGTCGCTGCCGGAGACCTGCACGTGCACGATGCGCGTCCCGGCCAGGGTGACCGCGGCGTACGGATCGGACTCCTCGATGTTCATGTGGTAGCTGTCGAGCATGATGCCGACGTTGTCGGGCAGGCCGTCGATCGCCTCCAGGGTCTGCGCCATGGTGTTGACGACCGAGGTCTCGTACCGGTTCAGCGCCTCGATCCCGACGGCGACACCGCGCTCGGCGGCGTACTCGGCGATCGGCTCCAATGCCGACCGCAGCTGCCGGTAGCAGTCCAGCCGCTCGGCGGGCGACATGCGCCAGAGCCGCCCGACGGCCGCGTAGACGGGACCGCAGACGCTGGGCGCGCCGAGCACGGCGGCCGCGTCGACCAGCCCGCGCAGGTAGTCCTGCGAGCCGCGTACCGTCTCGGCGTCGGTGCAGACCAGGTCGCGGCCGGGCGGGGTGACCGCGAGCACCGCCGCGGCGGCCAGGCCGTGTTCGGCGAGCAGGTCGCGGACCAGGCCGGGGGACCAGTCGCCCGGGTTCTCGACGGGGATCTCGATCGCGTCGAAACCCCAGGCGGCGATGCGGGGGACGAGTTCGCGCAGCGCGTCGTCGTCCACGGGTGAGGTCCAGATCCACGGGTTGGCTCCGACGGCGAACACGACGCACCTCTTTCGTTGGCGAGAAAGGCGGCCGCCCCGGGAGGAGGGCGGCCGCCGTGGTGACTCGGAGGGTTACTTGCCGCCCCAGTCCTTGGGGTAGCCGGGCAGGGTGGCGCAGCCGCACATGGCGTAGTGCAGCGGCGGCATGTCCGCCTGCACGTACTGGCCCAGGTTGTCCTGGGTGATGGTCGGCTGGGGCAGCTTCCAGGGGCTGGCCACGGCCTCACCGTTGAGGATCTTCAGCGCCGCGATGACCGGGGTGCGCCACTGGTAGGTGGGGTAGGTCGGGGCGATCGCGGTGAGCTTCTTGTCCTGCCACATCTTGAGGAAGTCCTGCTGGTCCTCGCCGACGATGGCCGGGAACGGCTTGCCCGCGTCCTCGAACGCCTCCGCGGCCGCGACGGCGGTGGCGCCGGCGTCCATCCAGATGCCGTCGATGTCGCCGAAGCGCTGGAGGTAGTTGCTGACGATGGTCTTGGTCTTGGCCGCGTCACCGTCGGTGAACTCGACGCCGACGACGTCCAGGTCGGACTTGTCGAAGACGACCTTCGCCGCGCCCCAGCGGGCTTCGAGCACGTCGACGCCGGGCAGGATGCGCAGCGCGAGGATCTTGCCCTTCGGCTTGACCTTCTCGACGAGGAACTCCGCGCCGGTCGCGCCGAACGCGTACCCGCCGATGGGGTTGATGAAGGTGACCGGGCACTTGGTGTTGACACCGCGGTCGAACACGATGACCGGCACCTTCGCGCACGCCTGCTCGACGGCCGGGGTCAGCGTCGCGGTGGTGTTGGGGGAGACGATGAGCGCGTCGCAGCCCTTGCCGAGCAGGTCGGTGATGTCGGAGATCTGCTTGTCGTCCTTGCTCTCCGCGTCGGCCACGGTGAACGTCTTGATCTCCGGGTGCAGCTTCACCTCGGCCTGCATGTTCTTGAACCCGACCTGCCGCCACGGGTTGCCGACGCCGGCGTTGGAGAAGCACAGGTGGTACGGGCCGGCCTTCTTGTACTTGGCGGTGTCCACGGTCTTCGGGTCCAGCGCCTGCTCCCACGGCTTGTCCGCGGGGCCGGTGGCCGACTTGGTACGCAGCGCCAGCTCGTTGTCGTGGTCGGCCTGGACGAAGAACTTCGACGTCTCGCCGGTGCCGGCCCCGCTGGGCCCGGCGCTGGGCGACGCGCCGGGCACGTCGCTGGTGCAGCCGACCACGCCCACCGCCACGGCGGTGCACACGGCCAGCAGGAAGGGTGTGCTTCTCCTCATGCGCGTTCCTCTCGGTTTCATCTCAGGGCGGTTCAGTAGGGCGTTCAGGTACGGCGGCGCAGCGTGCCGACGGCGACGGCGGCGAGGATGATCAGGCCCTGCACGGCGGAGCTGAGCGCGCCGGAGACGCCGAGCAGGTTGAGTAGCGTGAGCAGGGTCTGCAGGGTGAGCGCGCCGAGCATGGCCCCGGCGACCGAGCCGCGCCCGCCGCCGAGCACCACCCCGCCGAGCACGACCGCGGTGATGGCGGTGAACTCCAGTCCCTGCCCCACCTGGAAGGACACCCCGCCGAAGCCGCCGAGCAGGATCGCGGCGACGGCCGCGGCCAGGCCGCTGGCCAGGAAGGCGATGGTGCGCACCCGGGCGGTGCGGGCGCCGGTGACCCGGGCCGCGCGCGGGTTGTCGCCGACGGCCAGCAGCACCTTGCCGAAGTCCGACCGCATCGCCAGCACCGCGAGGACCGCGATCCCGGCCAGGACCAGCACCGCGTACGGCAGCTGCCCCAGCACCGGCACCCCGTCGATGCCCCGGCGGCCGAACTGCCGGAACTCCTCCGACAGCGCACCGCGCGGCGAGCCGCCGGTCCAGGTGTAGACCGCGCCGACGAGCACCAGGTACATGCCGAGCGTGGTGATGAACGACGGCACCTGCAGCAGCGTGGTGACCAGGCCGTTGACCAGGCCGATGAGCAGCCCGAAGCCGAGCAGCAGCGCGATCACGGGCCAGGTCGCGGCCGGGTCGCCGTCGATGAGCCGGGCGGCGATCACCACCTCGGCGGTGACCAGCGAGCCGACGGACAGGTCGAAGTCGCCCGCGACGATGACGAAGTACTGCCCGGCGGCCAGGATGATCAGCGGGGCGGCGCGTTTGAGGAACGCCAGCAGCACCGGCGGGTCGTAGAAGTCGGGCTGGCGGATGCCGACCGCGATCAGCAGCAGCACCAGGATGATCAGCACCGGCCGGATGCTGCCCACACCCCAGCCGCTGCGCCCGCCGCCGCCCAGCCCGGAGGAGACGGCCGGTGCGGAGCCAGTGGGTGTGGCGAGTTCGGTGCTCATGCCTTCTCCTCGCTGCGCTCGTCGGCGGCATGTCCGGACCTGCTGATTCGCTCGCTCATGCCACGGCCGCCTTCCGCCGGTCGGAGGTGCGGCGCAGGCGCAGCGCGTACACCGCGACCGCGGCGACGATGACCACGCCGCGGACCATCTGCTTGAAGAAGGAGTCGACTTCGAGCTGGTTGAACACGCCGTCGATGACGGCCAGCAGCAGGACACCGCCGACGGTGCCGGTCACCCCGCCCCGGCCGCCGGCGAGCACCGTGCCGCCGAGCACCACGGCCGCGATCGACTCCAGGTCGTAGCCGCCCTCCGCGCCGACCCGCGGCGCGCCCGCGCCCAGCCGGCTGGCCAGGTAGAGCCCGGCGATGCCGGCGCACAGCGAGCAGATGACGTGGGTGCGGATCAGCACCCGTTCGGTGCGCACGCCGGACAGCCGGGCGACGTCGAGGTCGCCGCCGGTCGCGATCAGGTGGTGGCCGTAGCGGGTGCTGCGCAGGGTGAACCAGACCGCGGCGGCCACGGCGGCGAACAGCAGGAACGACAGCGGGATCGGGCCGACGCGGTCGTAGCCCAGGTGCTGGAACGAGGTGGGCACGCTGCCTGCCGGTCCGGCGTACCCCTGTTCCAGGTAGCCCTTGATGAGCAGGCCGACGCCGAGCGTCGCGATGAACGCGTTGATCCGCAGCTTGGTGATCAGCAGGCCGTTGAGCAGCCCGATCGCGGCGGACACGGCCAGCACGGCGAGGATCGCCGGCAGCACCATGCCGTCGGAGCCGGCCATCGTCTCGGCGGCGACCAGCGACGTCAGGCTGATCACGTACGCCACGGACAGGTCGAGCGAGCCGGCGAGGATGGCGATGGTCTGTCCGACCGCGACGATGCCGAGCCCGGCGGCGCGCTGGAGCAGGCTGATCATGCTCGACTCGCTGAACAGCGAACCGCCGTCGAGGGCGACCAGCGTGCCGCCGACGATCAGCGCCACGGCCAGGGCAGGCCACACGCCGTTGGTGGCGTCGAGCTGCGGCAGCCGCAGCCGGCGCACCATGTCCTTGCTCATGCCGTCTCCCCGCTGCGCTCGTCGGCGGCATTTCCGGGCCTGCGGATTCGCTCGCGTTGCTCGCTCATGCCGTCTCCTCGCTGCGCTCGTCGGCGGCATTTCCGGGCCTGCGGATTCGCTCGCGTTGCTCGCTCATGCCGGCACTTCCGTGTTCGTGGCGGCCCCGGTGGCCAGGCTCATCACGGCCTCCTCGCTCGACCCGGCAGGCAGCTCGCCCGCGATCGCGCCGTCGCGCATGACGACGATGCGGTCGCTCATCCCGATCAGCTCGGGCAGCTCCGAAGAGATCATCAGCACGGCCGCGCCGTCGGCGGCGAGCTTGCGGATCAGGTCGTGGATCGCGGCCTTCGCGCCGACGTCGATGCCTCGGGTGGGCTCGTCGAACAGCAGCACCCGCGGTTTCATCGCCAGCCAGCGGGCCAGGATCACCTTCTGCTGGTTGCCGCCGGACAGGTAGCGGATCTCCTGCTCGGTGCCCGCGGCGTGCACCTCGACGGCGTCGAGCAGCTCGCGCACGGTGGTGGCGCGGGCGTTGCGGGCGAACCAGCGGGGGGTCACCGCGCGCTGGGCGAGCAGGGCGTTGTCGAGCACGGACTGGCTGAGCGCGAGGCCTTCGCCCTTGCGGTCCTCGGTGACGTACGCGATGCCTGCCCGCACGGCCTGGCGCGGCGAGCGCACCCGCACCGGCACCCCGTCGAGCAGCAGCTGCCCGGTGCGGAAGCCGTCGATGCCGAACACGGCGCGGGCCAGCGCGGAACGGCCGGAGCCCTGCAGCCCGCCGACGCCGAGCACCTCGCCGGAACGCAGTTCCAGGTCGACGGGGCGCAGGCGGTCGTTGCCGGCGGCGGACAGCTGCAACCGGGACGCCCCGGCGCTGCCGGGTGCGGCGCGCTCGGGGTAGTAGTGCGACAGCTCACGGCCGACCATGTGCCGGACCAGGGTGTCGGCGGTCGCCTCGGCGGTGTCGAGGGTGGCCACCCGGCGGCCGTCCTTGAGCACGGTGATCCGGTCGGACAGGTCGAAGACCTCGGCGAGCCGGTGCGAGACGTAGAGGATGCCGATGCCGCGCTGCTGCAGTCGCCGGACGAGGGCGTAGAGCAGCTCGACCTCGTGGTCGGCCAGCGAGGCGGTGGGCTCGTCCATGATGAGCACCCGCGCGTCCAGCGCGAGCGCCTTGACGATCTCGACGACCTGCTGCTGGGCGACGCTGAGCCGGCCGACCTTCGCCTGCGGCGCGATCGCGGATTCGCCGATGCCCGCCAGCAGTTCGGCGGTGCGGGCCTGCATGGCCCGGCGGTCGACCAGGCCGCGGCGCGACGGCTCGCGGCCGAGGAAGACGTTCTCGGCGACGGTGCGCTCCGGGAGCAGGTTGAACTCCTGGTGGATGATCCCGACGCCGGCGGCCTGCGCGGCCCGGGGGTCCGGCAGCGTCACCGGCCGGCCCGACAGTTCCAGGGCGCCGGCGTCGGGCTGGTACACCCCGCTGGCGATCTTCATCAGGGTGGACTTGCCGGCGCCGTTCTCGCCGACCAGCGCGTGCACCTGTCCGGGGTGGAGGTCGAGGTCGACGTCGTCGAGCACGCGTACCCCGAAGAACGACTTGCCGACCCCGCGCATTCGCAGCAGGGGCTGGTCGCTGTCTGGCTGCACCGCACCTCCTCGATCGTTTCGGGTTGAGGCCGGAGGCTTCCCGTACTTTCGTTGGTGTAGCAAGAACTTTTGCTGTCCTGATCGGAAGTCTTGGCGTCGGACGTTAAACGTTGTCGCTCGATCTAGCAAGCCTGTAACGAGCTAGAAATGGTCACGGTTCTGCATTGATGCATCTAGCAGGGGGGATGTGAGCGCTCACGTGGCTTTCTCCGGACTGGACAGTAGTTTTGCCGCTCGGACAACTAACTTTCCGTGGTTCTTCTAAAACTGGCACCGCCGAAATATTGACGCGGTCCGCTGGCTCGCGCCATGCTCGGCATCGCGCTTTCGTTAACCAAACCGACACATGTCGATGCCGAATCCCTGTCCGGCATGGAAGCGCTGCACGGTCATGTGTCGCGGCGGACGCATGACGGACCCGACCGTCCTTTTAGGGGTACGAAGGAGACGGCATGAGCCGCCGCAGACCTGTCCTTGGCGCGTTCCTCGCGCTGGCCACCGCAATAGCCGTAAGCGTGCTCCCCACGGGCACCGCCTCGGCCGCACCGGCGTTCCGCGCGCTGGTGTTCAGTGAGACCGCCGGCTACCGGCACGGATCCATCGCCGCGGGCGTCACCATGTTCAACCAGCTCGCCGCGGCCAACAACTTCGAGGTCGTGTTCAGCGAGGACTCCAGCGTCCTCAACACGTCCAACCTCAACACCTTCGACGTGCTGATCATGTTCCAGACCTCCGGCATGGTCTTCGACAACGACGCCCAGCGCACCGCCACGCAGAACTTCCTGCGCAGCGGCAAGGGCATCGTGGCCATCCACAACGCCACCGACATGGGCATCGAGTCGGCCTTCCCGTGGTGGGACGCCACCATCAACGGCGGCGCGCACATGCCCGAGCACTCGCCCGGTTCGCTGCAGGGCTACGCCCGGGTGGCCGACAAGGTCCACCCGTCCACGGCGGGCCTGCCGGACAACTGGCAGCGCACCGAGGAGTGGTACAACTTCGACGCCAACGCGCGCGGCAACGTGCACGTGCTGGTGACCGCCGACGAGCGCACGTACAACCCGGGCAACTCGGCGATGGGCGCCGACCACCCGATCTCCTGGTGCCGCGAGGCCGAGGGTGGCAAGGTCTGGGCCACCGCGATGGGCCACGACGACGCGTCGTACAGCGAGACCAACTTCCGCAACCACATCCTGGGCGGCGTGCGCTACGCGGCGGGCAACCTGTCCGGCGACTGCGGCGGCACGGTGTGGAGCAACTTCGAGAAGGTCACCCTCGACTCCAACACCGTCGATCCGATGGCGATGGACATCGCCCCCGACGGCCGGGTGTTCTACGTCCAGCGCGGCGGCAAGGTCAGCGTCTTCAAGCCCGCGCAGCAGCAGACGGTCCAGGCGGCCCAGCTGTCGGTCTACACCGGCGGTGAGGACGGCCTGGTCGGCATGGCGCTCGACCCGAACTTCGCCTCCAACGGATGGATCTACCTCTACTACTCGCCCGCGTCGAGTTCGACGGACGTCAACCGGCTGTCCCGTTTCACGGTCAGCGGCGACACCGTCAACCTCTCCACCGAGCAGGTCCTGCTCAGCGTGCCCGCGTACCGGGACCGCACCTTCAGCGAGCCCGGTCATACGGGCGGCTACGTCGCCTTCGGCCCGAACGGCAACCTGTTCCTGTCGACCGGTGACGACACCCCGCCGAACCTCGACCCGGCCTGGCAGGGCTACGCCCCGCTCGACTGGCGGTCCGGCAAGAGCTTCCTGGACGCGGCCCGCAGCGCCGGCAACACCAACGACCTGCGCGGCAAGCTGCTGCGCATCCACCCGGAGAGCAACGGCACCTACACGATCCCGAGCGGCAACCTGTTCGCGCCGGGCACCGCGTCGACCAAGCCCGAGATCTACGCGATGGGCTTCCGCAACCCGTTCCGGTTCGAGGTCGACATGCAGACCGGCTGGGTTAACCTGGCCGACTACGGCCCCGACCGGGGCGGCTCGACCACCAACCGGGGTCCGGAGGGCCTGGTCGAGCTCAACGTGATCAAGCAGGCGGGCAACTTCGGCTGGCCGTTCTGCCACGGCAACAACCAGGCGTACGCGCCGTACAACCCGGACACCGGGGTCGTCGGCTCGAAGTTCAACTGCAGCGCCCCGGTCAACGACTCGCCGAACAACACCGGCCTGCGCACGCTTCCGGCGCTGGTCCAGCCGCAGATCTGGTACGGCTACGGCGTCTCGCCGACGTTCCCGGAGATGGGTGAGGGCGGCGCCGCGCCGATGGGCGGCCCGGTCTACCGCTACAACGCGTCCAGCACCTCGGCGACGAAGTTCCCGGCGTACTACAACGGCGTGCACTTCTTCTACGAGTGGGCGCGCAACTACATCAAGGAGATCCACTTCGACAGCTCGGGCAACCTGGTGAAGATCAACCCGTTCCTGCCTGGCGGCGGCTTCATCAAGCCCATGGCCATGCGTTTCGGCGCGGACGGTTCGCTGTACGTGCTCGAATGGGGTTCGGAGTTCGGCGGCGGCAACAACGACTCCGGGCTGTACCGCATCGACTACGTGCACGGCGGGCGCGCCCCGATCGCCAAGGCCACCGCCACCCCGACCAACGGCCTCGCCACGCTGAACGTGACGTTCTCCAGCGCCGGCTCCTACGACCCGGACGCCGGGGACACCATCACGTACGCCTGGGACTTCGACAGCAACGGCAGCACCGACTCCACCGCCGCCAACCCGACCCGGGCGTACACCAGCAACGGCAACTACACCGCGAAGCTGACCGTCACCGACAACACCGGCCGGTCCTCGTTCGTCAACGTGCCGATCACGGTCGGCAACAACGCCCCGGTCGTGAACATCACCTCACCGCCCAACGGCGGCATGCTCGACTTCGGGCAGGACGTCGCCTACAGCCTGAGCGTCACCGACGCGCAGGACGGCACGATCAACTGCTCGCAGGTGTACACCAACCCGGCGCTCGGCCACGACGACCACGCCCACCCGACCACCGACCTGCCCGGCTGCTCCGGCACCATCAACACCGGCAACCTCGGCGGCCACCCGGACGGGGCCAACCTGTTCTACCTGCTCAACTCCCGCTACCAGGACAACGGCAACGGCTCCGTGGCGCGGCTGACCGGCTACGCCAACGTGGTGCTCCAGCCCAAGCACAAGCAGGCGGAGTACTTCACCAGCCAGTCCGGCATCCGGGTGATCGCGCAGTCGGGCGCGGAGAGCGGCAACCGGATCGGCGACATCAGCAACAACGACTGGATCATGTTCAATCCGATGAGCGTGCAGGGTATCAGCAGCGTCAGCTACCGGGTCTCCTCGCCCAGCGGCGGCGGCAGCATCGAGCTGCGCGCCGACTCGCCGACCGGCACCCTGCTGGCGACCAACACGATCGCGGCGACCGGCGGCTGGGACACCTACGTCCAGCAGGCGGCCTCGAGCGTGGCGTCGCTGTCGGGCACGCACCAGCTGTACATGGTGTTCAAGTCGAGCGCGAACAACGGCTTCGACGTCGACTCGTTCACCTTCGCCGGATCCGGGGTGGGCACCACCCCGAGCGGCGGGATCGCCGGCAAGACGTACACCCTGACGGCCCAGCACAGCAGCAAGCTGGCCGACGTCAGCGGGGTGTCCACGGCGGACAACGCGACCGTGGTGCAGTGGCCGTCCACCGGCGGCAACAACCAGAAGTGGCAGGCCGTGGACGCGGGCAGCGGCTACGTCTACCTCAAGGCGGTGCACAGCGGCAAGTGCCTGGCCGCGTCGGGCGGCTCCACCGCCGACGGGGCGGCGATGGTCCAGCTGACCTGCACCACGAACAACAACATGAAGTGGCAGGCGGTGCCCACCTCGACCACGGGGGTGTACCAGCTCAAGGCCGTGCACAGCGGCAAGTGCCTGGACGTCAACGGCGGCTCCACCGCCGACAACGCCGCGATCATCCAGTGGGCCTGCCACACGGGGGCCAACCAGACGTGGCGGCTGACGCAGGTGTGAGACCCGCCGGCTCGGTCACACCTGGGTGACCGGGCCGGCGCCCGCGGCGGGCAGGATCAGGGTCCTGCCCGCCGCGGCTTGCTCAGGGTGCCGGGTCGGCGCTGACCACGACCGCGTCCGGGGCGCGGGGCGGCTGCCGGTGCATCAGGTGGCGCAGCGCGGTGTTGAGCACCGCGATGATCGGCACCGACACCAGCGCTCCGATGATCCCAGCGACGGCGATGCCGGCGGCCAGCGCCACGATCACGGCCAGCGGGTGGATCGCCACCGCCCGCCCCATGATCAGCGGCTGCAGCACGTGGCCTTCCAGCTGCTGCACCAGGACGACCGCGGACAGCACGATCAGGGCGGTGAGCGGGCCCTGGTCGACCAGCGCGACGAGCACCGCCACCGCGCCCGACACGGTCGCCCCGACGATGGGGATGAACGAGGACAGGAACACCAGCGCCGCCAGCACGAACGCGAACTCGACCCGCAGCAGCACCAGGGCCAGCCCGATGCCGACCGCGTCGATGAACGCCACGATCACCGTGGCGCGCACGTACGCCACCAGGGTCAGCCACCCGGCGTCGCCGGCCTCCAGCACGGGACGCCGCGCGCGGCGCGGCAGGGCGAACGTGGCCAGGCGCCACAGCCGATGACCGTCGCGCAGGAAGAAGAACGTCACGACGATGACCAGCATCGCGGTGATGAGCACCTCGAATCCGGCGCCGGCCGTGGCGAACAGGCCGCTGGTGAGGTTCTGCCGGTTGTCGCTCACCCAGGTGCCGGCCGCGTCGAACGTGCCGTCGAGCTGGCGGGTGGACAGGTGCAGCGGGCCGGTGCGCAGCCACTCCCGGACCTGCCGCAGACCGGCGGAGGCGTTCTCGGCCAGGCCGGGCATGCCGTCGACGAGCTGTGTGACCAGCAGGGTGAGGAAGCCCACCGTCAGCAGCACCCCGCCGAACAGGACGATCGCGGTGGCCAGCGACGCGGGCAGCCGCAGCCGCTCGCGCAGGATGCGCACCATCGGCGCGAGCAGCGCGGCCAGCAGCAGTGCGATGGACAGCGGCACCAGCACCTGGGCGAGCCGACCGGCCAGCGTCAGGACCACCCAGCCGACCCCGGCGAGCACCAGCAGCCGCCAGCCCCACGCGGCCGACACCCGCAGCCAGTACGCGACGGCGAGGTCGGGGTTCTGGTGCGAGTCGTCCTCGCCGTCCGAGGCGTCCCCGGTGTCGGGCAGCAGCGGCGGCACGGAACGGGCCGACTCCAGCCGCTCGCGGGCGGCGCGCAGACTCGCCCGCCACCGTGCTGCCTCGGTCGAGGGGAGAGCCGTGGTGGCGGCGGGTTCGGAAAGCGACATGAGGGACCTCCGGGCAGCGGTGCGGGGGATCGGCGACGGCCGCCCGGCACGAGCGGAGGGTGACCGGCTGATCCCACGGTTACCCTCGGCGACGGCCGGCAAACGGCAACCCGCTGTCCGATGGTTTCCGTTACCGGCTGTTATCTGTCGCACATCCCGGGTACCGTCGTCGGCAGGTGCCCCGGATTTCGGGCCCTGCCCCCAGCTGTTGATCCACTTGGAGCATGTGTGTCCGCTGCATCCGTGAACCGTCCCGACCGGCCCAACCCGCCGGCCACGCTGGTCTTCAGCGCACCGGAGGAGCCCCGGACCGACACCCGCGACGCCGCCGAACCCCGCCCGGTCGTGCTCGACCCGTTCGCCGTGCCGGCCGCCGGCAACGCCCACACCGGGGCCTGATCGCAGCCAGACCATGGGCAGGTGGTGCCCGACCGCCGAGCCGGAGATCTGACCAAGATCCGTCCCGGCCGCGGCTGGGTAGGGTGGTCCGCATGACTGATGCTGTGGTGATTCCCGGCGGTATGTTCGGGCCGGGTGCCCCCTTGCTCATGTATGCCGGAGATGTGGCGGAGCAGCGGGGTGCGACGGTACATCGATACTCGTGGTCCCAGGGATTTCCGAAGCCTGATCAGCCGGAGATCGAGGGCTGGGTCGGTGGGGAGATCACTCCGGTGATCGACACCATTGGCGGCCGCCCGCTGCTGATCGGCAAGTCGCTCGGCACGAATGCGGCAGCGATCGCCGCCGAAAGATCCTTGCCCGCCGTGTGGCTGACCCCCTTGCTCACCCTGCCGTGGGTGGCTGCCGCGCTGGGCCGTGCGACCGCGCCGTTCCTGCTCGTGGGCGGCACCGCCGACCGGGTATGGGACGGTGACCTGGCCCGGCGGCTGTCACCCCATGTGCTCGAAGTCGAAGGCGCTGATCACGGTATGTACGTGCCCGGCCCGCTCACCGAGTCGATCGCCGTACTCGGCCGGGTCGTGGTCGCCGTGGACGAGTTCCTCGACGCGATCGGCTGGCCGAGCTAAGCGACCACCCTGAAGGCCGTCCGCAACCCCGGGGGTCGGGCACCCGACGGGCCGTCAGCTGTCGGCGCTGTCCATCGGCTTGCGCCAGACCGAGATGTGGCTCTCGCTGTCGGACGTGAACGGCGCCTGCGCCCAGTCCGCCACCCGCTGTTCGAACACCAGCCCGGCCAGCCGTGCCATCAGGTCGCACTCGGCCGGCCAGATGTAACGGAAGTTGCTGCAGCCGTACCGGGCGCTGCCGTCGTCGAGCCGCCGGTAGTGGTGCGACGTGCCCTGCTGCGTGACCATGTCGTACGTGTCGAAGCCGACGTGCTGGTCGGTCACCGCGAACGGCACGGCCGACTGTCCCGGCGGGAACCGCCGGATGCCCGGCACCCACAGCTCGATGACGAAGCGGCCGCCCGGCGCGAGGTGCCGTGCGGCGTTCTGGAAGCATCGCACCTGCTCGTCCTGGGTGCGCAGGTTGCCGATGCTGTTCCACGCCACGTACACGAGCGAGAACTCGCCGGGCACCGTGGCGGTGGCCATGTCGCCGATCACGACCGGCACCTCGTCCGCGGACACCTTGCGGCGTAGCTGGTCGACCATCGGCTGCGACAGCTCTATCCCGCTGACGTGGACGCCCCGGGCCGCGAGCGGGACGGCCACCCGCCCGGTGCCGATCGCGAACTCCAACGCGGGGCCGGCACCGGCCAGCCGGGCGAGGAAGTCCACCGCCGGGTGGAGCACGTGGGGTGCGAACATCTCGGCCGAGGTGGTGTCGTATCGCGCCGCCGTGTCCTCGTCCCAAAGATCACTGCTCGTCATGGGCGTGATCCTGCCCGCCTCGATGCAGGGCCGCCATCGGTTTACGAAGGGCTCGTCCAGCCGTCGGCGACGGTCAGGCCTTCTCGCTCGTCGTCCCAGGCGGCGGCGCTGATCCGCCATCCGGCGCCGGTCCGGACGAATTGGATCGTCTTCATGCCCCGGCCGATGAACGCGGTGCCGTGCTGCGTGCCGGACTTGGCGTAGGCGCAGAAGTGCTGGGCGATGTCACCGAACACCTCGGTGCGTCCCGGCAGCGCCCACTCCCGGAATTCGGTCAGCGTGCCGCCTGCCAGCAGGGCCTGCCGGGGCGCGATGAAGCCGTCGACGCCGTACACCGTCGGCTCGCCACCGCAGGTCTTCACGATCACCGCGCCGGGCAGGAACAGCTCCCGGAGCGCGTCGAGCCGCGCGGTGCTGTCCGGGCCGGAGGTGAACGCGGCGAAGAAGGTGCGCACGATGTCTTCGATCGCGGACCTGTCCGTGTCCTGGGCGGCGGTCGTCGGCTGGGGCGAGCTCATGGGTTCCACCATCCATGCGAACTTTTCGGGAGCGTTAACGGTCTTGTGTCACAAATGTAGACAGAGCGGCGTCAGCGGCCCCGACCGGGTGGACAGGGTCCAGGGAGTGTCGCGTTTCGGGACGCGAAAGGGTTCAGGAACGCGACATGCCCGCTGGACGTGTCATTGTGGACGCCTACGTGACCCGAGGAGTTCCGATCGTGACCGTGTCCACCGCCGTGGCGCAGGCCGTCGCCGCCGCACCTCACCTGGCGTCGCTGAGCGGCGAGCTGCGCCGCACCATGCTGCACGCGTGCGCGGACGCGCTCGCCGCAGCAGGCCGCGAGATCGTCCCGACCGCGCTGGAGGAGACCGGGCTGACCATGGCCCGGCTGCGCGGCGAGCTCCAGCGCACCACCGACCAGCTGCGGCTGCTCGGCGATCACGCGGCCCAGCCGTGGCGGCGGGTGTCCGCCGGGGTCGCCGCGGGCGGCGGTGACGTGGTGACCGTGCCCGTCCCAGTCGGACCGGTTGCGGTGTTCGCCGCGTCGAACTTCCCGCTCGCGTTCGGCGTGAGCGGCGGCGACACCGCTTCGGCGCTGGCCGCGGGGTGCCCGGTGGTGGTCAAGGCGCATCCGGCGCAGCCGCGTACCGGTGAGCTGCTCGGGCAGATCCTCGCCCGGACCCTGCCTGACGGCGCGTTCTCGCTGGTTGCGGGCGGGCCGGAGGTGTCGCTGGAACTGGTGCGGGCGGCGGGGATCCGGGCTGTGGGCTTCACCGGCTCGCTGACCGGTGGTCGGGCGCTGATGGACGCGGCCGCGGCCCGGCCCGACCCGATCCCGGTGTACGCCGAGATGGGTTCGCTCAACCCGGTGC
The DNA here is from genome assembly GCF_011297315.1 of Catellatospora chokoriensis. NCBI lineage: Bacteria > Bacillati > Actinomycetota > Actinomycetes > Micromonosporales > Micromonosporaceae > Catellatospora > Catellatospora chokoriensis. The sequence continues at coordinate 211,796 of NZ_JAAOTI010000005.1, forward strand.
TGGTGCTGCCCGGCGCGGCCGTCCCGGCGACCGTGTCGGCGCTGGCGGCGGCGGTCACCGGCTCCGCAGGACAGCTGTGCACCAAGCCGGGCCTGGTCGTGACGGGGTCCGCGGCGTTCGCCGACGAGCTGGCGGACGCCGTCGCGGCCGTGCCGGTGCACCGGATGCTCACCGACGGCATGGCCCAGGCGCACGAGAAATGGCAGGCGCACGCGTCGGCGGCGCACCGGGTCGTCGCGGGTGCGGGCTCGCCCGCACCGTTCGCGGTGGTCGTGAACGTCGACGACCTGGCGGGTGAGCTGCTGGAAGAGCACTTCGGGCCATCGGTGGTGATCGCCGTGGGCGCGGCCGAGGACGTGCCGTCGCGGTTGGAGGGCTCGTTGACCGCGTCGGTCTACGCCGACGACAGCGACCGTGAGGCCGCCCGTGCGCTGCTGCCGGGGCTTCTGGCGCGGGCCGGGCGCATCGTCTGGAACGGCGTGCCCACGGGCGTCGCGGTCTGCGACGCGATGCAGCACGGCGGGCCGTGGCCCGCCACGTCGGCATCCTGGTCCACCTCGGTGGGCACGGAGGCGATCGAACGATTCCGCCGGCCCGTGGCACTGCAAGGCCTCCCGGCAGAACTACTGCCCTGACCCTGACAGTACGGAGGAAGGGCACCTTCTTCTACGCGGAGCGATAAGAAGGTGCCCTTCCTCCGGCTCCAGCGGCAGGTGGGCCGGTCAGTCGGCGAGGCTGATCCAGTAGCGGCGGACGCGGACGTGTCCGGTGTCGAGGATGCCCTGGAACACGCCGCCCTGACTCTCGATGGTGCGGGCGGAGGCGATGTTGTCCTCCAGACACGGGATCAGGACGCGTTCCAGGTCGAGCACGGTGCGGGCCTCGCGGAGCATCTCGCCCAGGGCCCAGCTCGCCAGGCCGCGGCGGCGCGCGGACGGGCGAACGCCGTAGCCGATCTGGCCGAGGTCGTCGTCTTCCCAGTGCCGCATGGCGATGCCCCCGAGCACCTGGCCGTCCTCGACGATCCACCGGCAGGACGCGTGCCGCTCGGCGGGGCAGGGGACACCGGCCCCGTGGTCGAGCCGGTTGCGGCGGCGCACCCAGTCGGCGAAGCCGTCGGGGGAGTCGAGGTCGTCTTCGGGGCCGATGCCGAAGCCGTCCTCGTGCAGACCCGGTCCCCAGTCGGCGCGGCAGTCCTGGAAGGCGGCGTACAGGCTGGCCGTGGGGGATATCAGAGTTGGCATGCTGGCCACCGTAGCCACGGCCCCGGCCCTCGGCGACCCCATCGACTCCACCGTGGACCCTGCCCACAGGCCGCCTGTGCCGCCAGAGTGGTCGCTCCGTTTGGGGGAGCACGAGCGTGCTTCGCCGGACGATCCTCGGCGACTACAAGGCCTCTGTCGGGTGGTGCGTCGCAAGAGGCACCCCGGCTCGGGAAGCATCTGCGATGTGATCCGTGCCACAAATGAGTCGCGGCACCCGGGTGGGTGCCGCGACTACTTCGTGTGTCCGGTGCTCTCCGCCGGGGGACCACCGGCGGAGAGCTGCCGGGTCACCGGGCGCGCAGTTCCGCGGCCCGGTCGGGGGAGCCGAGGATGCACAGCAGCGAGCAGGCCGTCGCCGACGACGTGCCCGACGTGCTCGGCGGGGTGCCCGGCGGCGCACCGGCCGCGCTGTAGTTGACACTGGCCGTGTTGGTCAGCGGCAGCAGCAGCAGGAACGTCGAGCAGTGGATCTGCTTGCTCGCGCCGGCGGCCACGGTGAACGTGCCCGCAGCGGTCACACAGCCCGGCGCGACCGAGTCGTTCACGGACACCCCCACCGCGTCGACCGGTCCGGAGTTGGTCACCGTGATCCGCCAGTACGCCGTGCCGAGGATCCCGAGCAGCCCGGCCGGGCTGGTCTTGCCCCAGGGCCCGACGCCGCCCGGCCCGCACCGCGAGGCACGGGAGTCCCTGCAGATCTCCTTGTTGACCGAGATGTTCGGCTGGCAGGCCTGGCCCGGGTTGATGGGCTGCTGGACGGTGTTGGAGGTGAGCGCACCCCCGGCGTCGGTGCCGGTGGCGGTGTTGGACACGGAGTACACGCCGCAGTCGCTGCTCAGCTTGGTCTGGAAGCAGATCTGCGGCGGGTCGCCGTCGAAGCCCGCGACCAGGTGCGGCTCGTTGCCGCCGCCGAAGTCGTCGACGTTGAGCAGCCGCAGGCTGGCCTCGATGACCAGCGCCGGATGCGTGCTCGGCGAGATGCCGGACAGGTCGACGCTGCCGTCGGGCGCGAACGGCAGGGTGGCGATCACCGTGTTGTCCGGCTTGCTGATGGTCGCGGCGGAGTTGGCCAGGTCGATGTTGGCGATGTCGATGTCGACCAGGCGCGCGTCCTGGTATCCGGTGATGTGCCCGGACGCGCCGTCGCAGTAGAAGTCGGGCGTGGTCAGGGTGAGCGACGCCCCCGCGCGGAAGCAGGGCGACGCGCCGGTGATCGGGTCCATGGAGAACAGCAGGCCCGCGTCGCCGAGACCGAGCAGGCATTCGCCGGCCTGGTCGTAGTCGTAGCCGTAGTCGCGGGTGTTGCCGCTGCCGCCGACACCCGGGTGGGTCTTCGGGAAGGCCATGCCGGCGCAGGCCGCGTCGGTGTTCCAGTCCCAGCAGCCGGTCGCGCCGGAGATCGGCCCGCCCCAGAACGGGAAGTAGCTGCGCAGGTGCCCGTCCGGCCCGGTGATGACCTTCGGGTTGAAGGTCAGCACGCCGTTGGGCAGCGCCGGGAACGCGGGCGGGGTCAGGGAGGCGCCCGCGATCGTGTAGCAGTGCAGCTGGTAGACGCCGCCCGCGGGCGGCACGCAGACACCCTCCTCGTCACCGGTGGTGGTGTACGTGGTGAACACCCCGTAGGTGATCAGGCCCGCGGGCCCGGCGGCCTTCGGTGTCGCCCAGCCGGTGCAGGCGGCGTTGGTGGCGGGGTCGAAGCAGGCGAGCTTCGCACCGCTGGTCGGTGAGGACGAGATGAAGACCTTGCCGCCGGCGAGGGTGGTGGAGCCGAAATACTGCGTGGCGGTGTTGGGCGCGGTGTCGCTGTGCGGCGCGACGATCCCGGTGTACGGCTGCCCGGCGCACGGCGTCTGCGTGGCCATCGTCAGGCAGAGCACCGATCCGTTGGTCGACGCGGCGTACAGGTTGCCGTTGACATGGGCGAGTCCGGCGATGTTGTTGCTGGCCGACGGGCTGCCGCCGGTGGGGGTGAGCGGGACGAAGCCGCAGTTGGCGCGGGCGTCCAGGTCGAGGCAGGCGACGCCGAGCGCGGCCGTGGTGTGGGCGGGGAAGTAGACCTTGCCGGGGCGGTTCGGGTCGAAGACGAACTGCGGGGCCATCGGGCTGCCCAGGTCACCGGTGTTGCCGGAGCCGAGCGGCCCGGCGGTGCTGTTCAGCGGCCGTGGCCAGGGGCCGCCCGCGCAGGGCTGGGCGGTCAGCAGGTTGATGCAGACCACCTTCGGGGCCGTCGGGACGAGGTGGTGGTAGATGTTCCACGACTCGACCGCGCCGTTGGCCGACCGGTACAGCACCGGGCTGAAGCCGTCGCCGCCGGTCGCGGTGGTGGTGGGCTGCACCGGGGGCAGCAGCAGCCGGGTCAGGCTGGTGCCGCCGGGCTGCAGGTCGGGGTTGGTGCCGCGGACCGCGACCACGCCGGAGCCCGGTTCGGTGGTGGAGAACGTCGTGCCGTCGGTGGACCAGGACTTCACCCAGTCCGGCGGCACCCGCAGCGAACCGGGGACCAGCGCCTGGCCGGCGCCGATCGGGTCGGTGACGGTCACCGAGCCGCCCACGCCCGGGTCGTCGTAGGACATCACCCAGTTGACGACGTCACCGTGGTCGGCGGGGTTCGAGCCGGGATCGGTGACGTTCTGCACCGATTTGGCCAATGTGCCCGGAGCGAGCGGCGGCGGGTCGGCCGAAGCCGTCACCGCCGGCGGCGCGAAGGTCAGGGCCAGGGCAGTGGCCAGGAGCAGGATGGGCCGGGTACCGACTTGTGATCGTCGCACGGTGACGCCTCTCTGGACGGAAGCCGTGGCGTATGTGCGGGCGGTGGCCCGTCACGGTGCGCCAGGTAGTGGACGCCGACCGTAACCCGGTTAAATGTATGGATTGATGAATGAGATCATGAATGGGCACGCTCTTCACCGGTTCGGGTGTCGTGTCCGGCGTGGCGTCGCCCGCCCGCTGGTGATCTTTCGCGGGTACGCTGCGTCACGGATACGAGGAGGCGTCATGGTGACCCGGGTGGCGATGTGGTCGGGGCCGCGCAACGTGTCGACGGCGCTCATGCGCAGTTTCGGCGCACGAGCGGACACGCTGGTCGTGGACGAGCCGCTGTACGCGCACTATCTCGACGTCACCGGCCTGGACCATCCCGGCCGCGCCGAGATCCTGGCCAGCCAGCCCCGGCGCTGGCAGGACGAGGCCGCCGCGCTCACCGGCCCGCTGCCGCCTGGTGTCGAGGTGCACTACCAGAAGCACATGACCCACCACCTGCTGCCCGACGTCGGCCGTGACTGGCTGGGCGAGCTGGCCAACGCGTACCTCATCCGCGACCCGGCGCACGTCGTCGCGTCGTACGCGAAGGTCCGCGGCGAACCGACCCTGGCCGACCTGGGCTTCACCCAGCAGGCCGAGATCTTCGCGGCGTACGGCGGCCCCGTGGTCGACGCCGCGGACCTGCTCCGGGACCCGGCCGGGGTGCTGGCGAAGCTGTGCGCGGCGCTGGGCATCGGCTGGGACCCGGCGATGCTGAGCTGGCCGTCCGGCCCGCGCGACACCGACGGCGTGTGGGCGCCCCACTGGTACGCCAATGTGGAGTCGTCGACCGGTTTCGCCGCCTACGACCCGTCCCCGGCCGTGGTGCCCGACCACCTGCGCCACCTGGTCGACGCGGCCCGGCCGTACTACGACGAGCTGCACGCCCACCGGCTGAGGTGACCCGGCCCGGCGGGGCGCGGCTCAGACGACCACGGTGCCCGAACTGCGGGCGTGCGCGAGGAAGATGTCCGCGATGCGCTTGGTGACCGGGCCGATCGCGCCGTCGCCGATGGTGCGCCCGTCGATCTGCGCCACACCCGCGATCTCGCCCATGGTGCCGGTGCAGAAGACCTCGTCGGCCGAGTGCATCTCGGCCAGGGAGATGTCGCGCACCTCGACGTCGATGCCCGCGTCGGCGGCCAGGGCCAGCACGGTCTCCCGGGTGACGCCCTCGGGGCAGGCGACGGTGCGCGGGGTGGCCAGCTGCCCGCGCACCACGGCGAACAGGTGCGTGGCGTTGGTCTCGGCGACGAAGCCACGCCCGTCGAGCATCAGCGCGTCGTCAGCCCCGGCGAGCGTGGCCTCCATCTTCGCCAGGATGGAGTTGATCAGATTGTTGTGGTGGATCTTCGGGTCGAGCACGTCCGGGCCGGGCCGCCGCACGCTGGAGGTGGCGAGCTTCAGGCCACCCGTGTCGTACACCGGGGCCTTGTGCTCGGCGAGCACGATCAGCGTGCACCCGGACTGGTTGAGCCGCGGGTCCATGCCGCTGGTGACCTTCACCCCGCGGGTCAGCGTGAGCCGGACGTGCACGCCGTCGGTCATCTCGTTGGCCCGCAGGGTCGCGGTCAGCGCGGCGGTGATCTCGTCGTCGGAGGGCACGGCGGCGAAGCCGAGCGCGGCGGCCGAACGGCGCAGCCGCGCCAGGTGCGCGTCGAGGGCGAAGATCCGGCCCTGGTACAGCCGCAGGCCCTCCCATACCGCGTCGCCGCCCTGCACGACGGAGTCGAACGGGGAGATCCCCGGCTCGTCGCGGTGGCGCAGCACGCCGTTGACCCAGTACTTCAGGTCGGCGTTGCGCTGGTCGTAGCGCTGAAGCATGGCGGGCCCCTCCCGGTGCGGACGTCTTAGGAGATCATGGGCGGTCCTCGGCCGGATGCCCGGGGCGGAGGTCAGCCCGTGCCGCCGCGGAACCGGAACACGGGGTCGGACCAGCCGGTGTCGGACGTCGTCCGGTCCAGCGCCTCGCTGAGCACGCGCTCCTCGAAGTTGAAGTGCGAGTCCATGATGGCGGTGAGGCCGTCGAGCTCGCGGCCGATCGCCTCCAGGTCCGCGCCGGGCGACTGCGCGGCCTGCGCGGCCAGCCCGCTGACGCGGGAGAGGATCGACGTGATCCACCCGTGGTCCTCGACGAGCTTGGCGACCGTCGGGGCGAGATCCGGCCGGGCGCGCAGCACGTCGGCGAACATGCCGTCGTCCTCACCGCGGTGATGCTCGGTCAAAGCCGTGCAGAAGGCCAGGCAGTGATGGACGAGGACGTCGTCGGGCAGGGTGTGGTTCCCGATGCCCGCCCTGATCTCGCGAACCCGGCGGCGTAGTTCCTGATGCGCCCGCTGGAGCTGCAGGCTGAAGGCGACGGTGCGGTCGCCGTGGGGGAAGGCCATGAACAGGCGGACCCTTCGATGCGACACCTCCATGCCTGGCGCAGTCCGCCACCGGCACGCGATGCTCCGCCCATCCGATCATGGACGGGGGAGACCCCGCAAGCGGCCGGACTGTGACGAACGCCAACCGCGAACTATCGACAAGAAGACAAAGGTCGATACTCGATTGTCGGCCCGCGACGGCTGCTCGTAGCGTTCTGGCTACTTACGGCAACGTCCAGGAGAGTTCTCGATGTCCCAGCTCGCAGCCCCTCAGCTCGTCGTCAACAGCCGGATGCTCTACTTCGGCTGGGTGCCCGCCGACCCCGACGCGGTCGCGGCACTGGTCCCGGCGGGCCTGAAGCCCATGGCCAACCGCCAGGTCTTCATGAACCAATACGTGGTCGACTCCCCGGAACAGACCTCCGGCTTCGGCGCGTACTCGCTGACGTACCTCGGCCCCGACCTGGAGGACGCCTACGCGCCCGACGGCGTCACGCCCGGCCGCTGGTGGACCCACTACTTCAACTCCAGCGCCGTCGTTCGCGACTACGCGTCCGCCCGTGGCGTGCCCGCGACCGTGGGCACCACGACCATCGAGATCCACGGCAAGAAGCTGATCGCCACCACGACCTCCGACGGCGTGCCGGTCATCCGTACCACCGTGCGGGTCGGCCACAAACTCGGCGAGACCGCCCGCGGCCAACTGCGCTACCTCACCGAGGTCGGCGGGAGGTTCGTCGCGGGCAACTACCCGTTCATCTCCGAGCCGGTCGCCGACTTCGCGGTCGAGAAGCTGGAGTTCCTGGACCAGACCCATGCCGTGTACGCGCTGCGCCCGGCGAACCCGCTGGAGATCACCTGGGGCTTCTACGCCCCGCGGGCCTCCTTCGCCTACCCGGGCGGCGAGACCGTTCTGGACTGAAACGCCGTCAGCGTCGGTTACCGCGTCCGCGCCTTTTCCGGCTGCATATCACCGCTGTTCGGGGGTGGGGGCCGTGGCGGGGATTCGCTAGTTTCATGAGCATGGATGCGATGATCGTCGCTGCTGCACCCGACGGTGTCTGGGGCGATGTGCCGAGCTGGGTGGCCGCGGTCGCCACCGTGTTCGCCCTGGCGTTCGCGGCGGTGGCCGCACAGGCGGCGCTGCGCACGTACCGCATCGAGTCCGAGCGTGATCGCGTCGACGCGGAATCCCGGCGCGCACAGGACGACTACCTGCGCCGCACCCAGGCGGCCCTGGTCTCGGCGTGGTGGGGCGAGTCGCCCGACCAGCCGGGTGTCTGGGGAGCCCATCTGCGCAACGCCTCCGGTGCTCCCGTCTATCAGGTCTACTGCACGGTGGTCGATGCCGACGACGACGCCGAGGAACGGCGGATCCACCATCCGGTCGTCCCGCCCGGCACCGTCGCCCAATTCTCCGGCCTGGTCAGGCCCGCTGAGGTGCCCGTCCTCGAACCGGTCCGCCGGGTAAAGGTCAGCTTCACCGACTCCGCCGGCATCCGCTGGTTGCGCGACCAGTACGGACGGCTGATCGAACTGCAGCCCACGCTGCGGGTGAAGGCCGACCGGGCACGCACGGCGGTGCTGACCCGGTTCGAGGCCAAGTTTCGCGCCACCTACGGGGTGACGGTGGCGTTCGAGGTGGATCCGGAGGGCCACCCGCAGGACGCGTTCATGGCCGACGTGCGCCGGACCGACGTCGCCGACGCGCTGGTCTGCCCGCACGACTGGATCGGCGTGCTGGCCCGGGACCGGGTGATCGAACCCGTCGTGCTGTCGGCCGAACAGCGCTCGGCATTCGCGCCCTGGACGCTGGACAGCCTGGTCCACGAGGGACGGCTGTACGGCGTCCCCACGACGATGGACACCACGGCGCTGCTGCGCAACACCGAGCTGGCCCCGCACGCCCCGGCCACTTTCGAGGAGCTCGTCGCGATGGGGGAGGAACTGCTCCGGCAGGGACGGGTCAGCGAGGTGTTCGCCACCCGCATCGGTGACCGCGGTGACCCGTTCCAGACCTGGCCGGTCTTCACCAGCGCGGGCGGATGGCTGTTCGGCCGTGATCCGGACGGGTCGTGGAATCCCGGCGAGGTCGGGTTGGACAGCCCGGGATCCGTCGCGGCCTTCGAGTGTTTCAGGATGCTCGGCGAGCAGGGCATGCTGCGCCGCGGAGTGGACCGGCTGGCCGCCAGGCGGGCGTTCAGCGAGGGCCGCACGGCGTTCCTGCTCACCTCCTCGGACGGCTTGCAGGAGGCGCAGGCGGCGAAGATCCGGGTGTCGGTGAGCGCCATGCCGCCGTTCGCCCAGGGCCTGCCCGCTCGTACGTTCAGCCTCGTGCACGGTCTGACGATCGCTCGCGAGGGTGCGAACAGCGCCATCGCCCACGACCTGTTCGCCGACTTCCTGACCCACGGCCATGTCATGACCGCCTTGTCGCAGGCGGTGCACTGCCCGGTGGCCCTGCTCGCCGGCAGTGGCGAGAGCGAGGCGGTGCAGCAGTACCGCCGACTGTGCGAGGTGGCGGACCCCATGCCGACCTTCGCCTTCATGCGCCGAGTGTGGGACGTCCTCGGCGAGGCGCAGGCAGATGCCGTCGCGGGGGCGCGAGGCGAGGTCGTCGGACGCCGGGCCGCGGCGGCCGTGCGCGACGCGGTCCGCGACGGCTGACGCAGGTCAGTCGACGGGTCGCCGGTGACCGGCGGTGCGCAGCTGCTCGGCCAGGACGGCGAGCCTGCGGCCGTACGCCTCGCCGTCCCGGCGCCCGAGCGGGGTGCGCTCCCAGATGTCGCGGTCAGCGTTCTCCCGGAAGTCGGCCTCCCAGTACAGGGTGCCGTCGGCGGCCCACTGGGAGTCCACGGCGAACCCGCCCGGTGCGGGCCCCAGCCCGTCGCCGACGCCGAACAGCGACTGCGCCAGCGCGGTCCGGTACTCGGTGCGGTGGTAGAGCTGCAGGAACGAGTCCTCGTCGCCGACCAGCGGCAGCAGCACGGGCAGGGTGTCCTCGCGCAGCAGCCGGCTCTGCGGATACTGCCAGGTGACGCCCTGCCAGCGGGGGAACGTGTTGACGGTGTCGAAGTCGAGCACCCGGCAGTCGTGCAGCGCGTCCATCGCGGCGACCGGCCGGTGGCCGTTGCCGGCCCGGATCCGCCAGGTGGGGCGGCGCAGCAGCCGCAGCAGCACATCGTCGTGGTAGCACGCGACCGCGGCCAGGCTCGCCGTCTTCAGCGCCAGCAGTGCCGGGTAGTGCTGCAGGTTCGCCCAGCGCGGGTCCGGCTCGCCCTCGGGGCGGCGGCGGGCGCGCATGAGCTGCTCGATGACGCGTACCCACAGGGCGGTGTGCTGCCGGTCGCGGTCGAGGTAGACCCCGTGGGCGAGCAGCCGCATCAGGGTGTCGCAGCGGGCGCGCACGTCGTCATGGGCCCGTTGCAGGGTCGCGGGGTCCTGTGCCGGGGGTGCCGGAGGCAGGTTCCGCAGGTAGTCGCGCAGCCGCCGGATCTCGGTGTCGAACAGGTCGGCGACCTCGATGTGCTTGACCGGGTCGGGCAGCAGCCGCTTGAGCCGGGCCACCGCCATGGCCTTGGTCAGCGGCGGGTCGGCGAGGTCGTCGAGGGCTTCCAGCCGGTTGACGAGGTCGGGGAAGAACTGCTCGGCGGCGGCCCCGGTGATGACGTGGGCGCGGTGCTGCGCGACCAGGCGCTTGGCGATCTGGCCCAGCTCGCCGCGGGAGGCCCAGAACAGCGGGTAGCGCCGGGACCGGGTGCCTTCAAGGGCGGCGACCAGGCCGTGGTCCCAGTCTCCGGACCAGCCGTTGACGATCAGGCCGTACTCGTCGAGCACGCGTTCGAGCAGCCGCTGCCACGGTGCGGAGTAGACGCTCAGCTCCTCGACGGTGTTGAGCTGGTCGGTGCGGGCGTAGTCGCCGTGCAGCTTGACGACGGTGCAGCGGGCGTGGGGCAGCGGCTCCATGCCCTCGATCGCGGCCGGGCTGGCGATGACCTGGGGGAAGATGCCCTCGGCTTCGAGCGCCTGCTCGATGAGCCGGTCGAAGTTCGTGGTGATGATGACGCGCACGGCACCGCGGGCGACCAGTGCCGCGATGGCGCGGTGGGCGGCGCCGGGGACCTTGATGCCTTGCTGGCGCTCCTCGGGGGTCGGCTCGAAGAACGACGCGAGCAGTGCCCGCCGCGCGGCCGGGGTGCTGGCCAGCGATTCCAGCAGCGCGGAGTAGCCCAGTGGCGCGCCGTCGCCGTGTTCGGTCCACCACTTCTCGATGTCGGCGTCGGTGGGCATGGCCTCGCCGGCGGCCGCGGCGACCTTCGCGACCAGCGCCGTCACGACACCCCAGCCGGTGGGCACGCCGGCCGCCGTGGAGGTGCCGGACCCGAGCAGCAGGGCGTACACGCCGGGCTGCGCGTGTACGGCGGTGGCCAGGCTGATGCGGGCGTCGAAGACGGGTCGGCGGGGAGCGAGGAGGTCGTCCATGGCGTGAACCATAGACATCCGTGGCGACAGAGTGGAGGGTGCGTCCGCGGGACGACAGCACGGGGTCGTGCGCTTGCGTACGGTGGCGGTGCGGCGATGACATCCGTTCTCGTGTTCATGTTGCAATGAATTCATGATTCGCTGTACCGTCGGGTGCCGCGCGCGTCGGGGCGGCTGTTTCCCCTGCTGGGGAGCACGATGTCAGCATTCCGGGCACGAGGTGGACGACAATGCATGACGACCATGGACACGACGGGCACGTTCACGACGGGCACGCGCACGAGGGGCACGGCCACTCCCACGGGGTGAGCCGCGACGCCGACCGAAAGTGGCTGGCGATCGCGCTGTCGGTCATCGCCGCGTTCATGGCGGTCGAGGTCGTCGTCGGGGTGCTCGCGCAATCGCTGGCCCTCATCTCCGACGCCGCGCACATGCTCACCGACGCCGCCGCCATCGTGCTCGCGCTGGTCGCCATGCGGTTCGCCGCCCGGCCCGCCGGCGGTCGCTACACGTTCGGCCTGGCCCGGGCGGAGATCCTGTCCGCGGCGGCCAACGGGTTGAGCCTGCTGCTGCTGGCGGGCTGGCTGGGCTACGAGGCGATCACCCGGCTGGCCGAACCGACCGAGGTCACCGGGTGGATGGTCGTGGTCACCGGACTGCTCGGCCTGGCCGTCAACGTGCTGGCCGCGTGGGCGATCGGCAAGGCCAACCGGTCCAGCCTCAACGTCCAGGGCGCCTACCAGCACGTGCTGATGGACATGTTCGCCTCGGTCGCGGCGACGGCGGCGGGCCTGGTGGTGCTGCTGACCGGCTGGGCCCGCGCTGACGCCATCGCCACGCTGGTCGTGGTCGTGCTCATGATCAGGGGTGGCTGGAACCTGCTGGGCGAGTCCGGCCGGGTGCTGCTCAACGCGGCGCCCGCCGGGGTGCGCCCCGACGTGATCGGGGTGGACATGCTCGCCGCCGACGGCGTCGTAGAGGTTCACGACCTGCACGTGTGGACGATCGACTCCGGGCAGGCGGCGCTGTCGGCACACGTGCTCGTCGACGAGCCCGCCGACTGCCACCTGGTGCGGCGGGAACTGGAGCGGACGCTGGCGGCGGAGCACGGGATCACTCACACCACGCTGCAGGTCGACCATCACGTGCGGGAGAGCGCCGACGAGCACTGCGAGTCCGCGCACGGCCAGGTCCACCGCCGCTGAGGCGTACACCAGGCATTTGTTCAGCTGGCGATGTACTGTTTCGGCCGTGGACACGATCGCCTCGCCGCCGACCTACGGGCAGGTGCTGGCCCGCTTCGGGCACGCGCTGTCCGACCCGACCCGCGCCCGGCTGCTGCTCGCCCTGCGCGACGGCCCGGCCTACCCGGCGGACCTGGCCGACCTGCTCCAGGTCAGCCGGCAGAACATGTCCAATCACCTCGCCTGCCTGCGCGGGTGCGGCCTGGTCGTCGCCGTGCCCGAAGGCCGCCGCTCCCGCTACGAGCTGGCCGACCCCCGGCTCGCCCACGCCCTCGGCGACCTGCTCGGCGTGGTGCTGGCCGTCGACCCGGCCGCCTGCCGCGCCGCGGAGACCGGCGACCTGCTGCGAAGCTGACCCCGGCACGCATAGACTGAAGGAGCCTCGCTGTACGCGTCCGGAGACCGTGCGGCGGGGCTTTCTCCTTTCCGCGGATAGTGCGAACCTGCTGCACGCGACAGGTCAGGGCGGGTATTCGTAGGAGAGCAGGGTCGCCGCGCCCGGCCGGGAGCCCGTGTTCGCCTCCGGTCGCGGCGGCCACGGGCCGGCGAGGCACTGGAGGCACCCGACATGAACACCACCGCCGGACACCACGACCGGTCGCCCGCGTCCGCGTACGCCCAGGCGGCCGAGGCTGCCGGCCGCGCCCCCTCGATCCACAACACCCAGCCCTGGCACTGGCAGGTCCACCCCGACCGCCTCGACCTCTACGCCGACACGTCGCGAGCCCTGCCCGGCATCGATCCCGACGAGCGGATGCTGCTCGTCAGCTGCGGCGCCGCGCTGCACCACGCCCAGGTCGCGCTCATGGCGCAGGGCCACACGGTCGAGCTGCGGCCGCTGCCGGACCCGGCGCAGCCGGACCACCTCGCCACCCTCGTGATCAGCGGGGACGCGCCGGTGACCGCGGAGGCCGTACGCCTGATGCAGGCGCTGCGGCTGCGGCACACCGACCGTCGCCCGACGGTCGACACCCCGGTCACCGCGGAGCAGGTCGACGAACTGCGCCGGCTCGCGGGCGAGTTCGACGTGCATCTGCACCGGCTCACGCCCGACCAGGTCAGCGAACTCGCGGTGGCCGTCTCGCACGCCGAGGAGGCCGCGGCGGCCGAGCCGGCGTGGCAGGCCGAGACCGCACGCTGGGTCGGCCCCGGGCGTCCCCCCGGCACCGGCGTTCCGCCGGAGGTGCTCCCCGACAAGCGTCCGGAGACCGATGTCGGCGAGCGCGACTTCGGCGCCCGCGGCGCGCTGGCCGTCGGCGGCGGCCACGACAAGTTCTCGACCTACGTCGTGCTGTTCGGCGACGGCGACGACCGGGCGGCGTGGCTGCGCGCCGGGCAGACCCTGTCCGCGGTGTGGCTGCACGCCACCGGCCAGGGGCTGGCGGTGCTGCCGTACAGCCAGGTCATCGAGATCGACGGCACCCGGGCGATGGTGCGCCGCATCCTGTCGAATCTGGGCTACGCCTACATCGTGCTGCGGCTCGGCGTGGCCGACCCCGACCAGCCGCTGCCCGGCCACACCCCTCGGCTGCCCTTCGACGCCACCACCACCGTCGACCCGGACTGAGACACCCCCGGTGTCCGGATCGGTCAGTCGTCGTCCAGGCCCAGGCTGTCGGGCAGACCCTCGACGAACGCGGTCATGTGCGGGTGCGCGGCCGCACGGGCGCGGATGAGGGCGGCCAGTCGACGTCGTTGCTCGTCCGGGAGCTGGCCGAAGTCGTAGGAGAGGTTCTCCAGTTGCTTGAGCGCGATCCGGCCGTCCATGAACTCGTCGTGGACGTGCTCGTCGAGCAGGGCCACGCAGCTGATGAGGCTGTCGAGGACCACGTTCAGCACCGGATCGTCGTCACGCATCGCCGCAGGATAGCGACCCCGTCCCGGTCGCACCACGTCGTGTGGACGTACTCCGGTCCTGCAGTTTCGGGGAATCTGCACGATGGGGCGCGTGCCTGGCTGCAGGTTCCCCGAAACTGCAGCGGACCGTCAGGTGACGAAGACGGTGAAGGCGGTTCGGTGGATCTGGCCGGCGACCTTGAACTCCAGGTAGAGGCGTTGTTCGCCGCGGTTGGCGAACTCGACGTGGAAGGTCAGGGTCGCGTCGGGGGCGTCGGCGGCCGCGTGCGCGTGGGTCAGGCCCAATGTGCGCACCTCGAAGGCGGACAGGTGCGCCATCGCGCCCAGGTGGGGTTCGAGGACGGGTGGCCCGGTGGGGGAGGAGACCTGGACGCGCAGCAGCTCGCCCCGTCCGGCGCGCAGGTGGGTGACCCCGTCGAGCCGGGTCAGGGTGAAGCCGTCAGCGGTCGCGGTCGGGGCGGGAGCGGGCAGTGGGGCCAGCTTGGTGTCGCCGGTGATGAGAAACGGCAGGCCGAGGACCGTCGGGTGGCCGAGGGCGTCCTTGCCGCGCGGGACGAACTCGGCGTAGAAGCGGTACGCGCCGCCGTCGGTGACGTCGACCTTCGTGGTCCACGTGTCGTCGGTTAGTTCGGGGTGCAGGTGCTGGTAGCCGCTGGCGTCGTCGCGTACCAGGTAGAGGTGTAGTTGTCTGGTCTGGATCGTCTCGTAGGTGCGCAATGGCAGCCCGTCGGGGCCGAGGACGCGGAAGGCGACCGGGATCGCCCTGCCGCGCTTGGCGGGCATGGTGACGGGCTGGATGAGGTAGCCGTCGTGGCTGTCGGACAGCCCGTCGCTGTGCATGAACGGGGTGGGCGACGGCGAGGCCGCCGGAGCCGCGCCGGACGGGGTCGCAGGCAGCTCGTCCAGCACGTACCCGACGGTGATCGCGGCGGCGGTGACGAGCACCAGGTAGGGCAGCAACCGTCGCCAATTGCCAGCCGTCACGGCAGGTCCCTTCGGGTGAGGGGTTAAGAAGGGCACCTTCTTCTACGCATAGGGGGTTGACGCACATGCGCCCGAACCGTGGGCTGTGCGTCAACCCCCGACGCGGTCGCATGGTCGTGAACCCTATTGACCATTTCAACCATTTCGCCGTTGTTTGATCCCGTCAGGGTAATGCGTACCGCCCCGGTCGTCCGGCTGGTCATCTCAACCTCCAGCCTCAGCGCGTCATACAGCTCGCGTTGCAGTTCGATGGGCGCATCCACCAAGGCGACTGTTGCCATTGGCAGCACTTCCAGCAGCGAAGTGTCCTGTTGCCCGACGACGGGCAGTTGGCTCTCAAGCTCTGTGACCCGTTGACCGACCTGGAGCCGTTCTGCTTCCAGTTCGTTGAACCGCACGCGCAGCTGCCTGCGCCACGCTTGCTCATCGGGGTCGGCGTCTTCTAGATCGCGGGTTAGCGAGGTCTGCTTCCTCGTGATCTCCGCGAGCCTGCGCTGGCTGGCTTCCAGTGCTGCCTGGTGATTCGCGATCTCCACAGCAGGCGTGGACGCTAGTTGCTTGGCCAGCAGCTCGGCTCGATCCGGACCGAAGACGCGCTCGGCGATGGCTGCGGTGACAGCGGCCAGGAGGCTGTCCTCGCGGATGTATAGGGTGCCTGGGTGGTCGGCGGCGCTGGGGAGCAGCTTGTCTTCGCTGTTGCGAGGGCCTTTGCAGCTCATGTAGCGGTTGGCTCCCTTCACGCGTCCCACCATGCGTCGCGAGCAGTGCGGGCAGCGCACGTATCCCCGTAGGGGGTAGTTGTTCTTCGTAGCGGGGTGGGTGTTGGGCTCGGAACCGCTGCGGGAGCGGGCATGCCCTGACCCCATCCGCTGCGCCGCTCGATATGTGTCAAGGCTGACCAGGGCGGCATGGGAGGGCTGTTCCGACCAGACCCACAGGCTCGGGTGCTGCGCGCGCTTCTTCTTCTTGCGGGCAACCGTGGCTCCCTGGCGCGTGGTGTGACGGTTCCACACCATGTGCCCGGTGTACTTGGGATTCTCGATCATCGCTCGGATGACCGGCCCGCGCCACCGGCGCTCGACCCCGTCGCGCATCGGTACGGGCGGCGGGTAGCGTCCGGGGTCCTCGTTGAAGATCCTCGCGATCTGCGGGTAGGTCATGCCGAGGTTCACGCGAAGCCGGAACATCTCACGGATTACCGGTGCGCAGACCGGGTCCTCGATGAGCCTGGTGCGGGTCGCGCCCATGGAAGCGCGTGCGGGTGCCGGGTGGGGTTCGCGTTGAGGAAGGTAGCCGTAGGGCGCGCGACCGATGTTGTAGCCGGATTGGGTGTGTCCAACGCATCCGTCCCAAGCCAGTTCCATGATCTGGAGTGCCTGTACCTCGGCCATGGCCTGCTTCATGCGCCGGCCGAGGACGACGGTGGCCTTGCGCGCGAACTTGTCCTGGGGTTCGTCGGCGGCGACGAGTTCGACGCCCGCCTTTTCGAGCATGTACTCGATGCGGGTGCCGTAGTAGGTGAACCGTGCCAGGCGGTCTGCGCCCTCGCAGATGATCATGTCGAAGGGTTTGTGCTTGGCTTGCGCGTCGGTCAGCATCTCAGGCAGGCCGCCGAGCCGCGTGAACGGCAGTTTGGCTAGATCTGGGTGGTCGAAGGTCGACTGGCCGCGATCGTCGAACTCCATGCGGCCGGACTCGAAGTCGATGTACGCCCCGTCGAAGATCATGTTTGGGGTGTGTCGGGCCATGCTCCGGCGGTGCTGGCGCATGGCCGACGCGTACAGGTTCTGAAGGTCCTGCGTCGACACGCGGTAGACGTGCCGGACTCGGACCTGCTGGTTCGGGATCGAGGTAGCCGCGGTTCTCCAGGGCGAGGGCAGAACGCCCGACCCCGGGCCGTAGAGGTCCGGGGTCGGGTCGGGGGTCTGCGGCGGCCGGGCTGGACCGCCGGTCATTTCTGGTTCCTGGTCGTGAGCCATGTGATTATCTCCTTGATGGCGAGGCTCTGTCGTTCGTGCAGGAGTTCGGCCTGTTCACCGGTGATGGTGGTGATCTCGACCGTGACGTTGACGGGCGTTCCTTGTGCGCGGCGCCGGGAGGTGTTCCCTGGGTCGCCGCTGGGGGTGGTGGGCATAGAAGCCTCCAGGGGCTTGGGTGGTGCGATTGGCGCGGGAAGGCGCTGCTCATCGGGGTCTCCTTCGGTTGCTGCCTGCAGCGGGCACGGATAGGGGTCGCACTGGGGGGCATGGGCCGGCACGGTGGTTGTCCCTCGTCGTGAGGCCTGCCTGTATTTGACGAGGTCAGTGCGAGTTGGCGGGTAGGCGGAAAATGTCGAGCATGTCGGGTCGTCCTGACAGCGCCAGTTACGGCGATAGCTGCTGACCAGCGATGTCAGGATCGGGCGCGTGGCTGTCAGGTTCTGTTGGATTCAGCGGCGCAGCGGGCGTGATGCGACCATGGGCCGGATTTCACTAGGGCTGTAGACGCAGGTCAAGCCATGTCCGCGAGCGTGGCTGGCGGTGTGAGCAGGACTCGCACTGGACGCGGTGGGCGCATCCGCCTCGAGGAGAATTGCCTGGCCAGGCGACGCAAAGGGGGCGAGTCAGACAGCGCGCAGGTGCCTGATGGGCGATGTGGTCGGCGCAGGACCGGCGGACAGCGGCAGCCGGATGACCGTGTCCCGTTGCCTACCTGCGGCTCCTCGGCCGCGGCTGTTGACGGTGAGATCGGCGTAGCGAAGTCGGCCGTATCCCTGACCGAGTCCGTACCACTGCCTGTCTCCTACTTCCAGCGTGAGGTCCGCGCTAGGCCAGCGGTCGGTGACGGACAGCAGGACGCATCCTCGTTGCCGGGCGCGGGCGGCCAGCGCGGCGGCGACGCGGTCACTGGGGGGTGTCGGCGGGCGGGCGACGACCACGTCGAACCCGTCTATCAGCGCGCTGGCCGCCTCGGCCCACAGCGGTCCGGGATGAGGGACCAGGGCAAGTCGATCGAGGACGACTCCGGCCTCGGCCGCCGCGACCATTCCGAGTTCGGGCATGCCCACCACGGCGCACCAACTGCCCTGTGCCGACGCAGCACCCAGCATCGCCAGTAACAGGCTGGCTGAGCCGAGGACGGACACGACTGAGCCTCGGCGCAGGCCGGGCCACGGCAAGAGTTCGCGCAGGCCGTCGTGCACCGGCAACATCGGGTCAAGTTTCAATGCGTCCAGGGCACCTGCGGTGTCCACCGGCCTTGCCATTGATGCGGTGGTCGCCCGGCCCGCGCTCTGCTCGCGCACGACGCTGAGAGCGCGCGCCACGTCGGCGGCGTCGCAAATGCGCGCGCCGCCGCTCGATGGTGCAGGCGTGGACATGGCCGCTCCCTGACGATGGACACAGCACGTTATCGAACGCGTGTTCGAATAGCGTAACGGGGTGGCAGGCAAACGGTGCGCAAAAGGCAGGGTCGTGGCCGGTTCGGCGGTCAGTCTTGCCTGGCGTCAGTCACAGGGTGCGTTGTTGTACGGCCCGCAAATGTCCGGATGCGTCTTGGCCCACTCGTTCAGGTCGACCACCTCGCACCGGCCGCCGCCCTGCGACGTAGTGGAGGGGTTGCCCTGGGCGTCGAAGCAGACAGTGCCCCAGAGAGGCTCGGGATCAGGTTCGATGCCCAGGCCCGCGTTTAGCATGAAGAGAACGGCCCCAAAGATCATCGCCCGCATCGCAGCGTCTCCGTTTCGCCGACGATCACAGATCACCCCATTCTCGTCGATCCGCGATGCGAAGGGCGAAGGGTTACAGATCTTGAGGCGAGATCGCAGGTGGTCGACTAATCATGGGAGATCAGGCGGCAGTCACCGCACATCCGTCAGCCGATCGCGCTCGCTAGCCGGATTGGGTCGCAGCCGTCGAGCCCGGCCAGACGACTAACGGCCCGCCCCCGACCACCAGAAGCGGGAGGGCGGGCCGCCTCCCATGGCTCGCACCGAGAGTCAGCTTAGTCGATGAGGCTGTCTGGGTCCACCTATGCTGTTCAGTGTCAAGGCTGACGACGGGCGTCGCTGGGGCTCAGGCTCGGATGAGCGCCCGGACCTCGGTGACGCGTATGCCCGCTGCGGTGGTGGTGATCAAGGACGGTTCGGTGCCGCTCATTCCGGCGCCGCTCCAGCTGATCCGCCACGTGGCGACGGCGGAAAGGGTGAAGATCCCGCCCGGGGCGGCCTCGGAGGTGCTGGTGTAAGTGTGCCCGCACGTCGGTGACTTCGCGTCCGGCGCGGAGACGGCAGTCCAAGCGGTTCCGGCGTTAGCGCAGATGACCGTCTTTCCGTCGCCTGTGTGCCAGGTGATGGTGACCGGTTCGGCTCGTGCGGTGATGGTGATGCCGGGTACTGATGCCGTCGCGGTGCGGGCGGTCCACCAGCCGGGTTCGATCCACAGCCACGTGGGCAGGTGGACGATCTGCGGGGTGTTCAGGTCCGGGCTGGTGGCGATGGCAGGGGTGGGCAGTGCGAGCCGGTCGGTGGCGCGGCGGGTGATGGCGGCGAGCGCAGACGGGGTCTGGGCGAGGTAGACCGTGCCGAGAGTGCGCCAGTCGCCGGTGGCCGGGTCGTAGCAGGTCTTGATGTAGTAGTGGTCGGGAAGGTGGTTGTAGCCGTCTTTGCCGTAGTAGCAGCCGCCGGAGCCGAGCCAGCCCCAGGCGTTGTGGCAGTCGACGACCTCGCCGGCGACTCTGCAGACGATCGTGCCGTTGCCGCCGCTGGTGGTGTTGTCGCCGCCGGTGTAGGTGACGACCACTTCGCACGCGGCGGAGTTGGGTGCCTGTTCGCAGTTGGTGTCGCCCCAGTTGTCGGCGTGCGCGGCGGGGGCGGTCAGCAGCAGGGTAACGAGCGCAAGGGTGGCGACCAGCGCTGCTCTTATGGTTTGCATGATCCCACCTTGTGAATGGCCAGGCCGGTCACCTTCCAGGTGCCGGAGGTGATCTCCAGGTCGGCGAGGACGAGCCGGAAGCCGCCAGGGGCGTCGTTGAACGCCGAGCCATCCGCCTTGTAGCGGCTGCTATCGCGGGTGTCCATGCAGTCGCGGACGCGGATCTTCGTCGGTTGCTGCGCGGGCTGCATGCTGTCTACGGCCGGGTGGAACAGCGTCTCGCCGCGACCGCGTAGGCCCTGCTCCTGCATGGTGGTGAGGGCCCCTTGCAGAAGCTTGAGCGCCTGTCCAGCGGTGCGCTCGGTCAGTGCCGGGAAGTTGGGATCTCCGGCCCGGCTCGCTGCGACGAACGCCCGCTGTGTCACAAGATAGGCGTCGATGGCCTGGCGGGCAGGGTCACGTTGCGGATCGCTGGTCGGGCTCGGCGAAGCCGGGGCTGCGGTCGTGACACTCGGCTCGACCGTGGGTGTGGCTGCGGGCTCGCTGGTGCCGCAGCCGGCCAGGGCGGCGCAGATCGAGGCGGCAAGAAGCGTGGTGGCGGTGGCACGGTTCATGTTGGTGTCTCCATCCTTCGGTGGTATCCGGCGCGCAGCGTTCATCGCCACGACCAGTTGTGTACGGACATCGATGTCGGCAGGGCTCGCCGTGTCGGTCTAGGCGGCTTTGGAGTCGCGCTGTGCGCCGATGTCGTGCACGGTCGCGGTGGTGCTGCTGCCGGCCGCGGCCTGCGAAGTCTTGGCGTACGCGGCGAGGATCGCGCAGTAGACCGCGTGGCGCTGGTGGCCCTTGCGGGTGATCCAGTAGTCCGGGAAGTCGCGGCGTCCGGCCATGTTGCTGGCCTTGACGATGAGTCCGCGTTTGGTCAGCCCGGCCAGCGCCCGGGTGATCGCGTTGTCGTCGAGGTGCCCGCCGAGCTGCGCCAGCAGCTCGGTGCCGATGCCCCGGAACTTTCGCGGTGATTGCGTGGCCAGTAGCGCGAGGATCAGCGGTTCCAGCCGTCGCCGGAACAGGTCCGCCACTTCGTCCAGTTGCCCGATGTCCATATTGGCCCCCGTTACGTGAGCAAGTTTCGACCGTGCCCCTTGATCGCCGCCGAGGCAACTGGCCGCGCCGCCTCAGCCAGCCCTTCTGCCCAAAAGGACGATGGCTTGTGGCTCATTCGGCCGATGCTATGTCGGTCTAATCCGGAATCGGCACAGACATCGGTGTACGTACACGCGCCTACGGACCTCGACATGCGTACATAACTGGTCGTGGCAGGCATGTCCGCCAGTCCGGTACCACGGATCAGGTACCGGATCTAGGAGGAACCCATGCCGTCGATCGCCGACGTTTCGACCCGACTTGCCCGTGACACCCGAGCGGCGAGCCCTCCGCGCTGGCCGAGGCGGCGGGTGTCCCAACTGGTGGTGAGTCTGCTGCTGGTGGTGGTGTCGGCGGGCGGGTTCGCCCTGTGGCAGACCAGCGCCGAGACCCGCACGCAGGTGCTGGCCGTGGCCCGTCCGGTCGCGGCCGGTCAGGTACTGTCGCGGGCGGATCTGCGGACGGTGCAGGTGGACGTGGCTGCGGGGATCTCGCTGGTGCGTGCCAGTGAGCTGCCGACGCTGATCGGTTTGACGGCGGCGGTACCGCTGGCGCAGGGATCGCTGCTGACGCGCTCGCAGCTGGGTCCGGCCGAGTTCCCGGCCGCTGGTAAGGCGGTGGTTGCTGTCGGTATCGCGGCGGGGCGGCTTCCGCAGGGTGTGGTCGCCGGGACTCGCGTGCGGCTGGTTGCCGGCGCGGCCGAGCCCGCGGTGCCAGCGCCGAGTCCCGCGCTGGGTGCGGTGTCGGCGGAGCCGGTGGAGGCGACCGTGCTGGCGGTGGTCGACGGGGTCGACGGCACCGGGACCATCGTGGTGTCGGTGCTGGTCGACTCCGCCGACGGGGTGCGGGTCGCGGCGATGGCCGGGGCGTCCGTGGTGATCGTGGGTGGTCAGCCGTGATCGTGACGGTGTGCTCGGTGAAGGGAAGTCCCGGGGCGAGCACTCTTGCCGTCGCCCTGGCGGTGGCCGATGGCTGGCCGCAGGACGTGCCGCCGGTGATGGTGGAGGCTGACCCCGCCGGGGGTGACGTGTCGGGCTGGCACGCTGTGGCCGACGCTCCCGGGCTGGTGACACTGGCCGCGCAGTGCCGCACCGGCACCGCCACGCTGGCCGAGCACGCCAGCAGGCTGGCGTGCTCGGCACAGGTGGTGGTGGCTCCCGGCGGGCGCCCCCAGGCCACCGCCGCCGTGGAGCTGCTGGCCGCCACCGACGTCCGGCTGTGGTCGCAGGACCGCACGGTGCTCGTCGACGCCGGGCGCTGGCACCCGCTGTCCCCGGCAGCACCGCTGATGACAGCAGCTGACGTGCTTCTGGTGGTAGTGCGCGGGGACGCCGGAGCGCTCAAGCAGGCCGCCGATGCCCGCCTGCCCGGCAACGCCGCGCTGGTGGTCGTCGGCGAAACGGTTTTCCCCGCCAGCGAGATCAGCGCCGTACTCGGCGCGCCGGTCATCGCCGGGGTTCCCCTGGACCGGCACGGCGCGGCCGTGCTCTGCGGAGCGCGCCCGCCCGCGCGGGGCTGGCGGCGAGTGGGCCTGCCCGCCGCCGCACGCGCTCTGGCCGAGGCGCTGTTGACCGACGCGGCGACGCGTGCGCGCCTGGCGCAGCCTGTCGGAGGTGAGTGGCCGTGACCGAGCGCGACCTTCTCGAACGGCTGCGCGCATCGGTCGCCGACCGAATGGCCGCTCATGCCGGCGGCGACAGGCTCGACGCCGCGGCGCGCCGGGAGCTGGCGCAGCGCTATATCGCGGAGGAACTCGACGCCCACGCCCGCCAATCGCTACACGACGGGCAGGCGACGCTGTCACCGCAGCTTGAAGCGCAGCTGGCAGCGGCGGTGGTCGACGCGCTGACCGGCGCGGGCCTCCTGCAGCAGCTGCTGGACGACCCGGATGTGGAGAACATCGACGCCAACGGCTGCGATCACGTCTGGGTACGCCGCACCGACGGCAGCAAGCTGATGGTCGGGCCGATCGCCGAGTCCGACGAGCAGATGGTGGAGCTGATCCGCCGTATCGCCACGGAGATCGCCATCGGTGATGGCGGGCAGGGCGAGGAGCGCGGCATCGACCGCAACAACCCGCATCTTGACCTGCGTCTGCGCGGCGGCTACCGGCTGCACGCCGCCGTGTCGGTGTGCGCACGGCCGAGCCTGTCGATCCGCCGCCCGACGCTGATCGCCACCGACCTGGCCGAGCTGACCGCCCGCGGCATGATGGATCCCGGCCTGGCGCAGGTGCTGCACGCGGCGATGGTCGCCCGGCTCAACATCGTGATCGCGGGCGGGACCAACGTCGGCAAGACCACCTTCGCGCGAGCAGCGGCTAGGGCGATCCCGGCCCGCGAGCGGCTGATCACCATCGAGGACGTCTTCGAGCTTGAGCTCTACGACCCGGTCGCGCACCCGGACGTGGTCGCGTTCCAGGCCAGACGGCCCAACCTCGAAGGCGTCGGCGCGGTCACCATGTCGGCGCTGGTGCGGGCCGGGCTGCGGATGAACCCCGACCGGGTCATCGTCGGGGAGGTTCGCGGCGACGAGGTCATCGACCTGCTCAAGGCGATGACGCAGGGCAACGACGGCAGCTTCGCCACGGTGCACGCCTCCAGCAGCGCGCAGGCGTTCGGCCGGCTGGCGATGTACGCGGTGCAGGCCCCCGAGCGCCTGGCACTGGACGCCTCCGCGATGCTCATCTCCCAGGCCGTGCACATGGTCGTCCACCTCGGCCAGACCCGCGACCGCGCCCGGGTGGTGACGTCCGTACGGGAGGTCACCGGCTGCGACGGCCGCGACGTCATCTCCAACGAGGTATGGACCCCTGGCCCGGACGGTCGCGCCGTGCCCGCCACGCCGCTGCGCGCGGCCACCCTCGACCGCCTCGAAGCCGCCGGGCTGTCCGCCCGCACGATCGACCAGGTGGGGTGGTAGCCGTGACCGCGCTCGCCGCGCTGCTCGGAGCCGTGACCGGCCTCGGCCTGGCTCTGGCCATGGCAGCCCTGCTCGCCCCGTCCGCGTCCGTGCCGCCGCCCCGCCGTGCGGCCTTGACCCAGCAGCAGCTCATCCGGATGGCGGTCGCTCTGGCCGCTGCCGTGCTCGTCGGCGCGGTTACCCGCTGGCCGGTCGGCGCGCTGCTTTCGGCGCTGGCCGTCTACGCGCTGCCGGTGGCGCTCGGCGGCGACCGCGGCGCCCGCCAGGCCCTGGCGCGTACCGAGGCGGTGGCGACGTGGGCGGAGATGCTGCGCGACAACCTGTCGGCCGCCACCGGGCTGGAGCAGACGATCGTGCTCACCGCACCATACGTGCCGGAGGCGATCCGGCCGCAGGTCGCCGACCTGGCCGCGGCGGTCCGGCTCGGCCAGCGGCTGCCCGCCGCCCTCGACGTGCTGCGCGAGCGCATTGACGACCGCACCGGCCGCCTGGTCGTGCGGGCGCTGAGCCAGGCGTCGCAACGCCAGTCGCGGCAGTTGGCCGAGCTGCTCACCGAACTGGCCGGGCGCGCGCGGTCCCGTGCGAGCCTGCGGCTTCGCATCGCGCCCGGCCATGCCCGCATCCGCACCAACGCCCGCATCATCGTGGGCTTCACCCTGGCCATGGCCGCAGGACTCGCGCTGGCCCGCCCGGCGTTCCTTGCCCCCTACGACGACGCGCTCGGCCAGCTCGTCCTGCTCGTCGTCGGCGCGGCGTTCGCCGCCGGGCTGACCGGCATCGCCCGCCTGGCCCGCGTCGGCACCGACGAAAGGAGCCCACGATGACGACCGCACTGCTGCTCGGGGCCATGTTCGGGGCCGGTCTGGCGCTGCTGGCCGCGTGGATACGGCCCGCACCGCTGAGCCTTGCCGCCGCGTTCGCGCTCATGCACCCCACCATCGCGAACGGCACGACCCGAGCAGGTCCGCTGCCAGCGCATCAGCCCGGCATCGTCTCGGCGCTGGGCAGGCCGCTGGCCCCACTGCTCACCCGCCTCGGCCTGCCCCGCCACCGCACCCGAGCCAACCTCACCGTCTGCGGCAAAGATCCGATCCGGCACGTCGCCGAACAGGCCGCCACCGCCCTGGCCGGGTTCCTGCTGCCACCAGCATTCGCCGCGCTCATCGGCCTCGGCGGTGTCAGCCTCGGCTGGCAGGTCCCGCTGTGGGCCTCACTGCTGCTGGCCGGGCTGGGCCTGTGGCTGCCCGATCTCGCCCTGGCGTCACAGGCCGCGCAGCGGCGCACCGCCCTGCGCGACGGAGTGTCGGCGATGCTCGACCTCGTCGTGGTGTCCCTGGCCGGCGGCGCCGGAATCGAGCAGGCACTACGCGACGCCACCGAAGACGCCGAAGACTGGGCCGCCCAGGCGCTGCGCCACGCGATCGAGGCCGCACACCTGCGCCGCCAGCCGCCCTGGCAGGCCCTCGGCGAGCTGGGCCAAGCCACCGGCGTCACCACTCTGTCGGAGCTGTCAGCCGCGCTGTCTATGGCAGGCACCGAGGGCGCGCGCATCCGCGCGACCCTCACCGCCCGTTCGGCAGCCCTGCAGACCCACCTGGTCGCCGAAGCCGAAGCCGCCGCGATGTCGGCCACCGAACGCATGGTCCTGCCCCTGGTCGCCCTGCTCGGCGGCTTCCTGATCTTCCTGCTGTATCCCGCGTTCGCGTCCATCCTGGGCGCGCTCTGACACCGGAAGGAACCGCACATGATCACCCTGTACGCGTACGCCACCGCCCGCCTGCACGGGCTGCGCGAGCGCATCCGCCAACTGCCCGACGACGGCTACTCCACCGAAACGATCCTGGTCACCGCGCTGCTGGTCGCCCTCGCCCTCGGCGCGGTTGCCATCATCGCCGCCAAGGTCTACGCCAAGATCAACGCCACGAATCTGTGAGGCCCCCGTGACCAGACCACGCCGCGCCCGCGACAGCGGCGCCGTCACCGTCGAACTCGCGGTGGCGATGCCCGTCCTGCTCCTGCTCATCCTGACCGCCGTGCAGATGGCGATCTGGGCCCACGCCGACAACGCCGCCACCGCCGCCGCCAACCGCGGCGTACAGGCCGCCCGCGCCTACCAGGCCACCACCGACCTCGCCACCGCCGAGACCAACATCGTGCTCGCCGCTGTCGGCGGCGAAGTCCTCAACGACACCCAGGTCACCGTCACCCGCACCACCACTGCGGCCACCGTGCGCATCACCGGCCACGCGCAATCGCTGCTGCCGGGTCTGCGCCTGCCGGTGGACGTCACGGTCACCGCCCCGCTGGAAACGGTGCGCTAATGCGAGCACCACGCACACCCCGCCTCGACGACACCGGTTCGGTGACCGCCGAGATCGCGACGTTCGTCGTGCCGTTCCTGCTCATCCTCGCCGCGTTCGCGGTCTTCGCCGGACGGGCCACCTCGGCGGTCATCGACGTCAACGCCGCCGCAGCCGCCGCGGCACGAGCCGCAGCCAACACCACCACCTCAGCGTCCGCACGAACTGCTGCCAGCGAAGCCGCCGCCGCGATGCTCAGCGACCGGCGCTGGACCTGCACCACCACCACCGACACCTCAGCCTTCGCGCGCGCCGGCGCGATCACCGCCACGACCACCTGCACAGTCACGTTCGCCGACCTCGGCCTGCCGATCAACGGCACCCGCACGGTGTCGGCCACCGCTACCGAGCCGGTCGACACGTACCGGAGTTGGCCGTGACGCCCGTTCGCTGGTGGCGGCGCGACGACGGCCAGACCACCGCCTTCACACTGATCATGGGCATCGCGGTGCTGGCGCTGGTCGCGCTCGTCCTGGACGCCGGCCTGGCCATCGGGACCAAAGTCGACGCGGTCGCAAGCGCACAAGCAGCCGCCCGCGCCGGAGCCCGCGAACTCGACCTCACCACGCTGCGCGTCAACGGCGCCGTCCGGGTCGACCCCGTCAAGGCCCGCGCCGCTGCCCAGGACTGGCTAAGCCGCGCGGAGCTCACCGGCACCGTCACCGTCGCTGGCGACCAGGTCACGGTAAGCGTCGCCACGAGCCAGCCCACGCAGCTACTGACGCTTATCGGCATCGACGCCATCGCCGTGCACGCCACCGCCACCGCACAAGCCGTCTCACCACCCTGAGGAGCACAAGTCATGGCACCGCTACGCCGCCACCTCATACGCCTGTCCGCAGCCCTGATCCTGATCGCGGTGGTCGCCGGGCTGCCCGCCGCCCTCGTGGCAGCCGTCGGCTGGCCGCTGCCCGACCACCTGCCCACCGCCGATGAGATCACTAACGCGCTGGGCAGCGAACTCAGCGACGGCATGATCCTCGACCTGCTGGCCGTGTCGACGTGGCTGCTGTGGATCGCCGCCACCCGGGCCATCGTGACAGAAGCCCGCGCCGCACTGCTTGGCCGACCGGTCCGCGCCCACCTGCGCCCCGCCGGGCCGCTACGCGCTGCCGCGTCGGCGCTCATCAGCGCACTCACCCTCGGCGTCGTACTGTCGGCCGCGAGCACCGCATCCGCCAGCCCCGCCCTGGCCAGCGAGCAGCCCTTCGCAGCCACCACCGCAGCAACAGCGAACGCCGCGGCGCCCCAAGCCCCGACGATCATCCAGGTCGGCAACACCCGCTACACCCACGTCGTCAAACGCGGCGAGTACCTGTCGAAGATCGCCGCCGCGTGGCTCGGCGACGCCGACCGCTGGCCTGAGATCTGCGCCCTGAACAAACACAGGCATTTCAAGACTGGCGGCAAGCTGCGCGACTGCAACCTCATCTACCCCGGCTGGGACCTCAAACTGCCTGCCGACGCCCGCCCACCGGCCACCGCCAAGCCCGCCGCGCCACCAGCTCCCCAACCGCGCACGCCCGCCGCCGCGCCACCCGCCGCCGCCACGCCTCCGGCCGCTGCCCCGAGCCACGTCCCAGCACCCGCCGCGCCGACCAGCCCGGCGCAGTCGGCACCAGCGAGCGCATCCCCCGACCGCACGCACACCGCCCCGGCGCCGCAGGCACCCGCCGCCCGCCACGACGGCCTGACCCTGCCTGACGGCAGCTGGATCCCCTGGGCACTCGCCGCAGCGATCACTGCGGCATCGGCGATGGTGTGGCTCCAGCGCCGCCGTCGCTACATCCCTGGCACCGAAGACGACCTCACCGAACTGCCGACACCCGTCACCAACATCGGAACACAGGTCCGACGCAATCCCGACCTGCCCATGCCGGTGGACACAATCGCTCTGGCCACGACCGTGCCACCTCAGCAGACGCCGCCCGCCGGTGGGATCGGCCTGACCGGCGACGGAGCCCACAGCGCCGCCCGCGCCGCACTCATCACCGCCCTGGCAGCTGGCAGCCCCGAGCACCCCGACGCCCGTGCCGAAGTCATCATCGACGCCGCAACCCTGGCCAACCTCATCGGTGCCGACGCCGTCACCCTCGGCCCCTGGCCCCGGCTACACATCGCCGACAACGTCGACGACGCCCTCACCATCGCCGAATCCCAACTTCTGCACCGCAGCCGCATCCTCGACGAACACGCCGCGACCGACCTCGACGAACTACGCCGCACCGCGCCCGACGAAGAAACCCTGCCGCCACTACTGCTCCTGTGCGAAGCACCACCACCCGGCGCCCGAATGCGCGCCAAGGTCACCTTCAGCCTCGGCGAACGCCTCGACCTGACCGCGCTACTACTCGGCGAATGGGCCCACGGCGCGACCATCGACGTAGCCGCCGACGGCCGCACCACCACTACCGCCAACACCCTCGACCGGCCCCTGCCAGACCCCATGGCCGTGATGCAGCCCGACACCGCCGTAGCCGTCCTGACCACACTGCGCGAGGCACACACCGGCCAACCCACGATCACCCCCGCGCAGCCTCCCTGTCCCGCCATCCCCGCGACGGACGAAACCCCCGAAGCCCAGCCCCAGCCACTGCAGGTCATCACATCGACTGCCGACCGGACCACGGGCAAGGCCCGGCTGCGAGTGCTGGGCGCACCACATATCGAAGACCCCAGCCGCGCCCTGCGCACCGGCGCACTGGAACTGGCCGTCTTCCTCGCCGTCCACCCCGACGGCATGGCCACCCGCGACATCGGCGAACAACTCGAACCCGACTCCCGCGTCAACCAAGCCGACCAGCTCGTACACACCAACGCCAGCAACCTGCGCCTGAGCCTGGCCCGACCCGGCCACGCCGCCAAAGGCGCATACGTCATCAAGACCGCAGGCCGCTACCGACTAGACCCAGCCAACGTCGATGTCGACCTGTGGCAGCTGCGCGACCTGCTACGCGCGGCTCGCCCCGCCACCGCAGACACCCGTCGACGGCTGCTCCAACAGGCCTGTGACGTGTATACCGGGCCCCTCGCAGCAGACCGGGACTACGAATGGATCACCCCGTACCGCGAAACCGCCCGCCGCTGGGCCACCGAGGCCCACCTCCTGCTCGCCGAAGACCTGCTCACGGACGATCCACAAGCCGCGTCCGACCTACTCGACAGGGCGATCAAACACGACGAGTACAACGAGCAGCTCTACCGGCTGGCCATGCGCGCCCGACACGCGCTCGGAGATCCCGACGGCATTCGCGCGCTGCTGCGTGCACTGGCCAAGGCGCTGACCGAACTCGACGCCGAACCGTCCGAGGAGACACAGGTCCTGGCCCAGCAGCTCCGAATCTCTTTACAGCGACGATGACGACGGCTCCGAAGGTCATAAGCGCGGGATGGGTCTACGCCCTCATGGTGACACCGGTCCTGAGATGGCTGGTCATCCACCACAGCACGGCCCAAGGCCAGCCTTGGCGGACGGCCTGCCCTACCTGCAATACACAGGCCTGGCCTGCGGCTTGTCGGCCGCAGGCCCGCTGCGCCGGCTGCGGTCAGTTCCAGGGAGCGCGCCCCTGGTCCCTGGAACTGACCACTGTCTTGCTGGCCGCCGCGGTGGCCGTCAGCGGGCAACGAGGCTGGGCGCTAGTCGCTTTCAGCTGGTGGGCTGTGACAGCTGCCGTACTGTGGCAC
Source organism: Catellatospora chokoriensis (assembly GCF_011297315.1). Lineage (NCBI taxonomy): Bacteria > Bacillati > Actinomycetota > Actinomycetes > Micromonosporales > Micromonosporaceae > Catellatospora > Catellatospora chokoriensis. The sequence goes on from NZ_JAAOTI010000005.1 coordinate 241,755, forward strand.
GTTGATCTCGTAGTACGTCGGCTGCCGTTTCGGCTCACCGCATCGATGTCGTTGGGCACCTTTAGCGCGTTCGCACAGGTCGGCAATCCGGGCGCGATCGTTCGTGCTGCCGCCTGCGCGACGGCTGCCTTGCTGTTCTTCAGTTTTCTCGCTATTGCATCAAGGGGTGCGATCGGACGCGGCGACGTTGCACTGAGCTGGCCGATAGGAGCCATTCTAGGTTGGCTGAGCTGGGTGTCTGCCTACATGGGTGTCATCTGCTCTTTTGCCATCGCTGCGGTCGTTGCGCGTTGCGGCCGGGAAAACGGACGTGACCGAATCGCATTTGGTCCGTACCTCATCGCAGGCGTGACCATCATGATCCTAGTCCGCTGAACAGGTCAATCCGGCCAGCTGACCTATTCAGTTAGGTCCTCGCGAACAAGGTTAGCGATGTCCACCAAGGTACCGCGGCCGTGGACAGTCCACCGGCTCGTGCCTTGGACCGTCTTGGGCGAGGATCCGGTGGCCTCGATGAACATGTGTAGGACGAGCGCGGTCGGCGCGTACTGTTTGCCGTCACCTTCCCAGAGCAGCGGTGCGCGGCGGTCGTTGACCCATGTGGCTCGACCGCGCCTCGGATCCTCGGTCAGCCACAGCAGGAGTTCCCGACGTTCGCGGCCCGTTTGAGCGCGGAATTCCAGAGATGTGCCGTCGGAAATGGCGTTTGCGTCAACCAGCACTCCCACCGCGTTGCTCTTGCGTTCTGGCTTCGTGGCCCGGTAGACGTCGGGCAGAGTAGCCATGTAGTTGAAGGTGGTTGGTCTGGTGGTGGAATGGTCGCCGAGGATCTGGCGCGCCTTCTCCTCGCTCTTGAAGATCGTCTGAACGTAATTGTTCGGTGCGTGGAGATCCACGCTCAAGATGACATTGGCAAGGGTGGGTGCTGCGAGTTTCCGGGCTTGTTCGACAATCGTTGCCCAGTCGACATCCGCGTCTCCGATTCCCCGCAGGTCCAGTTGCCGAGACACGAGGTTGACGACCGCGAAGTCGCCATGAGTTGCCACCTGTGATGCGCGGCCGATCAGCTCATCCTGCGCCGCTGCGATCTCCTCTTTAACGGCACGGAGAAGTGAGACTGCCCGCCAGACGCGGTAGGCATTCACCTTGGGGCCAAACAGCTTCTCGTAGGTGTCGTCGCGCCAGAGACGTTCATGTCCCTGTTTGGCGCGTGCAACTATCGCCGGATCGCGATGAATGCTTGCGAGCGCGAGAGCCGCTTCGACGACCGAGCAGCCAGCGTCCGGTTCAGGTTCGCGCTCACCTCTGCGGATTACGTAGGACTTGTGGAGCGACAACGCGAACTCGTCGCGGATGCGGGCCTGGTTCTGATCTAGAGAAACAAAGTCACGCGCCTCCACCCTGTTCTGAGTGTTGGTTGCCTTTGTCACCTCCTCGGCAAAGCGATCAGGGCAGTTCTCGAGCGATATCACGCGAACCCAGATCCGTGCCTTGCCAGCGTTGTCAGGATCACGGCGCATAGCCTCGGCCACACAGTGGACGGTCTGAGCGCCGTTCACCACGCTCGCACCTTCCAGCACGAGATCGGCCGGGCCGTGTGTATTCATTGCGTGGCGCGCGGTTCGACCAAGGTTGTCGCACAAGATGGTTATGCCGTTATTGAAGTACAGGAAGTCTTCAGGACGAGAGAGCAGCGTATCCAGAAGAGCCTGGTTAACTTCAGTCAGGCCTAGCGCAGCTCGAATGTTCTTATCGAAAAGCCGGTTGCCGTAACGCTCAGACCAGTCCGCAACCTGCGACGCGTTTACCAGCCCCTGGTAGACCTTGTACGGTTCCTCCGTATAGCCAGGACTGTCTAGCCGCAGATCGAGATTAACGCTGGCGTCGCCAACTCCCGCAGCGGATCGAACTATGTCGTGAAAGTCCTGCAGGCCGACGACACGAATGCTGACTAGATCTCGTGCGTCGCGCATTATCTTGTCGAAGACGGCCTGCACAGCCGCAGATAGGACGTTGTCGCCCAGCAGGGCCACGACAAGTACGATCTTGACCTGCGGGTTGCTGATCACTTGATCGATGCTGGCCTCTAAAGCGCGGAACCGCGAGTTGAAGCCAGCGAATTCTCCGTTGGTGATGTTGTCGAGCGCCTCACGCAACTTTGCCGCATCGCCTACGCCGAAACCGGCGTTGCCCCTCTCGTTCCACTTTGATTGAGCAAGCCAAAGCACCGGAGGCCGGTCTTGTGACAGCACGACGTCGACATGGCCGTCATCAAAGCCGTCGACGATGGCGCCTACTGCCACGCTCTTGTCACAGCCGCTCAGATGCTGGACCGCCAGGGCCCCGAGCGCACGGCTAAAGAACGCACTCTCCTTCTCGCCGGCGGGACGCCCGTCTAGATCAGACAGATCTACGAGGTCGCGGTACTCCCGATCAAGGTAGTCACGAACGTGCCGCACGTGCAGTTGGCTCATGAACCCTCCGTCTGGCGCGGCGACCACCGACAGGCCGTCGTAAGCAAGCGATCAGACTAGCTCACGGCCGCACGTCGCTGTCATGGAAAGTCGCGAAGGTGCCTGGCCGAAACTGACTGGACGGGTGGTGGGAGGAGCACGGGTGCTCCAGATGGACGACGGCGCTAGGAAGCGCGTCGCGGATCGGATCCCGCGACGTTATTTGCACCTTGCGGACATACACCGTGACCTGGAAATATCGTCTTGCGTTGGCCATGCCCGTCCGGGGAACGGTTGAGAGCTGTCGGCAAGCAGTGTTCTAACCTTTACAAATGAGTGCGTACCTCGTGGTCCTCGGGCATCGTGACGCTATTCGGTGGGTTTTGAACGCGCAGCGGATGGCGTTCCCGGCTACACCCCGGGCGGAACTCCGCGCCTTGAAGAACGGTGACCGCCTCTACCTCTACGCCACACGGGGGGCCTGGAAGAACCCGAACCGTGACCGCGGTCGAGTTATTGCCAAAGCAACTGCTACGAGCTCGGTCGAGGCGCTGGAACAGCCAGTCGAGTTGGCCGGCAGGTCATTCACGTCCGGCTGCGACCTCGCCATCGAGGGTGTAGTGCCGTACCCCGGGGGCGTTGAGCTTCAACCTCTTGTGGCGCAGCTCGAAGCTTTTCCTCGCCCCGAGCACTGGTATTTCTATCTACGCCGAGCCCTCGTGCCACTCTCTCGTTTGGACGAAGCAGTTATCGACTTACATTTGACAAATCTGTCAGTCGAGGCATCGCTAGCCTTGGAAAGCTACCCCGCCGGACGCCTCTCCAGGTCCCACCGACACAGCCAGACAGCTTTATTGCATCAGGAACTGAGTGGGCGCGACCTATCGGATCACGCCCACTCGACAGAGCACGCAAACGGCTGACTAGGCCAGGCGGACCGACTTACTCCACCTTCCAGCTTCTTCGAGCCGGCTGCGAATGTTGTCCAAGCGCTTGGCGGCGTCTGCAATCTGCCGCTGCCTGACGATATCGAATGAGCCATCTGCCAGCACTGGTACCTCTATGCTCAGCTGGCTGACACGCTTCGTGTACAACTTGGCCTCGTAGAGATATCCGCCCTGGGCGATAGTGCGGCCGAGGGCGACCGCCAGATAGTTCAGATCTATCTGCTCGCTTGGCAACGCATCTGCGTTTACGGCGTCATAACTGGTGAACGTCAGAGGGTCGACCTCGTCTAGTTCCTCGTCAGATATCTCGTCTGCCGGAACTTCGAGCTTCTTCGCCAGTCGGTACCTTAGCCAGTCCCGCTCGTCCCGGCGAGACCACGGTTGGACGAGGACAACGTCGTCGGTCACCACGCATCCGTTCTCGCGGGTGAACACGGTTCCGACGGCGGACGCACCGGTCGCCATGACTGTTACCGATGGGAAAAGCTCGGGGCGGATGTACCGCTCGGTAAGCCAGTTGTGAGCAATCCGCCCCTTGATCGTGTCCTGTCTCGTGAACACGCTGTAGACCGGGATGTTGCCAGGGTTCTCTCTCAGATCGACATTCCTGATACGAACTCCAGATCGAATCTGGAAGTACCTAGAGTTCGACAGACTAAGTGAAGTCATCTCACCGGCAGTCAACCGGTCGATCTCCTCGCGGGCTTGCCGGAGTTCGTCGAGCAGTTCGACGAGCGTGTCCTCCGCGAGTTTGATGAAATCAGCCGTGTCTATTGTCTCTGCTCTGACGCCGAGCGCTACGTATTCATCATCGCTCCAGTGACGGATCACGTCCCACCGTTCATCCGCGCCGAATTCAGCGGATGGCACGAGCTTTGCGATACGGCTGCCTTCGTACGGTGTCGCTCTATCAACTTTTGACGCCGGGTTAGCTCGGAAGTGCACGAAGAGTTCTGCGAGATCTGCCAGGTCGTTCTCACCCGGAGTTGCGACTCGTTCGTGGTCGAGGGTCTCTCCGATTGTTCGCGCCAGACCGCAGAATACCGCCGGTCGGTGTTGGTTCGGAACACGGCGCTTTTCCAGAATCAAGATATACGTCGGCTGCGCGGTGTTGAAGAACGCCCCGCGGGGAAGTTGGATACTGCCTACAATGTTGCACTCGGAGAGAAGGTTGGACTTCATGAGGCGGGCAGTGCGGTTCAACAACCCGAGCGGGACAATAACCAGAGCTATGCCGCCGGGGCGTAGTGCACCCGAGATGTAGCGCAGGAACAATGCCTCAACGCCAAGACCGCCGTTGTCGTAGTAGTCCTTGAGGAAAACGCCGTTGCGCAGACCTTTGGAGTGCTCCATCTCTTTGCGGTAGATCGCGGAGCCCTGAGTGACGTACGGCGGATTGGTGAGAATGACGTCTACCGAATCGCGTGGCGGGTACTCCAACGCGCCGAGCGTTTCATTGCCGTTGAGAAGGATGAAGGTGTTCGCCATCGCCTGATTGAGCGCACTGGGGGTCGTGCTGGGATCGCGGACTGACTCGGCGAGGTGCAAAAGCATGTTCGCCTTCGCGAGAATATTTGTGTCCTTGTCGACATCAACCCCGATGAGCTTTACGCGCTGGTGGGGCTTTCCGTCCTCGAACCGCACGTTTCCGGGTAGAGCATCCGAGAACAGAAGGGGTTCGAGGAGGAATCCTCCTACGCCTGCCGCGGGGTCGAGCACAACGGCGTCGTCTGCGAGCTTGTTCAACTGTGCCATTTTGATCATGGCTTTGACGATGTTGCGGGGCGTGAAGAACTGGCCCAAGCGCTGTTGCTTTGCGCTTCGCCTCAGGAACATCTCATAGAGTCGGAGCTTGAACTCTGGTTCGATGTTCGTCAGTGCCCCGAAATCCTGGAACGACTGTAGGATTTCACAGAATGTGCGGTTGTAGCTGGAGGGCGCCTCATTTGACGAGGACCGCAGGAAAGCGAATCCATTAATGATGGATGTCGTGGAGTTCAAGCTCTCGTTCTCGAGCCCGAACACGGCTCGTACGACCTTGTCGTCTACGGGCAGACGTTCTACGAAGATCTCTTTGATCTTCGGCCTGATGTGGCTCACATAGTATTCGATCTGAGTTTTGCCCTTTTGCCCTACGAACGACTCCTCGTCAGGAAGCAGTGCATCGAAACGGTAGTCGGCCGGCAGAACCGAAAAGGGGAGGTTGTCGCTGAGGAACTTCAGCATGAAGATCTCGACAAAGGTAAGGAGACAGTCTTTCGGTTCCGCCTTTGTCGCATGCCACACCGTCTGCCAAACGTTTTCGGCTAGCGCCTTGGGGTCTCGAACCAGTCCGCTCTCGCCACGGTAAAGGTCGGCGAGCACGCCAGGGGCGAGGTCCCGGACCTCCTGGTACTCCACGATCTCGCCTGCTGCGGCGGAAGCTGCTGCATCGATGTACCTGAATCTGCGGCCGTCCGTGGTAATGGCGATGTTCACGCCCATGGATAGGGCTGCGACTACGGCCTGCTCGGCCGCTTCAAGATCCTCGTCTTCGCTGCGTAGCCGTGACTTGTCCTTCCATTCGGCTACAGCAACGGGCAGCAGGCGGCTTCCGACGCGGTGAAGGTAGACCGAGTCGGGCCGTGTGAGTCCGGGCTTCTTAGGCGGCCGGTACCTTGTGCAGGGGAAGGGGACGCTCGCCGCGACCGTGAAGTCGAGGCCCGCCTTCGCGAGGGTCGCCACGGTGGTGGAGCCGAGTTCGAGCAGTTCGAAGTCACCGAAGCGTTTGCCGCGTATACCGCTAGAGGTGAGGTACCCCTTCTTAGCGAGTTCTTCTTGGCTCACGCCTTCTCCCCTGGTCGTCACAGCGTCGAGCCAGACTGTATCGGGCGCTGGGTGCAAGGACCCACTGGCCGTGGCGGCAGTTACGTCGCTCGGGTGCTCGGAGTCCTGTGAGCTGGCCGTACGACCTAGTCTGACCTCGCAGGCGCCAGGCTCGTCGGCGCTAGTGTCGACACGCCATATGTGTCCAAGAATGACCGCGTTTGTTGCCATATCGCTATTTTCGTAGTTCACCCCCGAATTCCCGCTCTATCTGTGCCGCAGGTCAAGCCGTGTTGCCCGATCCGACCTCATCGCCTGGGCGACACTCTGGTCACAACGCGGGCCGGTTGCCGACAGGCGCGACCTCGCCGCCGAGCAGCGGTGCCGGACCCGTGCGCGCATGCAACGACCCAGCGGCGAGGCAGTCGCTCTTCATCGATCTTCCGTCGTTGCCGGCGTGTGTCTGCTACCAGGACGGTTGTATCCGCTGAGATCCTTCCGACGGTGACTCATGGTTGTCGCGAGCGTGGCCTTGGGCGGCCCACTATGAGCGGAAAGTGAGACGTGCACGCCGTTGATCTGCGTGCTGAACGGCACCTCCGGTCTGGTGGCCAGAGCACTGACGGCGGCTCATGTTTCGTTCGCCGGTGCTACCAGCGCCGGGGAAGCGCGGTTCGCGAAGTCTGTATCCCACTCGGCGAGAACCATGACGACGAAGTGATCGATGATGGGCTGAATTGCTTCGCGCGGCGCGTCGAGATCAAGGCGAAGGATCAGCTCCTCATACAGATCACGTAGGTGGGTCTCCCGATCTTGTGATGCCTCGCCTGGACCTGCGCTAGCCAGATAAGCGCGCACCTCTTGAGCCCGCTTCACGATCTGAAGGGCATCGGCGATGCTGATCCTCCGAGCCACGCCCTTGCCCATGGTAAACAGCATCGGCGGCAGTACCCGCCAGGCGTGCCCCTCGGCGTAACGCACGAACAATGCTGCGGGCGCCGAGACCCGCTCGGCGATGGCACCAGCCAGCAAGCCGACACATGCATCGGCGAGCCGGACAGGTGCCCGGCGAGCCCATGACTTCACCGGCCGAACGGTGCGGCGGTGTCCAGAGGTGACGTGCCGCAGCAGCGACGAACTCGTGGCATGGGTGAAGTAGTGGGATGCGTGACGGTACACCCCGTCGTACAGCGCGACGGCCAGGCTGCCACTGGTTGCGGCGTCGATCTGAGCCGCCATCGACCGCACATCGAGAAGTTTTTCCGGTTCGCCGAGGGTGCGCACGGCCTGCCGGATCAGCGTGTCGGGGATCAATCCAGCACTCGATAGAAATGCCAGCATGGCCGGCATGGTCTTGATCTCTGCGGCACGCAGCTTGCTGACGGCATCAGGGTTGTGAAGGCACCACAGGCCCACGATGCAGGTCTCTATAGACACTCGCGCCAACAGCGCCGCCGCCTCGCGCTGGCGGCTCCGTACCGCACGGCGCGTCTCCTGTTGCAACGACAGCACCCGCAGCAGCGCCAGCTGGGCGAAGTCCAGCCCTGTGACGGCCGTGTCGTCCTGCGGCCAGGGATCGCGGGCAGCGAGGTCGCGTGCACTGCGCCGGACACGGACACGCCGCAGAACGTCTGGATAGGGCAAGGTGCCACGAAGGACAGTACGGCCAATCGTCAAAATGGCGTGCTTCACAGCAGACAGCATCGCAGGGAGTGGCCGCCGTCCACTCCGCAATTTCCGCGGTTCCCCCGATCGAACCGCACTGGCGTGAATGCATCCGCAGCGGGGGCATTCTGATGAGGCGTAGGCAGACAGGGGCGAGTGCGGGGGCCAGCGCGACTCGCGCTGGCCCCCGCATCGTTTCAGGCGGGCGAAGTCGGCAGATGACAGGTGCAGGCGCAGGGTTCTCGGACACCGGCGTCGCTTCGTGGCTTCATGGTGCCGGGGCACTTGTCGCACCACCTGCGAGCGCAGGCCTTGGTATGGGCGACTGGTATCGGATCGTCAACGGAGTCGATGGCCAGTGCAACGCGGCTCACGCCGGTGTCTGCGATCCAGTAGGTGTCCCATCCCTTGCTGAAGCGCAGCACGAAGGCGTATATCGACACCTGCATAACGAGGTCGGGGTCGGTCATGTCGGCGGGCATGTGGTGGCAGCGCCAGCGGTCACACTGGCAGTCGGGCACACGGAGCCATCGGGTCGGGCTGATTCCGAACCGGGCCGTGTGGCGACCAAACGAGGGTTCTTCGAGTACGGCCTGGATGAATAGGCCGGGCGACATCGGGAGCTGGGGCTCGTCGATGGGTCGGAACCATCGCATGTCTCCCGTCGCCGCTCGCACGTCGCTGCGTCGTTGCTCGGTAGTGGTGTAGCGGGCACCCGCGATGGTCCATGAGCGGGTGCCGCCGTCGATGGGTTCGGTGAGCAGGTAGAGGGCTTCGGGGTTGTCAGCCGGACAAGTCGGCGCGTGGCCTATCGGTGTGGCGCATACCAGGCATGGCGTGCCTGATGAAGGCGAGTGACGCAAGGAGGCTCCTTCGGGTGTGTTGGCGGCCCGTGTCGTGGGCGCGCGGCGTGGGTGGTAGCCGTCGCCGGATGGACCGGGCGATGGCGGTGGCACCGGCAAGCAGGTTGATGCCGGTGGTCATGTGGCGGGCGCTGTCGGCGGCCAGTTCGGCGGCCCGTTCGAGTGCCTCGCCCGTGCCCGGTTCGGCTATGTCGGCGCGGGTGGCTGCGACTTCGAGCAGGACTGCGGCCAGGTCTGTGATGTCAGCGGCGGCGTCGAGCAGCCCTGCGGCGTCATCGCAGAGGTCGACGGTGAGTCGTTGGCGGCAGTTGGCGACGGCTGCTCGGACGTCAGCCAGTGCGCAAGCGATATCGCTGGTGGGGCGTGTCCAGACACCGATGTTGTTGATCATTTTGCTCCTTGCAGGCGGGCCGGGGGTGTCAGCGGATTCCCGCTCCATCAGCGGCGCAGGTCAAGCCATGTCCAGTGACTGCCTCGGCAGGCACACAGGACGAGGTAGAAGGCTTTAGATCATGTCAAGAGGGGAATGCAGTGGACTTGTTATTGGGCTAGCGCAGGCCGCCGGTCGGCCGATTGGGCGACGAAGTCCCGCGCGCTCACCTTTCGACGCGCCGACATGACACAATCGCATCCATGGCGCGACTGGCGATCTTGCAAGAGACAATCAAGAAGCTGTACCTGTACTCCGGTAACGAGTGCGCATTCCCGGGGTGCAGTGCTCGCATCATTAATAACGACGGCGACGTTGTCGCACAATTGGCGCATATAGCGGCAGCTGAAGAAGGAGGTCCTCGATACAACCGTTTCCAGAGCGACGAGGACCGCCGGCACTACAGCAACTTGATGTACCTGTGCTATCCGCACCACAAGAAGACAGACAGCCCGGCCTACTCTGTTGAAGATTTGCAAAGCATGAAAGCACAACATGAGGCCAGGTTTGGCGACAACGCCGTCCGGCGAATGCAGGAGGCCTTGCAGGATCTAACTCAGGCTACGAGACCGGTGGGTGCTTTCACCTTGGGAGCGCTTGCGAAGCTGGAAGACTACAGCCTTGAACCGGGATCACCCGAGCTGCAGAGCACTGCAGAGGGTCTCAAGCAGTTCGCCGCCAAGCTGGCTAAAATTCCGCTCCAGCATCGCAGCATCCTGCAGGTCATCGTCGAATCCGGGTTTCCCACGCGCGATCTGACGCGCAATTATGAGATGCAAATACACGAACTCGAACACCGGTTGGGAATGGATTACACGGAGCTGGGCCCGCGGCTAGACCTATTGGAGCGCCATGAATTGGTAGAGATCGACGCCGAGTACCGGAACTTCCCAATGGTGCAGACGCGCGAACAATACATCACTAGTCGCGAAGCGGGTAGCAGGGAACTCCCGGTGGAGACGGCCGTATGGGAAATCCTTGCGGACTTTTGCCAAGCGACCGGAACGCCACTCAGTGCGTTCTTTATCGACCTGAACTTTGCTGCGCTCGACTAAGCTGTTCGGCACCACTGTCCGGGGAAAGCCGAATTCTACCTTATCGTGCCGCGATGAGGTCGGTTGCGTTTAATGTGTGACGCCGTCAACACATCAATCTGTCGCAATCACCTGATGCGATTTGAAGCCCGCCCCGAACTGTCTCAACCGCGCGAGCATGATCTGCGTCGACCCGGCCTCCGACTGAACGTGAATCATTCTCACTTAGCGATGCGCCGGATCGCGGCGATCTGGTCGGCCCATGACGACAGCGGTACGACTTTAACTACGTCGCCGGTCCTGGGTGCTTGGACGATGAGGCCGTGGCCGAGGTACATGCCAACGTGGCGGGGCACAGCTCGGGTGCCCTGTGATCCGGCGATGAGGATGAGGTCTCCCGGTTTGAGTAGCCCGACGCTTGGCACGGCGGCTCCTGCGTGGACTTGGCCGAGCGTGGTCCGGGGGATGCTGATCCCTGCTGCCCGGTACGCCTGCTGCATCAGGGAGGAGCAGTCACATTGCCGGTCGGGCTTGCCCGAGTGCGGATCGGTGCACGAACCGCCGTAGTGGTAGGGGGTGCCCAGCTGCGCGAGTGCCCAGAAGATGGCGGTGGTGACCGCCGGCGGGGTCCCGATCGGGAGGGTGTAGTCATCGGGCAGCGCGTCGTGCGCATCGGTCAGGCAGTTAGTGAGAGTGTCGGCGATCGAGGACACCAGCCCTAGCGCCTCGTCGGCCCACTTGTCGTATGCGTTGGGGTACGCCGAGATCTGTACGGCCTGGGCCGCGCGGGCCAGCGGCATCTTGTCCCAGCCGGGGATTTTGAGGAGTTTTTCGTAGAACCGTCCGGCCTGGTAGGCCGGATCGGCGAGCTGTTTCGGGGTGCCCCATCCCTGGCTGGGGCGCTGTTGGAAGACGCCGATGGAGTCGTGGTCGTTGTCGTCGCCGAGGTGGGGCAGGTTGTGCAGGCCGGATTCCTGTAGCGCGGTGGCGATGGCCACGACCCAGCCCCAACGTGGGACGCCCTTGTCGACGCCGACGTCGACGATGGTCGCTGCGATGGCCCGTTGTCCGGGATCGAACTCGTTGTTGCCGGCGGAGGGCGTGGGCCCTGCGGCGGGAGCGCAGATCCCGGGCCCGAGGCCGCTGCCGGTGACGGCGGCAGCGAGCAGTATGGGCAGCCCGATCAGTGCGATTGCGGCGGCAGTGGCGACGCCGATGAGCATCCGATTCATGATCATCTCCTGGGTATGAAAAGAGACCTGGTGGGCCGCCGTGAGGCGGCCCACCAGGTCTTCGGGTGCCGCCCGGCGGGCGGCGGTCTGCCATGCGGGATCTGGCGGCGGGACCGGTGGGTCCGTTCCCGCCGCGAGCTGCTACTTGTCGTCGTCGGTCTCGCTGCCACCGTCCGGAGTGCTGTCGGTGGCGGGGGCCGGGTTGGCGGTGACGGTGTACGGCTCGTCGGTCACCAGCTGGCAGTCCCCGGCGGCGGCCAGGCTGGCGCAGTTGTTGCGAACGGCACCGGGGCTGATGGCGCGACCGAGCCGGACCTGAAGCTCCCGCTGGATCGTCCCCACGGTCAGCTCGTGGCCCGGGTGCTCGTTGATGAACGCCTTGACCAGGGCTCGCAGCTCGCCTGGGCCGAACTTAGCGCTGCCGTCGCTGTTGGTGGTGGTGCCCTGCTGCCGTGGCGTCCCGGTGCCCGCGCTCCTGGGGTTTGCGTTCTGTCCCTGGCGGATCACCTGCTGGCAGGCCGGGCAGCGGGGCGGCTCCGGCGAGGGGTCGACGTCGGCGGGGTTGGTCTCGCCGAGCAGCCACAACTCCTTGTCGTTGCCCTTGGCCGGGTCGGGCTTGGTGCGGATCGCCGCGCCGGCCTGTTCCATCGCGGAAAGGATCTTCTTCACCGTGACGGGGTGCTTGCCGGAGATCTGCACGATGGTGGTGGCGTCGATTCCCGTCGGGAAAGCGTTGAGGATTCCGGCCAGCAGGAGCACTACCCGGTCCGGGATCCGCGACGGCAGCGCCGGTGCAGCGGAAGTAGGTGCGGCGTCGCTCTTCCTCGCCTCGCGCTCGTCGTCGTCTTCGTCGTCGTCTTCGTCGTCTTCGTCCTCGTCCTCGTCGCCGTCCTCGCCGTCGCCGTTCCCGTCGCCGTTTCCGTCGTCGTTCTGGTCGACGACCTCGTCGTCCTGGTCCTCGTTGTCATGGTCGTCGGTCTTCCCGATACCGGCGTCGGCGTCCTCAACGGTGTCGTCGCCGTTGTTGTGGTGGTCGGCCCCGGGGGCGTCCACGGTGTCCTCCGTAGTGGGGCCGTCGGCCGTCGTGGTCGGGGTGTAGCGGGTCGGGGTGCCCTCGGCGGGGTCGGCCCCGGTGTCGACCACGGTGATCAGGCCGGCGTCGGCGAGCTGCTTGAGCGCGCGGTCGGTGGCCGAGCGGCTGCGTCCGCTGCGGGCGCTGATCTCGTGGGTGTTGCCCTGGCCCAGTGCGGTGAGCGCGTCGAGCGTCTCCGCGGTGGTGGGGGTCAGTTTGTTGGCGTCCACGGGGTTCCTCCTTGTGGTGTGGACATGGCGAAGCCCGGCACGTCGTTGTGCCGGGCTGGTTTGTGTGGCGTGCCGCCGGGCGTCGGGTTTAGCGGCGCGCGGCGGCGTGTCTTGTCAGTCGTGCGGGGTAGCGCGGCTGGTCAAGACGTAGAGCTGCCGGGTGAGTGGGTCGGTATGCACTCCGGCGTCGTGGTGGGTCAGCCGCACGGGTTCGTCGTCACCGGCGAGCAGTTGGCTGATGGGGTCCTCGTGGACGATCTGCGCGCAGTCGGTGAGCACGAGCATGAGGTGCTGCTTTCCTGCGATTCCCGCCGCGACGTTGGCCGTGGTGCAGGGCAGCTTGACGCGCGTGTTGCGGCCGTGGCCGGTCTCGTGGCGGGTCGTCGTCCGCGGCATGTGGGTCCTGGCGTGCTCGGCGCGTCCCCGGTCGTAGATCAGCCGGTCGAGGTCACGGCGTGCCAGGTCGTGCTCGTTGACGGTGCCGGTGACCTCGGCGAGCGCCGTCGGCAGCGCCTGGTCGTCGGTGCCGAGGTCGGTTCCGTTGACCAGGATGTTGCGCAGCGTGTCGGCGGCCAGGGTCAGCTCGTGTCGAGACCGGCGTAGGCGGGACGCGGCGGCGGGGATGTCGGCTGCCAGAGGATGTCCATCGACGGCGTGCTGGTCCGGGGTGCGGCCCGTGCGGTCGGCGATGTACAGGGCGACGATGTCCAGGTCGTTCATCGCGTCCGTGCCAGGGGTGCCGTAAGGGTGTGGAAGCCGTCGCCGCTCGTCGGGTCGCAGGGCCGTCCCATGTGCCACAAGGCCCACCAGCGAAGCAGCATCCGGCAGGCCACGGTGATGTCGTCGTGCACGGGCAGGTGGTGCATCTGCTCGGCGGTGACGCTGCCGTGTTCGGGCTGCAGGTACGCCGTGGGCAGCCAGCCCTCGCCGTACACCTGCACGGTGCCGATGACCCTGTCGGGGAACGGGGCCTCGTGCTGGTGAGCGGCCACCGTGTCGGGCACGACGGCCCATGTCTCCCTTTCGGCGTGGCGACGCAGGAGCTTGACCACGCCGTAGGCCGGGTCGCGTTCCTGGATGAGCAGCATCCGCACGTCGGGGTCAGCGGCGTCGGGACGGTGCGCCCGCCATGCGCGGTAGGCGTCGAGCAGCATCTCCTCCAGGATGCGGTGGCGTTCCATGGAGGTGAGCAGGTCGGACAAGGCGGTGTCGAGCATGGGCGCGGTGTTGAGACCGGCTCGGCCCAACAGGGACTTGTGTACCGCGCCGGTCGCCTCGCCGAGGCGGGTCAGGATCCGGGTGAGCAGGGTGACGTTGTCGTTGAACCCGATGGCGGCTCGGTGCAGGCGCTTGGCGTTCTCGGCACGCCAGTCGTTGCCGTCGGTGTCGTGGCGCCAGATGTGCTCGGGCCAGACTTCGCCGGTCGCTGCGGCGATGGCTTGCAGCGCGGAGGTGGACAGGATCACAGGGGTGGTTCCCTTCGGTTGGGGCCGCTTCGGGCCTCGGAAATGGCCACAGCCGGCCACCTGGTAGGTGACCGGCTGTGTGTGGGTGTGAAGGTTGGTCAGTCCACGTTGAGGGCGACCAGGTACTGGTCGGCCTTCATCGCGTGGACGTACTGCGAGGCCTGCTGCAGGTAGCGCAGCCGGTCGGCCATGGAATCACTGGCGGGCTTGAGCACCTGACCCTCGGCGGTGATGAGCACGTGACCGGCGATGGCCTGCTGCCAGGACATCGCCGTGTACGCGTGCTGACCGGCCTGGTAGGCGGCCAGCTCATCGGGGTCGAACTGGTGCGGGGCGGTGCGGTGATCGGACAGGCCGATCATCGCCACGACTCGCGGCTGCTCCTCGAACTGGCGCTTGGCGTCGGTGAGGGTCAGCTTCTTCGGGTCCTTGCGTTGCAGGGCCAGGTAGTGCTCCCAGGGCTTGGCCTGCGGCGTGGTGCGCCGGATGTGGAAGTCCCACGCCAGCCATCGCGCGTGGGCGTGCGCGGCGGCGGCCAGAGCCAGACCGCTGAGGTCCAGGCGGCTCAGACGTCCACCGGTCGCGGTCCGCACAACCCCGAAGCGCCGGGTGGCGTTGACCAGTCGGCCGGTCATCCACCGGGTGACGAGTCCGACGATCCGCCGATGGCGCACGCGGTAGCGCTGCGTGGGCACACCTGCGGTGCCGAGCTTGTCTGCGACGATCTCCGACGCGGTGAACCAGTCAGGTTCCTGCAGGCTCGCGCTGATGCACACGATCACGGTGCGAGTGGTAGGGGTGGGCATGGGGTGCTCCCTTCGCCGGAGGCGGACGGATGGACACCGTCAGGCCGGACTGCCGCAGATGCGCGGGCGAAGATCACGAGCCGACCCTCGGGTGGGCTATGGGTGATCTCGCGCTGCGCGGGCGAGCCGGGTGGGTGACGATGTGGAAAGGAAGGAAGCCGCAACGTAGCTTCGCGACCTGACAGCCCCATTCCTGACAGATGCCCCTGACCTGCGATGTCAGGTTCGGCGCGAGTGCTGTCAGGACCCGTCAGGTCCGGTGGAGCCGATCGGGCCGGTCAGGTCCAGCACTCCGTGGCTGAAGTTCGGGTTGGCGGCCGAGTCGAAGCCGTGCTCGCTGTGCAGGTCGCACAGCCGCACCCGGCGGTGGCCGTCGGTGGGCAGCCAGATTGACTCCGCCGGGTCGGTGTTTTGGGTCGCGGTGGCCACAGGTACTCGTAGCCGCAGCCTGCGCAGCATGGTTTGCAGGTGCTCCTCCCGGCGGGTGCTGGTCAGCCAGAACAGCACCGGGTACGAGATCCCCGTGGTCTGGGTGAGCCGGGCGTAGGCGTCGAGCTTGTCGACCAGCCGGGCCAGGGTCTCGGTGCCCTGGTCCGCCTCGACGAAGAACCCGACCGCGCGGCCGGCGACGTGCCAGATCCCGTGGCCGTCGGGCCGCACCGGAGGGAACCTGCGGGTGCTTTCCCGTTCCGACCACCACCGGGTCAGCCGCGCTCGCGGGTCCCGTCGTGCCGTGTGGGTCAGCCGGACGAAGAACTCGTTGGCGCTGACCAGGTGTGTCAGGTGCGGTGAGGCGGTCAGTCGCAGCAGCTGGTCGGTGTGCGCTCTGACGGTCGGCGGGTTGTCGCCGGTGGCGGCGGCGTGCAGCCTGGCACCGGCCAGGCCCAGGGTCCAGTGCCACGGGTAGCTGCCGCCCTCGAAACGCCCGAACCGGAATCGCTCGAGCACGCCCAGGGCGCGCAGCTCAGTCAGGCGGATCTGGCAGGTGCGCAGCGCGCGGAACCCGATGCGGTGCAGCTGCCCGGTCGTCAGCACCTGATGCCGGGCGAGCAGGTCGATGATGTGCCGGTCACGGCCGGTCAGATGCGGGTAGACGGCCAGCAGGCCGGATGCGGATGTAGAGCTGGGTTTCATAGGGCGTCACCCCCTGGAGAGGACTCCCCGATGGGGAGTCGGGATCGGTTACAGCTGGTGTCGTCGGCCGCCGCGCAGGTCAGCCCTGTTCGCGGCGGCTGTGTGGGGGCACGTCGGCGGCTCGTCTCGGCAACACCCCCGGGCGAGGACGGGAGCGAGGACGAAAACGAGCCGCCGAACGAGGATCATGCTTGTGAGCTGCTGCGACGTGCTGTCGCGGCACGGGCCACCCGCTGCATCGCAGGTTCCGGCTCGGGCGGGTGCGCCGCGGCGCACGCCTGCCGGATCGCGGTGGCCTCACCGACCACCGCAGGCGGCGGGTTGGTCAGGAACGTGAAGGCGGGCAGCTCCCGGTTGCCGACCAGCAGCCGGGCGGCGCCGGTGAACGCGTCCAGGTGCGACAGGTCGTGCTCGTCGAGTTCCGGGCGCGTGTGCCGGGCCAGTTCCTTGGCATCTGACGGGTCGATGTTGAACGCGAGTTTCGTGCGGGCGTTGGCCGAGATCGCTGCGAGGGTCTCCTTGGGCAGCTGCTCCAGGTTCTGATGCGCCAGCACCAGTCCCAGCCGGAAGCCCCGCGCCTCGGCCAGCATGTCATCCACCGAACCGGGCAGATTAAGAAAATTCTGACATTCATCAATATATAGGGTGGCGTCTTTCCTTTCGGCTTCGGGGGTGTTGGCTCGGGCGATGGCGGCCTGCCAGGTGCGGGCGACGATCAGCGAGCCGAGGATGCGTGCGGTCTCCTCGCCGAGCACGCCTTTGGGCAGCCGGCACAGCAGCAGTCCGCCGTTGAGGACGTCGGCCATCTTGAAGCTGGACTGCGCCTGGCCGATGACGTTGCGGACGAAGTCGCGCAGCAGGAAGGCTCGCAGGCGGGCGAGGACGGGGCCGATGACCTGGGCACGTTGGCCTTCGTTCATCGAGTCGTACCAGTTCCAGAACCCGCCGAGGCCTTCGGGGTCGGACAGGTTGTAGACGAACCGGCCGCGGAACTGGCGGTCGTTGAGCAGCGGCGGGACCATCGCCAGCGTCGGCTTGGCGTGCTTCATCAAGGTCAGGCACGCCACCCGCAGGGTGTCGTCCATACGCGGACCCCAGTGCCGCTGGAAGATCTTCGAGAAGATCCCGACCAGGTTGTCGACGGCCAGGTTCGGGTCGCCGTTGTCTTCGAGGGGGTTGAAGTGGGCCGGGTTGTCCTGGCTCGGGTCGATGAGCACGATCCGCTTGGCGTAGGTGGCGGGAAGCCGGTCCAGCACGTCCAGCACGAGATCGCCCCGGGGATCGATGACCACGGTGCCGCGACCGGCCTTCACGTCGCCGAGGATCATGTTGAGCAGCAGCGTGGACTTGCCGACACCGGTCTTGCCGAGCAGGTGCACATGCTGGCGGGAGTCGACCACAGGAAGCCCGACCGTGTGCCCGCCGACCTGCGCCCGGCCGAGCAGCTTCACGCCCCTCCCGCCGCCGGGCACGGCCACGGGCGCGGGCATGGCCTTGGCTCGTGCGCGGTCCAGGCCGGCGACAGCGACGTCCTGCGGAAGCGCCGCCAGGGCGGCGACCTCCTCGACCGTGGCCAGGAAGCCGTTGCGCATCCTGCGCCCGGCCAGCACCGCCACCGGCTGGGCCATCTTCATCCGCCGCAGCCGCCCCGGCCCGGTGTAGGTCGCCGCCGCGGCGGCCACTGTGTGGGCGAGCCCGACGAGCCGCTCGTGGATCTGGCGCTGCCGTTCGCGGCCGGGCGGATCGCGGTGGGCTGCGGCGGCGACCGCGTAGCGGACCGCGATCTCCAGGTGCGGCACGGCTACCGCCTTCTCAACGGCCTTGCGCGCGTCGGCGTCGCGCACCGGGTCCGGTGCCGCCGGGCGGGGTTGCTCAGGCCGGGTGGTGGTGCGCCGGGCAGGGCCGGGCATGATCATCTCGACCAGCCACAGCAGCGGCTCCACGAGTCCCCGTGCCGCGCCACTCGCGATCCGGGCTCCCGCGTCAGGCCGTCGGGAGGCCCCACTCGATGCGGCGGTCGAGGCCATCCGTCGTGCCGTCCTGACCCGCCGGGCCGTGGCCGGGCGGACCAGGACCTGCACACAGGCGTGCTCGCGGTCGGTCACCTCGGCCCCGGCCGCCATGAGCGCGCGCAGCGGGTCGGCGTCGTGGTCGGTGCGCAGCGGCAGGCCGTCGTGCTGGGGCCAGTGCGCCCCGCCGACCGCGTCGGGCGTGTCGGCGGGGATCGGCGCGTCGGCGTCGGTAGTGGTGACGATGCAGGCGGGCCACGCGCCGCGTACCGCAGCCTCCACGGCTCCGGCAGGGACGCTGCCGGGCACCCACACCCGGATCGACAGCGCTCGGCCGGTCCAGGTGTACTCCCACGCCAGGTGCGGCGTGCCGAACACCCGGCGGCGCCACACCGACGGCGTAAGCACGCCGATGGCAGTGCGCCAGTACGCGGCTGCAGCCTCCGGGGTGACCTCAGGCGGCACGGCGATGGTGACCCAGCGCGCTCCGGACGCCATCCGCCGGTGCCGCCACACCAGCACCTGATCGCGGCCGATGACCGCGCCGACTGCCGCCAGCGCGACGAGCACGGCCAGCCACGGCCGGGGCGCTGCCCAATCCCACAGTTCCGTCAGGATTCTCGGCATCTCAGGCCACCTCGCCCAACCCGGTCACGGCGATGGCGTGCTCTGCGGCCGAGCCAGTCGAACGGAACGGCACCCGCTGCCGGCCAGCAACGAGCAGGCCCTGGCCCCGATCCGCGGCCAGCAGCAGCCGAGCCTCGCCAGCGGTGAGCCCGAACGCGTCGGCGACCGCGTCGATGGCCTGCGTGGACTGGCGCAGCAGCACCTGCGTGGCAGCATTCGACACCACAGCAATGCCTAGATCGCTGGCGAGCACGTCGGCGGCGTCCTGGGTGACCACGGTCAGCCCGGCGGAACGCTTGCGCGCCGCCTTGGCCATCCGTGCCAGGAACCGCGCGCCCTCGCCGTCGCGCATGAGCAGCCACGCCTCGTCGACCACGACCAGCCGCCGCGTCCGCGACCCGGCACCGGGGGCGTCGATCGCGGCCCAGATCGAATCCAGCGCGAGCAGCGTCCCGACGGTGCGCAGTTCGTCGGACAGGTGCCGCAGGCTCCACACCACCAGGTGCCCGGCGGGCGCGCTGGTCGTCGGGCCGAACAGCGTGGAGAAGTTGCCCGTGGTCCACGGGGCCAGCCGCGCGGCGAGCTCACCGGCGGCCGGGTCGCCGTCAGCGGCCAGGGTGTCGACCAGATCGACCAGCTGCGGTGCCGGAAGCCGCCAGGTGCCGGGGTCGTTGGTGATCCCGGCGTGGGCATACGTGGCGGTGATCGCCCGGTCCAGCGCAGCGCGCTCGGCAGGCGGAGGCGGCGCGCCGAGCATGACGGCGACGAGAGTGTGCAGGAACAAGCCGCGGCGGGTCAGGGTGTCGGGCCGGTCGTCGCGGGGCAGATCGAGGGGGTTGACCTTCACCCCGTCGGCGCCCAGTTGCACGACGGTACCGCCGACGTGCTCGGCCAGGGGCCGGTACTCGTCTTCGGGGTCGATGACCGCGACCTGCACGCCCTGGTACAGGTTGCGCAGCACGTCCAGCTTCACGAAGTACGACTTGCCGGCACCCGATCGGGCCAGGACGACCGAGTTGTGGTTGTCCTGCGCCCATCGGTCCCACATCAGCACCCCGGCCGAGGTCGTGTTGACGCCGTACAGCACCGCATCGGTGCCGGTGATCTCGCCCGGCGCCGCAGCAGCCAGGTCCGCCGACGAGAACGGGAAACTCGCCGCCAGGGCGGCGGTGTCGAGGATGCGGTACATCCGCAGCCCGTCGACGCCCAGCGGCAGCGTCGACTCCCAGCCCTGCTGCTGGCGGAACGTCGCCGGTTGCAGATCGAGCAGCACCCCGGCCGCCGCAGCCTTGACCCCGGCGCAAGTGGTGCGCAGTTCATCGAGGCTGCGGGCGTGCACGGTGACGTAGACGCCCACCTTGAACAGCTTCGACGCCCCGCGCGCCACCCTGTCGGCCAGGTCGGCGGCGTCAGCGGCTGCGGCGTTGACGACCGGGTCGCCGAGCTTGCCCGCACCGGCGTCCACCCGGCGGGTGGACTCCAGTCGGGCGCGCTGGCTCTTGAGCATCGTCGCGGCGATCTGTGCGGGGATCGGGACAACGTGTACGGCGACGTCGGCCCGGCCCGGGTAGGACAGCAGCGGATCGAGCCAGGCAGGTCCGACCTCGGCTGGATAGCCGCACACGGCGTAGGTCGTGGCGTACCCGTCACCGGCTTTGACGTGGGACGGGCTAACCTCAAGTGCGGCCGGGGCGGGTACGGCGTCGAGATTGCCGGCCGACGTCGGACGCTTCAGCGTGAAGATCATCGGTTGCTCCTCAGGGTGACGGGGATGCCGGGCACGGCTCGGGGGCCGGGCACGGGCGGTTCGAAGGGGTCCACGGCTGCGGCCAGCGCGGCGGCGACCGCCGGGCCGTCCAAGACGGTCGCGGCCAGGCCGATGCCGCCCAGCGCACGGGAGGTCGCCTCGCCGCTGTGCTCGCCGGTGACGACGGTCAGCACCTGTCGCCGCAGCGGGTCGCGAGTGTCGTCGAGTTCGAGCAGGTAGGCGGCGTAGTCGTCGGCGGCAGCCTGCAGCGCCGGATGCGGCAGGCGCGGCGCGGCGTCGACGACGGCTTGGGCATACGGGGTCAGGTCGTGGCGGTGCGCGGCCACGACGATCTGCGCCGGCCCGGTCAGGGCGTTGAGCATCCGCCCGAACCCCTCCAGCAGCGCGGCCTGCTCGGCTGAGGTGCGCAGGTGGATGTTGGCTGTGCCGCAGGCCAGCATCAGACGCGCCGAGCCGCTGGTGGTCAGCACGCCGGAGGCGGTCAGGGACGTCAGCGCCGGTCGTAGCGGGGCGGGCACCACGGGTTTGGTGGTAGTGGTGCTGGTCGCCGAGCTGGGCTGGCCGGGGGCCAGCGTGCGTGGGCTACGCGACAGGGTGATCGCGTTGCGCAGCCACACGTCCAGCGGCAGTCCGTCGCGGCGGCCCAGTGCCACCACGATCGTGACTGCGCCCACCAGCAGTGCGGCGCACAGCCACACCGGCAGCGGGAGCAGATACTCTGCGCTGCGGTAGACGGCCCAGCCCGTAAACCCGACCGAGCCGATGATCGCCAGCTGCCGGAACGTCAGCCCGAACGCGATCCGGTCTGGCTGGTCGACGTCGGCCGACACACGCGCTCGGGGAATGTCGTCAGGGGTGTTCATGAATGCCTCCAAGTGGTTGCGCCCACTCGGTACGGCGGGCGCCAGATTGAGGAAGTAGGCGTCAGCGCAGGCGGCTCGTCAGCGATTGCACGAAGACCGTGCGGACGATGACCCCGCCGACGTTCGGGCCGCCGTGCTGAGTCACGAACCGGCGCATCAGGCTGGGGATCTTGACGGTGACCCAAAGGATCACCACCACGATCAGCAGGTTGACCATGTCCGTGGCGGGCAGCCCGAGGATGATCGGCAGATTCGCGTCGGAAGTGGTCAGCAGCCCCATACCGGCCGACAGCGTGGTCGCCTGCAGGGTCGGCGTGCCCAGACAGCCCAGCACCGAGCGCCACCACAGCTGCGCGACAGGAGAAGCCGCTTCCAGGCAGTAGCACGCCATGGCGAACGGGGCGATCGAGGCGAGAATGACCAGAAGGAAGACGCGCACGATCCACGACACGGCCAGGTAGTAGCCCAGCCCGACGACCAGCAGTCCGATGACGACTCCGACGAGCAGGGTGAGCGGATTGCTCAGGATCGAGGAGAGGTGTGCCTTGGTCGATTCGATGGCTGTGCCGGCAGCCGACTCCTGGCCGACCATCGCCACCGTCAGAGCGTTGGCTGTGGTGACGAGCGCCGAGGTGAGCGGAAGCGCGAACACCGATGCCACGAACGCGACGACCAGCCGTGGCAGAGCTGCCTTGGCCTGAAAGCGCATCTCGACTGTTGAAGCGGTCATGGTCATGACACCAGCGGCGATGATCGCCAACACGAAGCTCGCGTTGACGACCATCGCCGCCTTGTCCGCTAGGTGGCGCACCTGCGGCAGTCCGGTGACGTCCGGGCTCAGGAACATGCCGGAGGTCAGAAAGGCCAGCAGGCCCGAGATCATTTTCAGGACCTGCTCGGCGAACCACTCGATGACCGGATCCATCAGGTAGGAGCCCATGTCAGAGGCCTGTCCCGACGATGCTTTGCAGGGCCTTGAGGATCAGCGGGCTGAGCACCGCCAGGCCGTAGCCGAAGCAGGCGGACTTAAAATTGCCCTTGGCCTGCTCGACCTGGGCGGGGTCGCCGCCGGCGGCGATGTAGCGCAGCCCGCCGACGACCAGGAACAGCGTCGCGATGGCGGCGAGCAGACCCATGACCCAGCCCTTGATGTTCTCGATGACCTGCGCGAGCGAGGCGGGCGCGGCCGGGGGCTCCGGTGGCGGCGCCGCGGCGAGGATGTCAGTGATGAGGGAGACGGTGGTGTGCATTGCGGACTCCACAGGATGTGTGGGGGCCGCCGCGGTGAGGAGCCTTGCGAGTTGGGCTGGCCGGGGACGCTCCTCCCTTGCGTTGTCAAGGTCGGGGGTCAGTACGCCCGTGCCGTAACCGGCTTGGCCCGCCGGGCTCCTCACCGGGCGGACATGCCGTGAATGGCATGCACCGCCCAGTCATCTTTTGTCAGGCCGCTCGAACCCGCCTCGGACCTGACGCGACCTGACCGGACCTGACAGCAGCAGCCCCGTGCCCGGCAGAGGCGGTGCTCGCCCGGCTCGCGGCGCACATCGCCGCGCCCGGCCCGGTGACGTCACCTGCCGCGATAGCACTGGCAAGTCGCCTTTCGGCCCGGCGGCGTCGCATCCTGAGCACCGACGCCGTCACTCCCTCGACCGCCGCGAGCTCGTCGATGAGCGCGTCGCCCAGCCGGGTCGCCGAGATCAGCTCGGCCTGCGCCGCAGTCAGCACGCCTGCGGCGACCGCCCGGCCCAGTACGAGGTCAGGGTGTCCATACGGGCGCAGCGGTGTACGCGAACCCGAGGCGAACTCCGCGGGCATCGACTCGGTGTCCTCGACCCGGACCGTGCCCAGCGCCGCCCGCCATGCCGTCCAGCACCACCGCTGCCACAGGCGCGGCTTGGCCAGGTCGGCGTGGCGAACCTCGTTGAGGAACGCCGTCAGCAGTTCAGAGTCGATCTCATCGGCGCATCCGGGATGCGCTCTCGTCAGGGCAGCGGCCATCCTCGTCAGGCCCGGCAGCGCCACGCCGATGGCCGCCACGACCCACCCCGGCCCCCAGCTCCTGGCCTGCAGCGCGAGCTGCCGCCAGATGCCGTCAGTGACGGTGGAGTTCAAGCGGCCTTTGAGCACCAGTCGGCGCAGCTCCTCCAGCGGCAGCGGCTCGTCTGGCAGTCCCTCGACGCAGCGCGCGTCGAACAGGATCGGCGAGGGCTCGCAGACCAGCATCGCGAACGCCTGCTCGGCCTGGCCAAGCGCGGAGGTTGTCCCAATCAAAGCCATCGCAGTTCCTCTCGAACCATCCGGCCGTCGGTCGGCCGGCATGGACTCGATTGGGTCATGGCGACCTGACACCACGAGCTGTAGTCAGGCGCTGTCAGGTCAGGTCAGGTTCGGCTGGTTGGCAGACAGGCCACCGCCGATGGCGGCGAAACCGAGTTCGGGGTAGCCGCCTCGCACGGTCGCGCGACAGCGCAACGCCGCGCCGCACAACCAGTCACCAACGGCGTGCCACGGCTCCGAGCACATGACCGACGTCGCGGGTGCCGCGCGGCAGATCCTTCACGATCGAGGAGCTACTTCTTACTGAAGATGCGGCTCGCACCGGCGATGACTGCGGCGACGAGGAACCAGCCTGCGATGGTCAGAGTGATCATCATTGCCTTGGTGCAGCCTGCGGTCTGGTACGCGTTGGCGTAGCCCAGGTCGACTACTGGTGCAAGAACATCCACCGTGTAGAGGAACGGGTCCCAGGTGAGGGCTTCATCGGCTTTAACCGGCGTGAGCGGGTGGCCCGAATAGAACGAGCAGCCCGCTAGGGCATACAAGCCCAACCAAAGCATGGCGAGCTGGGGCCTGTAGCCGTAGCCGATGGTGACATCGAGCAGCGTTCCCCAGATCTTGCCCAGGGGCCCCTCCTGCTGCGTTCTGCGGACCTCGGCGGCGTATCGCAATCGACGCGCGGTCACATCGTCGCCTGCCGATTGGCATTGGGTTGCGAACTGTTCGAAAACGCTCATCGGGGCTGGATCCGCGTACCTGTCGATCCAGTCGAGCCAAGGGCGTAGGCCGTCAAATCGGTCGCCTGAGGGTGAGGTGTGGGATTGGCGCGCCGATACTGGGGGCTCGGTGCCCCGAATGATCGCATCAGTGAGGTTGACGCGGCTGTCAGCCGGCCAGCTCTCCAGGTCGAGCGCCAGCGTCGCGACATCGGCGGCGGACATCTTGACGTGACCGCTGGCGGTGAACCCTCGCCGCATGAACAGCGCCCGGCTGATGACAGCGTGATCGAGCGTCAGTGCGTTGCCTTCGGTGCCGGGGCTGATGTTGCTCCCGTCGAGGTTGAGCGATCCGCCGATCCGAGCGCCGACGGCACCCACCCCTTCGATCTTTGCGTCGTCAATGCGTAGATCATCGCCAATCGAGCAGTTATCGATCACCAACGCGTGGCTGTCGCCCTGCTCATTGCGGGCTCGAGCGATCTCCGTGTTGCGGAAGTCGAGATCGGCCCGAATGACCGAGCCCTGCATGAAGACGACGCCGTCGATGCGTGCTGACCTAGCGAAGACTGCGGCCCCCACGTGTATTCCTGGGGCCTGGAGTGCACGGCCTGTCGGACCTTGCCCGGCTGTCAGCCTTGTGTCCTCCATGACGACCATGCCAGCAACCTGGGCCGAGTGGAGGCCTAGGCCGCCATTGATGTCGGAGCCACTCAGCACAAGGTTTCCGTCGACGGTCAGCCTGTCGGCCATGACGGCGAAGTCAGTGCCTTGGCTGGGATTAACCTGACAACGACTGACCGTGAGATCGCCGCTGAACTTGCCGCCGTGAAGGACCAGTCCTTCCGCAATATGCGAGTCAACAAGGTGAAGGGTCCTAGCGTGAAGACCGATCGCGCTGACGCGGCGAAGCGCCGAACGGTTGATCAGGATTGTGCCAGCTGTCGCGCCTTCGAGGTTGACCAGATCCGTGAACTCACAGTCAACGAACGCCGCCGCGCCTTCAACAACGCACCCTGCCAGGTCGAGCTTACCCACGATGAGTGCGCCCCACAGGCGCGGCTGCTCGCGTACCGCATTCTCGGACTGGGGCGGATCGACCAGTAGCTGACGTACGAAGCCGGCATCCAGTGGAGCCCGCTCACCGCCGTTGATTGTTCGCAGGTTGAGCGGCTTTCGCTGCCGTACGTGTTCTCGAATCCGATCATGTATCGGATTACCCTCGGCCATCCGCCGCCTTTCGACGAACCGCTGACATGTCGATAAGTGTCGTCGGTATATGAAAGAGTCTCGCTATCTCACCACACACCATTCGGCATGTCGAGCGGTTGCCGGTGCTGGTAGCTCGCAACGTAGGCGCTGGCCCGGGTCTGCTCCCAGTTGACGAGAACGCCATTTGCCGGAGGCGCAAGGCTCAAGCGGCCAAGGCCTGTCAGGTTCTGTTAGGTCGGCCGCGGGTTCCACCGGCCTGACACGGCGCGTCTGAGCATAGGTCAGTACGCCTGCGCCGGTTCGGGGGCCACACACCCATGACCGACGCGACACCCCGCCACAACAGCGCACCCGTCCCGATCGGCGACGTCGTGCCCGGCGACCCGCCGGTGCCGATCACCGTCTGGAACCTCGCGCCGCCGCACTCCGGCGAGACCCTGTCCAACGCGATGGGCGTGCGGCTCATCGCCAACTACACTCACATCTCCGACCTGATCATCGACCTGACCGACGGCCCGCAGCTCGCGCGGGGCATCATCGCCGCCGGTCGCCGCATCCTGCTCCAGCACCACGCCACCTTGCACCACGGCGGCGAGCAGGCCGCGCTCATTGTCACCGGCTGGCCGGCACCCGACGCACCGGCCGAGCAGTTCCTCGCCGAGTGCAGGCAGCGGCTGCTGCCCGGAGGCTGCGTCGCCGCGGTCATGGCCACACCCGACCCGATGTTGTACGCCGACCTGGTCGCCACCGCCCGCGAGCACGGCTTGGTGTACTTGCAGCACATCGTGGCCGCCACCGGTCTGGGAACTCCGACCGGTGGGCTGGACGCCAATCGGCGCAGCCTTCGCGTGCACACCGACATCCTGGTCCTGGCTGCGCCGCGCGAGGACGGCCGCCGATGACGATCCTGCCGATCACCTCGGTGTGGCTCACCGGCCAGCAGCCTGCCCGCATCCAGCGGGCGGGCCGGTACGTGCCGCACACCTCCATCCATCCCGGCAAGATGCTGCCCGACGTGGCAGCGCACGCCATCACCACCTACACCAACCCCGGCGATCTGGTGCTCGACCCGATGTGCGGGGCGGGCACGACTCTCGTCGAGGCGGTACGGGCCGGCCGCGACGCGATCGGCGTGGACATCGAGCCGCGCTTCGCCGAGCTAGCCGCGGCGAACCTGGCGCTGGCCGAGCAGCACCAGGCACCCGGCGTCGGGCTTGTCGCCACCGGCGACGCGACCCGGCTCCTGGACGTGATCCCGCCGGACGCCATCGGCCGGGTCGCTCTGGTGCTGACCTCGCCGCCGTACGGGCGAGGCACCCACGGCATCGTCCGCATCACCGACAAGCGGGTCACCAAACGCGACCATGTCTACGGCGACCGGGCACAGGGCAACCTCGCCTACGCCGGGTGGACCCGGCTGCTGGCGGGGTTCGCCATGATCATGGACAACTGTCGGCAGGTTCTCGCGCCGGGCGGCACGGTGGTCATCACGAGCAGGCCCGTGCGCCGCACCCGTGACGACTTCATCGACCTGCCCAGCGAACTGCTGCGTATCGCGGTCGGCGCCGGGCTCGAACCGGTCGAGCGAGCTGTGGCCATGCTCGCGGCTGTCCGCGACGGACAGATCATCCACCGGGCCAACATGTTCGGGCTGCTGGCCGCACGGCGGGCGCGGTCGGAGGGCATACCGGTGTCGCTCGTGACGCACGAGGACGTCTTGGTCCTGAAGGTTAAGGCCGCCTAGCTGGGATGTCAGGTCGTGTCAGGACGCCACGGTGTCAGGATCGCAGCGCTGTCAGGTCACGAAGCTAGCCTCGGCGCATTCTCTCTATTCCTGCACACCGTGTCGTCCCGACACCCGCCGACGCTTCGGCATCATGCCCACCCCACGTGGTCGGCCGCCGAAGCATCCGGGATGTCCCACGACGTCACACTCACCACCTCGCAAGCCCAGTCTCCGGCGATGCCGGTCGCACACCGCAAACCGAGCCCCACCATCGGCACTCGTGCCACAGCCGTTCAGGCCCAACGTGCACCTCGCACGCCTGCCGGCGACACCCGAAGCCGAGAGGCTACGCCTTCCAATCCGGGCCGGGCTCGCACTGAGCAGCTAACCGAAACGTATGCCGAGTCACCCACACCGGGAACCGGCTGCGGCGGCGAGCCCGCGCACTGTGTCGGCAACGGCGGCAAAAAGTCGTCATCGGCTACATGCCTGCGTCTGCCGCGACTCTGCCCCACCCGGACCCTGCCCTGCGCGCCTGTCTGCAACAGGCGTGCCCAATCCATGTCCCTAGGGAGATCCATGACCAGTCCGACAGACAACGCCCCTGAAGGTGGTTCGCCCACCCGAGTCACTGCCAACTTCACCCCACGCGCGATGCGCGCACTCAACGACGCGATGGCAGCCACCGGCGACAACCGCACCGATGCGCTCAACCGCGCCGTGGGCATCCATGCCTTCCTCCTCAAATACACCCAGCCCGACGGGACCCTGCACGTGCTCAGCCCCGACGGCGAGGAGCAGATCATCCACCTGTTGTGACACCGGTGTCGCTCGGCCGCCCGGCGGCAGCGACGCAACCCATCTCGAAGGCGGGCCTCAACAGGCCCGCCTTCGCCTGTTTCAGAGGAGAACCAGATGAACGAACCAACCGGCAACCCGGACAAGATCACATCACTGTGGGCCCAGGCCGAAGCCGACCGCGCCGAACTCGCCCGGCTCAAGACCGGCGTCCGGCGCCGAATGCTGCTCGCCGTCCGGCTCGGTGTCGTCGACATCGAACGTGCCTGCTCGATGTTGTCCGCCTGGGGCCTGCCGCAACTGCCACGCCGATGGGCGGTGTCGTGCGAGCTGCTCGCGGTGGCGCGGTGCTGGCAGACGGGCGCGGACCGCGCAATCAAGCACATCCGCGACATCGCCCCCGAGCAGTGGCAGCAGGCCGCCGGGCCGGACGACTCGGTGCACACCGTCTGGCCGCTGGAGGCCAGGTTCGACCCGGCCGCCATCGCCGACAACGACATCCGGGCCTACGTCGTGACGGCCAGACTCGGGGCCTGCGTGTGGGTCAGCGCCGAGTCGCGCCAGGCCGCAGTGACGCAGGCCCGTGCCCGCCTCGTGCAGATCCAGCACGACCTCACTGAGATGACCATCGACGCCAGCGTGTTGGAGCGCATCGAGGCCGACGAGGAACGCACACGGCCGCAGCCGCTGCGGCCGCCCCGCGATGCTCCGCACCGACCGCCGATGCCCAGCCTGCCCCCGCCGCTGCGGCTGGCCGACGCCATCCGGGCACAGCGACGCGCGCGCCGTGAGCTGGCCGAGTTCGTGCGCGACATCCGGGCGCGGGTGATCGCAGCGCTGTCGGACGCCGAGGTGCACGGACGGGGCCACCGCGATCCGCATGACCTGGTCGACTGGTTCATGGTCAGCAGCGGCTTGGCTGGCTTGCCCCGGTCGCAGCAGTTCGCGGTGACGGCCACCGTCGCCATGACCATAGAGGCCACGAGCGCCGAGCAGGCACGGTCGCTGTCGGTGCAAATGCTCGCCGACTCCTGGCCACACTATCCGCAGCCGGGCCTGCCGATCACGTTCAGCGACCACCGCTCCGTGGCCGAGGTCGCCGCAGGCCAGGGCGGATTCCAGGTGGTGTGGCGGGTGACCTACCTGGTGTGCCAGCGCGCTCACCGCAGCGCCGCGCTGGCCAAGGAAGCCGTCCGGCTGCAACTGGACACCGCCGCCCTCCGCGCCGCCGACGTGTCACTCGAGGTCGCGGAACTGGGCCTTCGCCCGGATCGGCGCCTGGACCCGTACCAGGACTGAACCAGCACCGCCGACCAGCTCGACTCCGGCGGCCACCGCCCGGTGGCCGTCACCTCACCATGCCCGCGGCCATAGCGCCGCGGCGAAAGGAGACACCATGTCATCGACGCCCGTGAGAATAGGCCGCGGCTACCTCGACATCGATCCGGCTGCCTGGATCGACCGCAGGGTCGGCGACTGCGTTGCCGAAGCCACCACCGCGCTGCACGAGTACCTGCGCCACCCGATCTTCAACACACCGCGAGTGGCGCTCGACCGCACCGAGCGAGTGCTGCTGTGGTGCGCCGCGCGGCAGTGGCAGGTCACCGACGGACACGTCATCCACCACGACGAGTCCACCGGCCTGACCGAGCCCATGTCGGTCGTGCTCGCCGACGCCGCCGACCTTGGCGCGCTGGCGATCATCGAGTACGGCCAGCGGTGGCCCACGGTCTACCGCGACGTCACGACGGACCCCGGCCACTGGCTGACGGTCGCCACCGTGAGCCTGACGTGCCCCAGCGGCCACCTGTGGGAGTGGTCCGACGGCCACATCACCGAAATCGGCGCAACCATCGGGGCGCAGCAGCGCTGGCCCATGGCGCCCTGCCGGGAGTGCGCCCCGTCCGAGGTCGAAACCAGCCAGGCGGACTGCCCGGACTCGGGCGGATGGGCGATCTACTGCCCGCGCTGCGACGGCCGATGCCGTGTCGACACCGCCGAAGTGCCGACCCTCAACCCCAAGCTCTGGGCGCTGTAGCGGCCCGACGCGACCGTCGCACGACGGCCGCCCACGACAGACGCGATCCCGCTGCCGCCCATCGGGGCGGCAGCGGCTCACCCACAAGGAGAAGAACTTGACCAGCCAATCGCCCGAGGGCGCCGCAGTCCCACCCTGTCCCGAGGACCACCTGACGGCCGTGCAGCGCGCCATCCTCGACGTGGACGAAGCCATCATCCGCCTGGAGGAACGAGCCCGCCACGAGCTGACGCGGGCCGTCGTCGAGAAGTACCTGTGCGCTGACGGCACTTCCAAGGCCCTGGCCAATTGGGCGATGCAGCCTCTGCCGACGCTGTGGCCAGTCGTGGCCAGCCTGACCGCGACCGTGACCGTTGCCGGTGAAGACCCCGACGCGGCTCGCGCCCGCGGCCGCGAGGAGATCCGAGCTGCTGTCACCGCACGGTTCGGCCCGCAAACCGAACTGCTGCACCTGCGGACCGCCATCAGCCCCCCGGCCGACGGCCAGCAGGTGTGGGGCGCACAGGCGAGTGTGACGGTGCAGTTCGGGACCAAGGCGGTGACCCGCGACGGTGCCATCGTCAACACCAACCGGCTATCGCAGGGCACGCAGGACAACGTGACCCTCGACGTCGACCAGGACGGGCCGCGAAGGATCGGCAACCCGATCATCCTGACCACCGAACTCGACCCGGACACCGACGCGCCGATCACAGCCAACCCCCGGCCCGCGGCCGAAACCGTCGCCTCGCTCGACGATGACACCGCCCGTGAGGTGCTGGCCCTGCGCCGCAGCCAACTCGCGCTCACCCAGGCCGCGATCAGGACGACGACACTGATGTTCGTCAGAAGCGTGCATCACGTCGAAACGGTCTACGAACGCGCCGACGTGTTCCTGACCGGCCTCGGCCTGGCCCCACTTCCCCGGGCCTACCGCATCGATCTGCACGCCACCGTCGACGTGCTCATGATCGCCGACACCATGGCCGACGCGCTGACGCGCTGCTGGCAGGCCGACCAGGTCGCCGAATTGCCGACAGCGCCCCGGCTCGACACCGACAAGCCGAGACTGCTGCCCGAGGCGGTTCACCTCGGCAACCACGTCTGGCGGCAGACGTTCGAACACACGATGCGAGCGTGGATCCGCGACGCCGCTGACCTGGACACCGCCAGAGCCCAAGGCGTCGCCGCGGCAGCTGACTACCTGATGCGGCTGCGTCCGCCAACCCAACCGGTCGTCACCGTCACCGCCGTGTCCCCGGAGCCGGTCATCGACCACCTGCTCGACCCGGCGACCGACTGAAACACCTCACCCCACAGCGGCAAAACCCCGAGGCGGCCCACCCGAGGCCGCCTTCGTCGTCTCCGATCAAGGAGGGCAACCGCAATGCTCCGACCAGCTTCGTACCTCACCGACGAGGACTTTTTCGCCACCCTGGCCGACGCGCCACGCGCCGACGGACTCAAGCCCGGCATCCTCGCCCAGCCGCTGAGCGACGAGTACACGTTCACGCCCGCGCACACCGTGCACGCCGTGCACGCCGTGCACACCTCGATCCTCGCCGCAATCTGCCTCCGCGAGGCGGCCGAGCTCCCCAACCACAGCATCGGCAGCACCCGCGAGCTGCGGCGGCTGATCGCCGGGCTCAACCTCGCCAGCGCCTACCTCGCCCAGACCGCCGAGGCGCTGGCCGAGCAGGCGCAGCGAGGCCTCGTCGACGTCGATGCTCAGCACGCCGACCGCCTCGGCATCTGTCTGGCGCTGGCCGGCCACGGCTGGCAGACCGCGGCGCACCGGCTGCGCGAGGCGCACCTGCTGCTCGGCAACCAGCAGCACTGACCACTCCGGGCGGCCCGCCACATCGGAGGGCCGCCCCTTCTTCCACGAAAGGTGCACCATGCAAACCGTCTTCATCCCCGGTCAGGGCTGGAAGCCCGACGACCGCTACCGCACCGTCATCACCGACCGGCTGTGGCGCTACGACGACCGGCTCCGCCATGCCACAACCCTCGCCGTGATCGTCGACGGGCTCAGCGTGCCCGACCTGATCGGCGGACCAGCGCCCACCGGACCCGAGCTGTGGATGCTCGACACCCCGAGCGGCGCCCCCGTCATCGACACCATCATCGCCGACCCCGACACCAGCAGGAACCTGGTGCTGCATCCCAAGCCCTGCCAGGTCTCAGGCACCCGCAACGCCTGCCCGTGCCGGATACTCGCGCTACGGTCCCGCGTCCCGCTGGACGACGGCGCGCTACTGCGCAAGTCGACGCTGCCGTACTGCAGCGGCTGTGGCCGCCCGATATCCGGACTCCACTTCGACGGCCTGCGGCCGTACGGGCTGTGTGACCAGCGCCGACCGACA
The DNA here is from genome assembly GCF_011297315.1 of Catellatospora chokoriensis. Classification (NCBI taxonomy): domain Bacteria; kingdom Bacillati; phylum Actinomycetota; class Actinomycetes; order Micromonosporales; family Micromonosporaceae; genus Catellatospora; species Catellatospora chokoriensis. Next base: position 274,271 of record NZ_JAAOTI010000005.1, read on the forward strand.
TGCGCCGCGACCGCCGACAGACACCCGGATGCGCGCCTGGATCCGGCCAGCCCGGCCTACGACCCGCGCGGCGTCCGGCTACGCGACGCCGTGGACACCTTCGTCGCCGACGTCACCCTCACCGGCATCGAGCCCAGCCCCGCCAAGCTGCGCACCGGCCTGGAGATGACCATGGCACTGGCTGGATGGATGCGCGCGACCACATCCCGAGGAGACGTCGAGCTGGCCGTCGCCGATCTCGACGACCTTGCCCGGTTGCTGACCGGCCTGCGTGTCGTCGGCGAGCAACTGGCCGCCACCGCAGACCAGGCCGCCTCACACGCCCTCAGGTTGCTGCCCGACGGCGACGGCGAGAACGCCGACACCCTGGGCTGGCAGGCGGCCATCACCACCTGCCTGGTCGACGTCGCCGAGCACTACACGGACGCCTGCCTCGCCGCCGGATCTGCCGGCGAGCTGCTCGACACCCACCACCCGGCGCCCAGCGACGAGGTTCGGCAGCTGGCCCAGGAGTCGTCATGACCGCCCCGGACGTCAGGATCGTGCTGCGGCGCGTCGAGCATCTGGCACCGGGCGACGTCGTGCGGCTCCATCACGAGGTGCTGGTGCCGCAACTGGACAACGGCGTGTGGCGGTGGGTGCCGTGCCTGCCATGGCAGCTGGCACGTGCTCGCGCATGGCGGCGGGTCAGTACCACCTCCGGCACCACGACGAGCCTGCCGGGCCTGCCTGAACGGCTGCCCACGGGATACGTGCTGCTGCGCCTGTCAGACGACCATCTCGACGCCGAACCGAACGCCACGGTACTGCTCGCCGCGCGCGGTCTCGACCCCGCCGACGTGCAGGTGCTGCAGGACCCCGCCGCGGTCCCGGCTGCGCCACCGCAGGCATCGGCGCTCGCTCGGTGGTCAGCGGGCGCTGCTTCGGCACTGGTCGCGCTGATGCTCGGTGTCCTGCTGGCCGCCACGGGCACCATCTCGCAACCTGCGTCACCAGCGGGAGCGACCACAGCGGCTGTCACCAGCCGGTGAACACGCACCACACGCGCCATCAGGCCCGTGGGCCGCCCCACGGCCCCCGAGCCAAACGGCAACCAACCGCACCCCTGGCCGATGCCCGGCCACCCGCGCGATCAGCGCACCCCGGGCACGGCCGCCTGGCCGTGCCCGGTTCCTCCACGAAGTCAAGGAGAACCATGGGCACCTCGCCCCCGCAACCGGAGCCCGCCGGCGGCCGAGCCGCAGCGCCGCCCATCCCGATCCAACTCGCGCACCTGCCGACCCTCGGCGGACTCGCCGTGCCGTGGATCACCGCGACCACACCCGACGGCCGACACCGCCTGGGCGCAATCGATCAGGTCCGCAGCCGCCAGTGCCTGACGCACCGTCTGTGCCAGGTCTGCGGAAAGCCACACCAGGGCCGCATCGTGTTCGCGATGCGCGAACGGGACCTCGCGCGAATGATCTCACCCGAGCCCGGCATGGACCCTGTCTGCGCTGCGTACACCAGCACGGCATGCCCGATGCTCGCCGGGACGATGTCGCACCACGCCAGCCACGCCTCATCCATGTTCGCGGGGATCGCGATCAGCGGAGGCGACCCGGTCGGGCTGCGGCCCGGCCGTCCCGCCGAGCCTTGGCATTACCTGTGGGCCAGCGGCTACCGGCCCATCACCGACCCGGACACCCTCATGCCCGCTGCGCTGCTGATCCCGGAGCAGATCCTCAAAGTCCGGCCGATCGGCGGGCCGAGATGACCGAGCTTCCTGCCGCGCTCGCGGCCCGGCCCGTCGAGCCGCGCCGGGGCCTGCCGATCCCGTACGTCAGCGAGCATGACGGCCGGGTCGACTTCGCCATGCTCAACGGCCAACGCGTCCTGGACTGCGCGCAGCGAAGGCTGTGCGGGCAGTGCGGCACGCCGCTGGACTACTGGATCGCGTTCGTGGGCGGCCCAGCGGCGTATCGGCAGCGCACCTACTCAGATCCGCCGGGCCACCCCGCGTGTATGCGGGCGGCGGTCGACCTGTGCCCCTACCTGGCGATAGAGCGTCACCAGCGGCGGCGCAGCGACGGCGGCGACGTTCCCTGCGGGTTCACCGTCGCGCAGTTGCGGCAGGTCGTGCTCGCCACCACGCGCGGCTACCGGTGGAGCTTCGATAGCGACACCGGCTCGGAAAGGGCGGTGGTGTTCACGCCGGCGCCGTTCAAGAACGCCGTCAGGTTCGAGTACCGCGACGGTGTCCTAGCCGAACTCGGCCCCATCCCGATCCCGGGCTGACAGCCTGCACGGATCGGTCACCCCGCGGGGGTGTGAAGCACGAAAAGCGGCCCGCCATCCGGCGGGCCGTTCGTCATATACGCCCGGGACGCCGCGCCTAGACAACGAAGGCGTCCCGGGCTCTCCACCGAATGGAGAACCCAAGTGTTCCACATCATCATGTTCGTCTTATGCGGCGGCGTGCTGCTCGCCGTGGGATTCACCGCCGGGCTGTTCTCGACCCTGCCAGCCCTGCGTCGAATGCATGAGCAGGTCGAGGGCGCTGCCTGGTCGCTGACGCGTGACCAGTTGACCGAGCAGCTCAACCGCACCGGCCTGCTCATGCTCGAACACGAGCCGCGCTGGCACGGTGCCAGCATCGTCATGCTCGTCGACGTCGACCTGTTCAAGCAGGTCAACGACACCTACGGTCACCACGTCGGCGACCAGCTGCTGCGCGTGGTCTCCCAGCGGCTGGCCCGGGTCGCCGAACGGCACGCCGGGGTGGCTGCCCGGCTGGCTGGCGATGAGTTCGCCGTGGCCCTGCCCGCCCGCCGTGATGTTGCCGCCGTGGCGGCCTCGGTGGTGGCGGCCACCGCCCGCCCGGCCCACGTCGAGACCGACGAAGGGCTCGTGGTCCTGCGGGTCGCCGTCAGTGTCGGGGCCTGCTGGATCGACTCCGGCGACTCGATGGAGGAGGTGGGCCTGCACCGCGCCGACATCGCGATGTACCACGCGAAGAAGCGGCACGGTGGTCCGGCGTACGCGGTGTACGAGCCGGGCATGCAGATGCCCGTCCGGTCGCCGCGGCGCGGACCTCGCCTGCGCGACCTTCGCCGCACCCGGCGGCGGTCGCTGTGAATCTCGACATGATCCGGCCGTGCCTGACCTGCGGCTTGCCGCTGTCGGAGGCCGACACCGACCTCGGCGTCGCCGCCGAGCACCCGCTCGGCGCGCGTGGGCACGCCCCATTCCCTGGCCTGCCACTTACCGACTCCGACGCCAAGCGGGTCCTGCGCTGCCACTTCTGCAACGGCCCGCACCCGGTGTGGATGTACGAGACTGCCGACCTGTTCACCGCCGACGACCACAACAACATCCAGGAATACGCGAACCTGTGGCACGCCTGCTACCGGTGCGCAGACCTCATCGAACGTCTCCAAGCCGCCGAGCTGGCCGAACGGTCACTTGCCGCATCGCGGTGGCAGGTGTCCGGCATGGCGGAGAAAACGCTGCGCCTATTCCAGCAAGCCCTAGTGCAGGCGCGCTACCCGTACCGGACGCTACTGACCGTCACGCGGTGGCCAGCAGCGAAGCTGTCCGCCGACAGCCTGCCGAAGATGCGCGCCCGGCTGGCCAACCTGCTGCGTGGACCGGCCCTGCTGCCGCAGCCGCTGCAGGGCGCGCGGCGCCTACTCGCCGACGGTCTCGACCGCGGGCAGCTGCTGTGGGTCGACGACGAGAACACCGACCTGGCGGAGTCGGTGTGCGCCGATCTTCCCGAGGCCGTGATAACTGACGACATCCTGCCCGCGCCGGACGGTCTGATGGTCTGGCCCCGGCCCGTCGGCGGCGAGCATCCGATCGGCGCAGTGTCGTGGACGGCACACGAGCAGGGATGGCTCATCGCCTGCTACCGCAGCATCGCCGCCGTCCTCGACGACGACCTGATGCCGCAACTGCGCCAGGACATCGGCTGGCTGCTGCCCGTCCACGTCGAGTACGTCTCGGCCGAGACCGTGATCGACGGCAGTCACCCGCTCGCCCCGGCAGTTACGACGTGGCTGCTGATCGACCAGACGATCGCCGAGGTCGCGGCCGTGCCGGTGTCGTCGAGCAAGCGGAAGTCCTACCAGCGCGGGCGCGCTCAGCCGCCGGAGGTCAAACTGGTGCGCATCAAGGCACGCACACAGCCCGGCCGACAACCGGGCGTGAGCTCCGGCGGCAGCACCCGGGCCGAGCCCGACCACCGGTACTGGGTCAGCGGCCACCCACGCAACCAGCCGTACGGCCCCGGGCGAAGCCTCCGCCGCTTGATCAGGATCAAGCCGGTTCTGCGTGGTCCTGAAGACGCGCCGATCCGCCTGAGCACCACCGTGCGGGTGCTCGGCTCGATCCAGCGGCAACCGTCCGACCTCAAGTAAGGGCGCAGGTGTGCGGCGGCGACTCTCCCTCGCCGCCGCACGCCGCAGCCGAACGCAGAAGTAGCCCTTTCTGCGTTTCGGCGCTCTGCGTGCCAGTTCCCTGCGCCGCCCAAGCGCGCCGAGGGTGGCGGGGGTAAGACCACCTCGGCCCACGTTCCTACGGGGCGGTGACGACGTCGGTCATGGCAGCGTCGGCGATGACGGCCAGTCCATCGGCCAGATCATCGAAGAAGATCTCGACGTCGATCGTGCCATCAGAGTCAGCCAGTCCCGTGCCGACACCGATCACACAACGCGTCTCGTTGCGCCAGCGCGCATCCACTGGCAGAGCGCATCTGCCGAGCAGGAGCCCGAACAGGGTCACAGTCGCCGCTTCCCCGCTACGTTGAACGCGCAGCCCTGGATGAACCGCGACGATCACCGGATCGTCCCTGACGTTGGCGAAGTTGCGTGGCGGGAACAAACTCCGCGGTACCTCGACGATCAATATCAGTTCGTCGGTGTACGGCGTCGTCGTGGCCAACAACGCAGTGGCAACCGACCACTGCTTGCGTAACGGATGCTCGCTGCCAGCCGCTGGTGTGCCGCGTCCCGTCGGTGGGCGCTGACGTTCCTGCATGGTCGGCTTCTTCACGCACAACCCCCTCGTTGTCAACTCCACCGCACGCCAACGCACCCGGGCAGCCGAACCGGCCACCCCTGGGGTGGGGCGACGACGACTACCCGGCGTCGGCGGGCTTGGTAAGCCCCCGACCCGGTCGAGTCTGGCTACAGCCAGCAACGGTGTGCAGTTGACAGCGCCGACAACTGCACTTGCGAAGTGCATTTGCGTGCGGCCAGTCCAGGATGGCCGATGCGAGCACCCTGGACAAGGTCCACTACCAAAATGCACATTGGCAGTGCCTATTTTGCTCGCGGCCATCGCCGTTGTGCGGCACCGCTAGTCTCCGGAGCGTGACGGCGGACGGGGCAGCAGCAGACCCGGGCCAGCGGTAGGCTGTTGCGCTCAGTGACAGCTGGTAGCGACGTGCGTCCGATGCGGCTCGTCGCCTCCGCTGTTGGACGGGGGATGACGTTGAAGGGGACCAGGCACAGACCGGCGGCCCGCTCACGTGGGCCTTCGCGGTTGAGCACCCGCGCGCTGGGTGCGAGCGCGGAGCTGAGAACGCTGACCCGGGGCTGGCGTCTGCGGTTGGACCGCCGCACTGTGCCAGGCCTGCCCCAACGAGAAGGCAAGCGCCAGCGTGTGTCGCAGGCCGAGGTCGCGAGCCTGGTCGGTGTGTCCTTGACCTGGTACGGCGGCCTTGAACGCGGCGAGATCAATCCCGGCTACTCGGACGCCTTCCTGGACGCCGTCGCCGATGTACTGCGGCTGGACTGCCACGAGCGCAACGTGCTGTACCAGCTGGCAGCCGGCCGCGACGCGGTGCCAAGCCAGCGGCCACCGGCGTTGGAAGTGGACGAGACGGTGCAGCGCATCATCGACCAGAGCGGCGTCCCGGCCTGGTGCCAGACGCCCGCGGGCGACGTCGTGGCATGGAACGCCGAAGCCGCCCGCTGGTTTCCACACCTTTCGTACGAGCGCAACATGGTGCGTTGGATCTGCGTGTACCCCGAGGCGCAGACGAAGCTGCTCGCCTGGGAGACCGACTGGGCGATGCCGATGATCGCTCAGGTACGCGCAGCATTGCCGCGCTGGGGCAGCGACCCCATGAAGGACGTTCTGGCCGAGGCCGTCAATGCGGTTCCAGCAGCCAGGGCCGGGTGGCGCAGGACTCCGTGCATCATCGACCACCTCGACGACCGGCCGCGAGGCCTACACGTGCCGTTCCAGCAAGAGCCGGTGGTGGTGCAGGTGATAGTCATGGACCTGCCGCAGAATCCGCGAATCCGAGTCATGCAACTTCTGCCGCAGGAGCAGCAGCCGTCGGCGTGACGTGCGGCATGCTACCCGTGTTGGCCTACACGAGCGGGCCGGGCCCCAGCTAGCCGTCGCGGCCCGAGCGGCTCTTGCGCAGGCCCTTTCGCGCCTCCTCGACGGTGTCGTCCCAGTAGGTCTCGTACCGCTCACGGACGTTCGCGCGGTCGGGCTCGACCTGCTGCCGGATGAACTCGTACATCAGCAGTTCGAGCCGAGCGGCCGGATGCATGCCCTCGATCTCACACCGCGCGTTGAACAGCGCCTGCAACTGCGGCGGGACACGCACCACCATCACGTTGAGCGGATTCAGCCAGGACGGCAGTTCCTCGGGCACCTCTTTGCCGTGCGACGCGCTCCAGCGCCGCATCCAGTCCAGCGCCTCGTCCTCAGTGACCGGCTGGGTATCGGACGGCTGCCGGGTGAGGGCGTCGGCGGGCATCTCGGCGAAGTCCGGGTGCTTGCGCCTGCTGGCCCGGCGACGGTCGGCGGGAGGCCCCTCGTATTTGGCCTCAAATCTGGGGTCTTGGTGCGCCAAGTCCACCGCAATGTCCCCCATCAAGGTAGGCAAATCGGGATCTAACCAATGCGCTGACGGCTGATCGTATGACCTACACGGAGTTTATATAACCCGCCAGAGCAAGATCAAATCGCACAGAACGGTTGACGGAGAGCGACACTCGTGCTTACGTATTCTCTATAAGAGTTACAGAGGATACGTAGTGAGGTGATCGAAGTGCTCAGGAACGGAACCGGCGCGCTTGGCGGCGCGGTCCCGAGAGACCGTCTGATGTGGGAGGTCGAGCGCGTCGCCGACCTGGTACGCCGCCAGCAGACTCCCGCGAGCCCACTGGCGCCAGCCCCGGCGGTGGACCTGGCGCCGCTGGGCGCGTTGTGGCCGCTGACCCTCGACGGTGCCGACCCCGCCGACCGAGCCGCACCGCCGGCACCTGCGGCGGGAATGGAAAGCCAGCTTCTCCAGCTCGCGGCCGAGCTGTTCCGCGCGCCGCCGAACTGGTGGGGTCGAGTCATGCCAGGCACGTACGAGGCGACCACGGCGGCGCTGCATGCGGCCTCCTGCGAGCACCCTGGCGCGATGGTCTACTGCACCGCCGACACCGTCGCCGTGGCCAGGGCGGTCTCGACGGCGGGCATGCCCGCACAGCTGATCGCGACCCTGCCGACCGGCGAGATGGACTACGACGACCTCGCCCGGCGGCTGCTCACCTACGGGCACCGCCCCGCCGTCATCGTCGCCAACGTCGGCTCAACCACCTCCGAGTCGGTCGACGACGTCACCCGCATCGCGCTGCTGTGCCGCGACCTGAACGTCACCCGCCGGTGGATCCACGCCCACGCGCCGCTGTCCGGCCTCACCCTCGCCACACTGCCGACCCGCGCCCGGCCCGGCTTCGACTTCGCCGACGGCGCCGATTCGATCGCCATCGGCGGGCAGGAGTTCCTGGGCACCCCCATGGGGTCGGCAATCCTGCTCGCCGCGCCCGGCGACGCCCACGGCTCTCGCACCGACGAGTCCTGGGCGCTGGCGTTTCTGCCCCGGTCCCGCCACGCCCACGCCACGGTCGCGCTCTGGTACATGCTGCGCTCACTGGGCTTGCCGGGGCTGCGGCAGATCGTGGAGACCGCACTCGACAACGCCCGCTACGCCGCCGCGAGCCTCAACGCCTCCGGCTGGCCAGCGTGGCGGCACAACCACGCGGTCACGGTCGTGATGTCGACCCCGGCGGCGCGCGTACGCCACGTCTGGGAGCTGGCAGCGGTGCCCGGCACGAGCCACCTGATCTGCACCCCTGCGCTTAGCCGCCGCGACATCGACGACGTGATCGCGCAGCTGACCGGCCGCACGCGCCGAGCGCACCTGACCATCGTGCGCTGACCCACAACACACCGCTCCGCCAGCACCGCTGACACATCCATCGCACCGAGGGGCGGCTTCGCCATGCCCGAAAACAGCACCAGCACCCCGACCCCGATACCGCCCACGACACCCGCCGAGCCCCGCCCGACCGGGACGCCTCGGCCTCGACCGCCCGTACCCGCCGCAGGCGCAGGAGACCTGCCGGTCAATGCCTGCATGAAATGAGGAGTGACCCCGTGACCGTGCTCGTGCTGTCCAACCAGACACCCACCATCGAAGACCAACTCACCGCTCGTGGGCAAGACGTGATCGTCTGCCTCACCGCACCGAACGCAGCCGCCCGCCTGGCCGCCCGGCCGCCGTACGAGGTCATCTCCATCAGCTCCTGGACCTCCCACGCCGAACTCGCGCAGATCGCCAAACGGCTGCGCGGCCGGGTCCGGCAGGTCGCCACCGTCTGGGAAGGCGCGCTGATCGCCGCTGGGACCTTGCGCGAGCTGATGGACCTGCCCGGCCAGACCGAGGGCAACGCGCTCGGATTCGTCGACAAGTCGATCATGAAGGACGAGCTGTACGCGGCCGGCGTCGACGTCGCCTCGCACGAGGTCGCCTACAGCGCCGCCGACGTCCCGGCCGCCGCAGCGCGAGTCGGCGGGTTCCCCGTCGTCGTCAAGCCGGTACGCGGTTTCGGGTCGACCAACACCCACGTCGTGCGCAGCCTCGAACACCTCGCCCACCTGGAGCGGCAGGGCGTGTTCACCGCCGACCTCCCGACCAGCCCCTTCTTCCGCGCCGAACCCGCGTTCCGCGGGCTGGCGGCCCAGGGCGGGTTCATGGTCGAGCAGTACATCCACATCCTCGACGAGTTCCACGTCGACGCCTACTGGATCGACGGCGAACCGGTCTACCAGGCACCCATGGTCTACACCGTCCCAGCGCTGCACGGCATCGGCGGCGTGCTCGGGTCCGTGCTCATCGACCAGGAGCCCGAGGCCGGACCGGTCCTGGCCCTGGCGGAGAAGGCGTGCCGGGCACTGCGGGCAAGCACGTGCTTCACCCACACCGAGATCTACCTCGCCCGCGACGGTCAGTGGCTGGTCGGCGAAGTCGCCGCCCGCCCCGGTGGCGGCGGCATCCAGACCACCCTGGCCCACGCCTACGGCATCGACGTTGCGTCGCTATTGGCCGACCTGGCACAGGGCACACCCACCCGCCCGCAGATCACCCGCGCCGACGGCGTCTACGGCTGGGCCGGACCCTACGTGCCACCCGGCACCGTCACCCGCATCGCCACCCGCGACCAGATCATGGCACTCCCCGGCGTCATCGACGCCCGCGTCGTGACCCGCGTCGGCGATGCCGGTGGGCCCACCGGCTCCGGGCAGTGGGGCGGGCTGGCCGGATACGTGTGGATGCGCGGCGACGATACCCGCAAGGTCCTCAACGCCCTCCCGGCCGCCACCGACGCCTTCGACATCGACATCGCCGCGGACGACGGTGACGAGGCATGACCACGCTCGTCGCGGCGCCGCACTACCGCGGCAAACACGCCCCGCCGCCCATCCCTTCCCTGGGCCGCACCTGCTGGACGCTGCTGGCCGCCGTCGGCACCGCCCGCCTCGGCTACTTCGTCGTCCCGTTCCTGTCCTACTGGCTGGTCACCGACCGCGCCCTCACCGCCACGCAGACCAGCCTCGTGCTGACCGCGTTCGGCCTCGGCTGGGCCGCCGCGACACCGCTGGGCGGCTGGCTGTCCGACCGATACAGCCGCCGCCACGTCATCATCGTGTCCGCGTTCGGAGCCTCGGCGGCGTACCTGGCACTCGGGCTGTCACACAGCCTGTGGTCGCTGACCGTCTTCGCGGCGCTGGCCGGATGCATGTTCGACCTGTACCGGCCCGCCTCCCAGGCCCTCATCACCGACACCGTGCCCGAGCAACGCCGGGCCCGAGCCCTGGCCGCCCTTTACCTGGTCATGAACACCAGCCGCGGTGTCGCCTGCATCGTCGGCGGCGCGCTCGCCGAGAGCAACTTCGTCGCCCTGTTCGTCCTCAACGCCGCCGCCAACGCCGCGTTCGGCATCATCGCCGCCGCCGCACTGCCACCCGACCCCGCCCGCGCGCCTGGACAGAAGTCCCGATGGGGCGAGGCGCTGGCCGACCGCAGGCTTATCGCGTTCACCGCGATCACGGCCGTGTTCTTCACCATCCACATGCAGTCGATGATCACGATCCCGGTCGTCGCGGCCGAACTCGGCGCGACCCCGGCGCTGTACGGCCTGATCCTGGCCGCCGACCCCGCCGCCGTCCTCATCGCCCAACTCGCCATGCAACGCCGCCTGGAACACCAAGACCCCATCCGGGTGTGCGCGATCGGCATCGCCACCGTCGGCACCGGCCTGGCCATCACCGGCATCGGCACCTCGGTGACCTGGCTCATCCTCACCACCCCGATCTGGGTCGCCGGCGAGGTCGCATTCTTCGCCGTCGCACCCGCCGTCGTCGCATCGCTGGCCCCCGACCACCTGCGCGGCACCTACTTCGGCATCTGGGGCTCCGCGATGGGCCTGTCCGCCGTAGTCGCCCCGCTGGCCGCCGGAGCGGTGACCGCCATGTCCGGCACCGCGGGCCTGTGGACCTTTTGCGCGCTCGGCGGTCTGGCCACCGCGGCCGGCTGCCTGCGCCTCGGAGGTCGCCTGGCCCCGGCGCTCAACCCGCTCACCTAAACCACCCGGCCTCGAACCGCGAGGCCAGACCACTGGAGGATCAGTGTGGAAATCACGCAAGAACCGGCAGGGACTTCTGACCGGCTACGGCAGCCGGCGCGACCCGCGCCGCACCCCGCAGAGCGCCAGCAAGGTCGAGCCGAGACGGGCCGTGGCGACCCCGATTCGGGCCGACGACCCGAACTGGCCCGACCCGGTCACCTGGTTGCTGAGGCAACTGCGATGACGGCGTCCGAAGTCAGCACGGCCGCGATTGCCGCCGCCGAGCCCAGTCGCACTATCGGAGGCAGGGCGCGACTACTCACCACCTGGGGGCTCCTGGCGGCGCTCGTCACAACGCTGGTGACCATCACCGCATCGCCGGCACAGGCCGCGACACCCAAGTGCAACGGCCTCGGCTACGTCGTCGGGACCTGGGTCCAGGACTGGGACATCGAGCACGACATGGTCGGCTACGCGCCCGTCTACAACCCCGGGCCGAACATGACCTGGAAATGCACGATGGCACCCGGCCTGACCAACCACTGGGGCGTCCGAGCCCTGCAAACCTCACTCAACTCCTGCTACCTCAGCGTGATCAAGACGCCACTGAAGGTCGACGGCAGTTACGGCCCCAAGACCAAGGCCGCCGTCGACCTGGCGCAGAAGTGGCACAAGATCACCAGGGATGGCATCTACGGCCCGCAGACCGCCGCCGCGATGTACCACCGCACCTGGGCCATCGAAGGCCCGCCCGGAGCCAAGAACGCGCCCGGACACTGGGGCTGCGCACGCCTCGGCGTGATCCAGTCCGGCGTCTGACCCGTCCGCAGCCCGTGACCACACAGGTGGTCGCGACGCGCACCGCGAACGCAGCGACCACCGCCCTCTGCCCGGTCGGCAGCGGACATCACATCCTCCCCGAGTGATGGCTGCTGCCCGCTGACCGGGCAGGTGAGGGCTGCCCTCCACCTCCGCGTGGGCGGCAGCCCTCACCCATTCACACCAGACGGGGGCGCGCCTGCCACTGCCGTGATGCCCGCCGAGCAGAAGACGACCGGGAAACCGTCTCGCATCCATAAGACCGTCATAAAGGAAGGTCCGATGACACCTGCCATGACTCGCCGCCAGGCATTGCGGGCAGCCGCTGCCGCTGCGATCCTGCCCGCCACGGCAGCCGCGGCTGACCCCTCGCGTAACGCCGATGTTCAGGCTGACCTTGTCATACACAATGGCAGCGTCCACACTCTCGACCGTCACGGGCGCCGCGCCCAAGCTCTGGCAATCAAGGACGGCCAGATCGCGGCCGTAGGCGACGACCGAGACATGCGCAGGTTGATCGGAAGGCGAACCGAGGTTATCAATGCTGGCGGCAACACCGTCATGCCCGGCATCAACGACAGCCATCTGCACCTCACCTCCTACGGTCTGACGTTTCCTCCGCTTTCCGTTGATCTCGACACGGAAACGCTCGACGAACTCATCGCCCGCGTCGCGGCGGCAGCCGCACAGACCCCGTCCGGTGAATGGATCAGAGGACGGGGCTGGTCCGAACTCCGGCTGCCACGAGCTCCCACGCGTCACGACCTCGACCCCGTCACGGGAGACAGGCCGACCATCCTCGTGGACTTCACTCTCCACACGAGCACAGCAAATTCCGCCGCGATCCGACTCGCGGGCATCACCCCCGAGACGGTCCCTCCAGCAGGCGGCGTCATCGAGCGCGACCACGACGGACAGCCGAGCGGGGTGCTACGCGAAGGCGCTCAGCAACTGCTCCAACGCGTTGTGCCTCCGTACAGCGGTGCCGACCTCGTCAAAGCTGTCAAACTTGCAAGCGCCGCCCTGAACGCCCGCGGCATTACCAGCGTCACCGAACCCGGCATCGATCCACGACTCGCTGCACTCTACGAGCAGATGGCGGCAGCAGGCGACAAAACAGTGCGCGTAACGGCACTCCTGCACGCAGGCGCTTCGCCGACAACCATGGACGAGACGCTCGCAGTCCTGCGCGGCTGGCGTTCACACGCGTCACGCCGTTGGTTCAGGCTGGCCGGTGTGAAGATCGTGGCTGACGGAGTGCCGACTCAGGCCCGCACCGCGTGGATGCATACGCCCTACACCGACGGGATGTACGGCAGCCTCACGATCGCCGGCGGCAACGTCGCCGAGCAGGTCGCGAACCTGAACCGCATGATCGGACGCGCTCACCGCGCTCGGGTTCAGATCGGCACCCATGCGTGTGGTGACGCCGCCATCGACGCCGTCGTCGCTGCCTACGTAGCAGCGTTGAGGAACCGTCCCAACTCCCACCGCCACTACCTCATCCACGGAGACATGGTGTCCCCGTCGACTCTCGCACGCATGGCCCGCCATGGCATCGACGCGAACTTCAACGCAGAGATCAAATACCTAATCGGCCGCGCGCTGGCACCGCTCATCGGCGACCGGCGGACCGACTACCACTGGCCGTACCGCACAGCCCTACAGGCTGGCGTGCGGATCTCCTCCGGGTCGGATGCCCCGGTCACCGACCCACAGTGGCTCCACGGCTTGACCAGCATGGTCCTCAGAACTGGCAACGATAACGCCACCTCAGGGCCTGCGCAGCGCATCGGCCTCACCGACGCGCTGCGCACATACACCTCCGCCCCTGCCCGACAGGATCACGCCGAACAATGGAAAGGGACCTTGGCGCCCGGCCTGGCCGCCGATATCTGCCTCCTCGATGCGGATCTCCAATCGATCGAACCCGGCGAGTACAATGGCGCGAGCGCGACCGTTGTGATAGCAGGCGGGCGGGTGGTGTACGAGCGCAACGCCTTCTCCTCGGCGGTACGGCCCAGACCGACGACTCCGGGTCGGTACCTATCCGGAGGTTGTTGTGCACTCTCTCGGTGATATTCATGTCCGCTGGCGCTCTGGGGCAGGGGTGTCGATCACATACGCAGGTTCTTGGGCACGCTCCTGTCCAGGCCGGTCGCCATGCGGCGCGCTCGTGGGTATGTGATGGTGCGCGTCCTGGGATACTTATCGATCGTCCTGGCCGCTCGTAGCTGCATGGAGCAGGTCGGGTAGCTGCATGGCGTTACGGGCGGGATCGCCGCCACTCGTCAGCAGGGCAGTGATCGCGATAGGCCGGACGTCGAGCACTGCGAGAGTGTCGGCGGTGAACGTCATCGCCTGCAGCGGATGCCGTCGGATGGGATGGCTGGCGCGATTGGTGATGATCTGTGTGCCGGTGCCTGGCATTTCGGCGGCGTAGACGGCGGCGCGTCCGTGTGCGCGGCTTGGTTCGAGGACGGCGACCAGGCGCAGTTGTGTCGGTTCGACGCCGAGCTCATCGCGGGTCAGTTTGCGTGCTAGCGGTGCCAGGTGCATGCGCGGCAGGGTTCGTGGCACGGTCGGGAAGGTCCAGTACGCCCCGCGTGCGAGTTCGTGGCGCAGCAGTAGGAGCTGCCCGTCTGCGCTGACGGGTATGACGAAGACACGCTCAACTCTGGTCAGGGCACGGATCAAGTCGGTGCGGGCGGCGCGCGGTTCGGTGACGGTCATCATGTACTCCGTTGGTCGTGGCTGGCGGGGACGAAACGCACGGTCGGCCTGTCGCCCGGCTGAGTGATCGACACGTGGTGCACACGCCACTTCAGCCGGACCTGCCTGAGCTGGGCGGCACCGATAGTGACCGCGTCCAACACGTTCGGGATATCGGCGAGCCTCACCCGGTGGTGCAGCGCGTCGAGAACATGGCGTTCGAGCCAGTCGGCGTCGACGGGGTGCTTGCGGCTGCACCGTGGCGGGCACTGGTAGCCCCGTGCGCCGTCGATGCCGCTGACGGCCGCCATGGGGCCGCTTCACCAGGCGCAGCGCACCAACTCCTCGAAGGAAACGGGCTGGCGGGCGGGCCGTCCCATGATGGGCAGATAGTCGCTGGTCACCTGGTGTCCTTTCAGTCTTGGCGTGAGGCAGGGCGAGTGGGAGGCATCTGACTCGCCCTGCCTCAGCCCCGGCAGGTTCGCGGCGGGTGACCGGACTTTGGCCGCGGGGCGACGTTGCGGGCGCGCCCGGAAGCTGCCGGAGTCGTTTGGGGTGCGGCGGCCCAGACCCGCACAGCGCTGGCGGAGGTGTCCGGCTCGGTCAGCGCTGCACGCGGGTCTGAACCGCCGCCCGGGGCCCCTCGTCCCGGGCGATCCGTCGCACCCCCTGCGGGCGACGGAGATTTCGGCATGGCTGCTCAGCCAGTGGGTGCCCCCGTGAAGCAGCCGATGCCAGGCACTATGTTGGCGCGTTGGCCGGCGGTTATGGCCCACCCTTCGTCGCGGCGGTGCCGAGCAGCCGTGCGAGCTTGCGTCTCGGCGCGGGGACGGGCCGCATCAGCAGCTGCCAGTCCGTGACCAGCTCGTCGAGCTGCTCCGCTTCCGTGCCGGGCATCACGATGATGTGGCTGTACCGCTCGTCGCCGGTCACGGTCCATTTCTTAAGCAGCTCCGGCGGCGGGGGCGGGAAGTAAACCGTGAAAGCGTGCGGGTTGCGCTGGGCGTCGACACCGATATCAGCCAGCCGTGCGCGGGCTTGCTCGGCCAACTGGCGTGCGGCGTCGAAACGATTGGTGTGCAGGTCGCTGCCCAGCCCGGCCAGAACGCTCCACAGCAGCAGCGGCGTGTGGCCGGACCGAGATCCGGTGATAGTGACGTCACGGGTGCCGGTGTAGGAGACACGGGCGATCGCCGCGGCGTACGGTGCTTCGGCGTAGACGATCACCCCGCAGGGCATCAGTGTGCCGAGGCTCTTGTGTCCGCTGATGCCGATTGACGTCGCTCCCGCGGTGAAGTCGAATGCTGGGCGGACGGTCTCCGGCAGCAGCGCCAGGGGCGGGCCAGACAAGGCGGCGTCGACGTGGATGCGGCGGCGGGTCAGCGCGAGCCGCCGGCAGATGGCGGTGATCCCGGCGACGTCGTCGACGGCCTCGGTCACGGTGGTGCCCGCAGTCGCGACGATCATCGCGGGTCGGTCGCGGCGCCGCGCAAGCTCGCCTTCCAGATCGGTCAGGTCCATCTGCCCGGTCGGGGTGGAGGCGACCGTCACGAACGGCAGCATCAATTTCCGGGTGATCTTGGCTACGGAGTAGTGGGCGTCGGCACTTGAGTAGACCACCAGGTCGGGAAACTGCATTCGGGCGTTCAGCAGCGCGTGCTCGGTGCACTCGGTCGATCCGCCGGTGACGTATCCCCACCGCGTTGCCGGGGCCCGCATCATGTCGCCGACCATATCGACGACCTCGACCTCCAGGCCCTTGGTGTGATTGTGGCCGTGGCCGCCGTCATACGGGCTGCCGACGTTGTTGAGCAGCTGAGTGGTCATCAGCTCGGCGAGGATCTGATGGGTCAGGTCGGTCGCACCAGGAAAGGCCAGGTTGTAGCGCTGCCCGGCGCTGGCCTTCTCCAGCAAATCCCGCAGGGTGGGGCCGGTATCGCGGGCCGGGATCAGGGTCATGCCCGCCTCCGCCCCGGTTGCCCGCCTGCGGCCCGCGTCGACAGGACCCGCCTATTGTCGGCCTGCTCAAACGTGTCCGACAGTGCCGCCAACCAGCGCAGCGGATCGCGCGGGTCGTCAGGGTCCTTACTCAGAGCGGCCCGGGTCACCGCGGTCCACGAGTACGGCGAGTGCCCCGGGGCGTAGTCCAGGTCGTGGGTCGAGCGAACCTTGAACATCCCCAGCTCGGTGCTGGCACCCCGATCGCAGAGGACGACGGTGCCGTCGGTCAGGACCACGAACACCCTGCCGGGGATGTCACCCTCCGACGCCGCGGCCCGTCGCGCCTGAACCCAAGTTCCCTTCTCGGTGTCCAGGCTCGACACGGCGACACCCGCATAGACCGCCTTCGCCGACATGGTCTTGTCCCGGCCAGTCATCAGCTCGTCTCGGATGTCGAACCCGTCCAGCACCGCTCGCGGGGCGAGTTGATGGTGCAGGTCGAACAACAGGCGTGGCAGGTCGGTGGCTTCCGGGCCCTCCAGCCACAGCCGCCACGCGGCGCTGAGCAGGTATCGCTGCTCGCGCTCGGAGTCGGGCTGCACGTATAGGACCGCCAGGGAGTGCGGGGCGATCGGGTCGCGGTAGCGCTGGTCCCAGGCGTGGCGGGCGTGCAGCGCCGACATACGCCTCATCCGCTGGACCGCCTGCCTGCGCACATCCGACCGCGACGGGTGCTCCACCAGAGGGTTTGCGGCGTGAGCCGCGCCCTGATCGTGAAGTCCTGGGGTGGTCATCTCACATCTCCAGCGTCTGCAGGCGCGACACATCCGCGGTCAGTGGATGCGGCACACCGCGCCCGACCTGGCCCCACCGCACCGGGTCGGCCCGGTGCAGCAGCGCGCCCCACACCGCCCCGGCCGCAGCGACCACCACGATCAGCGCGACGACGAGTAGCGGCAGCCGCGATCCCGTCGGCAGGCCGAGCAGAGAATGCAGGCTCGCCAACATCATCGCGATCATCAGGACACCGAGCACTAGGCCAGCCATCGGGGCGATCTGCCGGACGAACACGCCCTCGGCTGCGCCGTAGCCGTGGGCGAAGAACCGCAGCGCCGCGCCCGATGCGGCCACCAACAGGACCAGGACCGTGACTGCGCCGATCGTCGACAGCCACGTGAACATGGTCGCCATCGGGTCCGCGTCGAAATACGCGAACGTGCCGATCAGCACGAGCGTGGACGCGGAGTGCACGAGCGAACCGCCGCGCGGCGCGCCGCCCATGCCGCTGCGGCTGACCGCCGCCAAGCCGGGCGGAAGCAGACGCTCGCGGGCCATCCCGAACACATAGCGGGCGAACGTCGAGTGAAACGATACGATCGCCGCCAACACGCTGGTCACCAGCAGCAACGTCGCGATCGTGGTCACGCTCGACCCGTAAACCCGGCCCAGTAGCACCAGAGGCCCGCTCTGGGGGTCTCGGGAGGCGTCGACAACCCCACCCGGGCCGGCCGTCACCGACATCGAAAGCGCTGCCAAGGCATAAAATGCGCCTAGGAACAGTACCGCCGACAGCATCGACCGTCCCACCGTCCCCGGACGGGCTTCCTCCCCGTACACCGGAGCCGTCTCCGCGCCGACCATCGCGGCCATCCCGAAGGCCAACACACCAGAGACACCCGTCACCACCAAGTTCGACGGCGCGAGTGCAGCCAGGCTGACTTGCCCATCGGCCGGGTTCGACCAGGCCGCGATGTTGTAGAAGACGATCACCGCGATCTCCACCGCCAGCAGCGACCCGAGCAGCCGCGCATTAGCGACCCCGCCCTGCAGGCCGACTACGGCTACTACAGCCCACGCGGCAAGCGCCCACACCAGCCAGCTGCCGCCGACTAGCCCGGCCAGCGTCGCGCCGATCAGCCCGTACAGTGACACCCCGATGGCGAGATAGCCGAGCTGGCTCAGCAGACCGCCGACCAGCGCCACCGTTGGGTTGTAGCCCCGCGCCAGGATCGCCACGAACGGTGCCGGGTGAGGAACGTGCCTCGACACCGCGCCGTACCCGACGACCAGCAAACCCACTACCAGCGTGATCGCCACGAAGCTCGCTGGCACGCCCACGACGCCCGTCGCCGTGTAAGTCGTCGGCAGGCCGCCCACCAGCACTGTCAACGGCGACGAGGCACCCACCGCGTACACCCACAGAGCCGACGAACCCAACGTCCGCTGCGCCAGCGCCACACGCACGCTCATCACGCCACCTCTATCAGCGGAGTAGGTGCAGCTGAGGGACAGTCAGGCGCCGAGCAGTCGGGTCGGCGACGATGAATGCGCAGATCATTTGCACTGATCGCCACCACACTCAACCGAGGCCGCACCGGGCTGCGGCGCCAGTACCTGCCGTCGGCGACCGCCTCCCGGCTCGCAGCGGCCTCCGTCAGCCGCGCCAGAACGAATTCGTGCGTACGTTGATTCGGCCAGTCCCTACGGACCGCGAATAACTCCTGCGTATCCGGCACGCGGCACGGCCGTAGCCCGTACCAGCCCACGCCTACCAGCAACCCGCTCACTTCACGCCTCGCGACGTTGAAAGATGGCGGCCGTCGACTGCGCACTCGCCGGAGGGCACCGCCATAGGCAGCCAAGAGCCCGTCGTCCCCAGGTCGTCGCACCTCACTGCGACCGCCTCCCCACATCACAACGTCGCAGGAGGCCGACCCGGCACACGCCAGTCACATCGTGTGACGGCGCTCGCCAGCCGAGCCGGCACCTCCCGAGCCCTCGGGATTGAGAGCCTTGATCACCGAACGGCGATATGTAGCAAGCGTGGCGAGCGAATCCGGTGCAGATCAGACCGCCGTGGGGGTCTAAGATGGACCCCCTGCTGTTCCTGCGGGAACTGCGGCTCGCCGCCAACTGGCCAGGTCAGTCTGATCAGCTGATCCGCGACGAGGTGACGATGGAATGGCCTCGACACCATGCGCTCTCAAGGGTTCATCTTGATCTATGAAACCCATCCGGGAGATGATCTGACCTGGAGGTGACGTCTAGGTGCGTGCTGAGCCACAGGTCGACCCGCATTGGTGGTTGACGGAGTCCGTGGAAGGCGTTCGATTGCCTGACGTCCTCGCCCGTAGGGATGTCGGTGCGGTGTTCCGATTCCTCAGCGCGAGGGGATTCTCACGGTCGCGCCTAGCCGCCGCGACGGGTTTGCAGGAGAACCGCGTAAGCGCCATCGCCAAGGGCCGCCAAAGCGTTACCGCCTACGACGTGCTGGAGCGCATCGCCGATGGCCTGCTGATAGAGCGCGGGCTCATGGGCCTTGCCTTCGCTGATACCTCGGCACACGCGACGCAGCCCGCTACGGCCCAATCCGGACAAGGTTCGGCCAGTCGCTCTCGTGATCGCAGCCGCAGCATCATGGCGAACCTTCGCGCAGCCAACCTCGATGAGGGATATCTGCCACCGGTCGAGGCCACAACCGCGTTCTCGCGGTTCCTGGCCTCGGACTTTCGTACGTTTGTCATAGCTGGGTCGGCAGGGTGCGGCAAGACCTCGCTCGTGCGCTATCTCGCGGAGACTGAGCAGGGTGCGGTCTGGCAACTGCAGGCAGCGGACGGCGAGAATAACGACTTCGACCTAGCGACTGCCATCCTCCGGTATGGTTCAGCCGATCCCGGACCCGACCCGCTGCTCACGCTGGAGCGCCTGGTCACGTCCCTAACCGAACCGCACATCGTTGCGCTGGACGGGATCACAGCAGAACAGACGTTAGCTCACGTCTGCCAACAGGTTGATTCGATATTGCGGCAGGTTCGCAGCGTCAACCTGCGATTCGTGCTGGCCATTCGGACGCCCCCGACGTTCGACCTTTCGCGCTTTCCGATCCTGGCAGCTTCGGTCTTCCGCGAGAACGACGTGCCGGGCTCATCTGTCGTACTGGGCACATGGCCGTTGAGCACAGCGCGTGCCACGTGGGAAGCCAGCCGCGTCGGCAGCAGCCCGCGATTCGACGATCTACCAGCCTCGGTTCAGCAGTTGGCCACCGTTCCGCTCTACATGCGCCTGCTTCGCACCTCGGGCGCACCAAGACCCGCCGAGGCGAACGAGTTTCAGCTTATCGACCATTGCGTCGATGCGATCCTGACCAACGCCGGCCACCAACCCGAGGTCGCGAAGTCGCGTCTCGCCAAGTTCGCTCACGCACAGTCGCAGTCGGCCTCATCGAGGCCGTCGGCCAGGCTACGGCCAAGCCACGCGATCAACGAGGTGCAGATGGCGTTGATGGTAGCGCCCCCGTTGACTGCTTTCGTGGGCGACGAGCTCACCTTCGGCCACGACGTCATCCGCGAGTATTTCCTCGCTTTAAGCCTGTGCGACCAGATCACCGATGGCGGCCCGGCAACCGCCAGCGTCCTTCAGCTCAACGACCTCGCCACCAGGGCCGAGAGTTCCGCGAGCGTCCGCGGTGCGTTCCTGCTCACCGTTTGCGCCCTCGACCAGCGGAACCCCGAGATTCTCTCCTTCGTCGCCGGCTCGACGTTGACCAATGCTGAGTCGACCCTGACCCTCATGCTCGGACTGATCGACCAGACGCGCTTCGCGACCCAGGACGTGCTACGTCGCGCCTCCCGCAGGGCACGTCATGACACGCCGAACCTGGTCCGTGCGCTCCTAGCCACACCGTTCACGGCCGTCGCCCTGGGCGACGGCCACGCGAAGTGGTTCCTGGAACAGCTCAGATCCTTCGGCTCATCGGTCTGGGAGGACGCGGCCGCCCACCTTCACCACCTCGGGTTCGAGGCCGCCACAAGACTGCTCGACGAGGCCGATCTGCGCGTGCCCGCAGAGGCGACGTTCATCGCCAGGTACTACTACCTGTTCCCCAAGATGGGAGGTGCGAACGCCGATGTCGCCGAGGTGCTGTGCGCGCATTCGGACTGGCGGGTCCGTGCAGCCATGGCTACTGCGCTGCCAACCGCGATCACGTCCGGCACGGCTGACGGCGAATCCATCGCCACCATCCTCGCGACGGATCACGACTACAAGGTGCGTGCCGCAACTGCCGCAGGGCTCGCGAGCCTGCCAGATGATCTCGCCAGGCGGCTTCTGCCGCAATTCTTGATCGATGACAACTGGCATGTCCGGCGCAGCGCTCTCGACTCATTGATGGACCAACCTCAAGAGACGCCTGCTGCCGGACTGATCCCGCTGACGTTCGACGTCATCCAATCGCAGACAAGCTGGCGCAGCTGCCCGAGCGACATCGAAACCCGAGTGCAACGGCTGCGGCTGCTCACACCGTCCACGGACCATCCACCGGCACACGGGGCCGCCGCGGACCGGGCAGCGCTCATGCTCCTGCGTGAGTTCGCAGCTTCAGCCACCACGACCCCACCTCACGTCCACTCCAGCATCCAGGCGCTGGCGCACAGCACGCAGAGCTGGCTGCTGCAGCAGGAAGTGACCCGGGCACAGTCCAACGCCATGCGGGCCAATGCCAGGCGGGCATCAGGAGACGGCTTCCGACTACTACGCGACTCAAGAACATTGCAGGTAGCGCTGGACTTGCCGGACCTGGACAGGGCCGCCCACATCGCCGAAGACCTCGACCGGGCAGGAACACGGCTCATTGAAGTCGGAGATCCTTTGATCAAAGCCAACGGCGTCCGGGCGGTCGAGGAGCTCAGGCGTGCAGCCCCAGGTGCCGTACTCGTTGCGGAGATGATGTCGGCCGACTGGGGACGGGACCAGGTCGAGTCAGCCGCCGCCGCAGGCGCCGACGCTGTCCTGCTGATCGGCCCTGCGTCTATGGCGAGTGTCACGGCGGCGACCCGGGCCGCCCGCCGGCTCGGCGTTGCCATCGTTCTCGACATACCGGCGGCCCACGCCAACGAGAGCTGGGTGCGAAGCATGGAACGTGCGGGCGTCGACGCCTTTGCCATCACGACGAACATCGACCTCGGCGTGGGTGTTGACGACCCTATGGCCGGTGCCCGTTTAGTTCGCAGCTGGACCCGCCTGCCGGTCAGCGTGTCTGGAGGATTCAGCGCCAGCGACGACGCTATCGTCGCGTCCCGAAGCTGGGACATTCTCATAGTGGGCCGCAGTATCACCGAGGCGGTCGCGCCCGCCACTGCGGCAGCTGGCATGCTGGAGGCCATCCATAGACTCGAACCGGTAGGTGGGCCGTGAACATTCGACCGCTGTTTGTGCGTGACATCTCCGACGTGATCTCACTGATGGACATGGGCGCTCCGTTTATCAGGCCGAGGACCGAGTCTGACTACTGGATGTACGCCACGCTGTTCTCCTCAACATGCCTGATCGCCGCCGACGAGGGCCGGATGGCTGGCGCCATCATGGCATTCCGCAGCCAGGACGCGCCGGGCGAGATGTACATCCAGGATCTGATGATTCACCCAGACCACCGACGCAAGGGTGTAGCCAAGTCGCTCACGGCAGCGGTCGCAGATCACGGCAGGGCTTGGGGCTGCCAGTCAATCTTCCTTACGTCCGAGCCCGAGAACTCCGCTGCCCACGCAGCATGGCTTAGCCTCGGATTCGTCAACCGCACTGGTGATGTCTTGATCGGCGATGTACAGGTCGTCACCGACTTCAAGGGCCCTGGCAAGCACCGGGCGGTCTACGACCTCAAACTGGCGTGAACATCGCCCCCTCACCTCGGCCCGTGCGGCGGTCGCCCTGAAACCAACCTGGCATGCCGCACGAACCATGCGATAAGCGTTGTAGGTGCCCGCCGGGCTCTCGACCTCGGGACTACTCGCTGAAGATCTCCTCTCCTTCGCACACAGACACCAGCGTGTCTTAGCGTTCCGTCTGGCGCGAACGCACACGGGATTCCATGCCGCAGATCGATCAATCGGTGCCATCGAGCGCACAAGGAGGGGTCACCATGGACCCCCTTCGTGGTCTGGTCACGCTGACCTTCGTTCGGAGACGCTTACGGCCTGGCGACGCCCGTCGCGAGGCCTAGGCATACCAACCCGGCACCAAGTGATCACGATGGACCCTGGTTCTGGAGTGCTTTGACGAATCGAAGACCAGGGTCTGGCGGGTGACCCACATCGCTGGTTGGCAATATGGAGAGAAGGGCGTCATGGATAGCACAGCGCCGCTGACCGTCGTCCTATGGACTGGCGTTGAGGCACGCGTGTTGCGCGCCGCAAAGCGCATGAGCGTTCGGGCGTTTGCAGAGCATCTGGGCGTGGCTGCCCGTACGGTGTCGTATTGGGAGTCGGAGGGTCGTCAGATCACGCCCAGACCTGACATGCAGGCGATCTTGGATCGGGCGTTGGAGTCGGCCACCACCGAGGTCCGGCGCCGGTTCGCGCTATTGGCGCCGGACGCAGAGTAGGCAGTAGCTGCGCCGCGCTCCGTGCAGGGACCACCACGAATCACGCCGACACCGTGCCATCTCCCGCCACGGTGATCAGCGGAATCTGCTTCTCAATCGGTGTCATGCCTCCGTGCATGCCTATGAGGCGTGACTCCGCAGCTGGCTCACGTTTAGTCGCCACTAGCGCCCAGTCGTCTTCGCAGATGGCCACGACGTCGCCGATGCGGGCCCTGTGCTGGTCACGCACCAGGCCGAACAGGCCACGCTCCACGACCTGGTCTCGCAGGAGAACCTGCGCGACCGAGCCGAGCTTCTCCGTCCACCGCTCGTGCACGTCGCGGGTGGCGCCAGGCTCGGTGTACAGGTAGCGGACTCTGGCCTCGCCAGCAATGACCCGCAGTCCCTTGCAAAGGTCGGCGTCGTCGTCGATGTCGATGCGACGGCTTGCGGGGATGTCGAGCTGGCCATGGTCGGCCGTGATGATCAAAGCAGCGTCGGGCGGAAGCCCTTCAACGAGCCGCTGGACGAGTATGTCGGCGGTCTCGGCTGCCTTCCACCACTGGGCGGATGAGTTGCCGTGCAGGTGAGCGGCGGAGTCCATGCCGGAGTAGTAGCCGTAAACGAAACTGCGCCGCTCTCGCCGGACCGCGGCGATCATGCCCTCTGCCAAGGCCTCGGGGTCGGGTGCCATCACGTAGCCGCGTTGGCCCGTGGTCACCTGTGTCAGGCCGCTGTGAGCCAAATCCGGGCGGTTCACGATGGTGACTGCGATGTCGGCTGCCCGCAGCGCGTCGAGGATCGACGGGACCGGCTGCCAAATCTGCGGGTCAGGATCATCGGTCCAGCGTGTGTGCACCAACACACGGTCGGATTCAGGCACGTTGAGCGTGTATCCGAGAATGCCGTGTTCGCCGGCCAGAGCGCCTGTACACAGGCTGACGATGCTGGTGGCGGTGGTCGATGGGAAGCCGGTGCTGATCGGCCGCGCCGTACCGAGTCTTCCGGTCATGACGGCGTGGAACGCCGGCGTACGCTGAGGGTCGGCGGGGACGTTGTGCCAGCCCATCCCGTCCAGCAGAAGCAGCGCCACCCTGCGGGCACCCGCGATCTGGTGTGTGATGCCGAGCGGGTCTGCGAAGCCCGGCACGCCGAACGATGTGGCGACGCCCGGCAGGATCTTCGCGAGGTCGGAAGTCAATGGAGATCCTCTCTGTGGTGGGGGTCCCGGCGGGCCGGGACCCCCACAGGGTCAGCGCAGCGCGAGCAGTTCGCGGGCCGCGACGTCCGCCTCGCGAAGCGCTTCCGGCAGGCGGTCGGCGCTGCGACCGCCAGCGTTCGCGATGAGCGTGGTCCCTCCGGCCCCGCCGCCCACGGTCCTGCTGGCTGCCTGCAGTAGGCGGGCCGCTTCGACGCCGGTCTTGTCGTGGAAGGCGGTGTTGATGACCGCAACGAGGTTGGCCTTGCCTTCCTGGACGCAGCCAAGGAGCACCGCCGCAGGTTCGCCGGATGGAAGCGCCGACAGGACTACGGTTGCGATGCCGCGTAGTTCGGGCGCAGTTACCTCGGTCACCAACTCAGCCAGGATGCGCACCCCGGCGTCCGACCGGACGCGGTCGGCGAGGGCGCGCGCCATCACGTTGAGTTGATCCTGGCGATACGAAGTGAGCTGCTTTTCCGCTGCGGCCAGGGCGCTGAGCCGCTGGGTCAGCTGCTCGACGATCCGATCGGGGCGCGCGCCCAGCAACTCGCCGAGTTCACGCAGGACTGCGCGTTCGTGGTTGGCGTGACGCAGCGCGTCGACGCCGACAAGCGCCTCGACCCGGCGCAGGCCGGCGCCGATCGACGACTCGGTAAGAATGCGCACGGGTCCGGCCTGGCTGCCGTAGCCGACGTGGGTGCCGCCGCACAGCTCGCGGGAGAAGTCGCCGATGTCGACGATGCGCACGACGTCGCCGTACTTCTCGCCGAACAGCGCCGTCGCCCCGGCCGCCTCCGCCTCTGAGCGTGTCGCGTGCCAGACCCGCACCTCCGGGTTGCCCAGGACACGGTGGTTGACCTCGTCCTCCAGCGCCGCGAGCTGGTCGGGGCCGATGGCTTCGAAGTGGCTGAAGTCGAAGCGCAGTCGCCCCGGCTCGACCAGCGAGCCGTGCTGGCGGGCGTGGTCGCCGATGCGCTGGCGCAGCGTTGCATGCAGGACATGGGTCGCGCTGTGCGAGCGGGCGGTCGCTTGGCGACCCTGTTCGTCGACCGTCGCCACCACGGTCTGGCCGGTCGTCACCACACCGCTGAGGACGTGCGTGGTGTGCACGTGCAGACCGTCGATGCCGTAGCGGGTCTTGTCGACCTGCAGCACCGCCCCTTCGCCGGTGGTGAGGGTGCCGATGTCTCCGACCTGGCCGCCCGCTTCGGCGTAGAAAGGGCTGCGGTCGAGGATCACCTCGACCCGCTGACCCTGCACCGCCGCCTCGACCGGGCTGCCGTCGCGCAGCAGCCCGAGCACGGTCGCCTCACCCGCCAGATCGTCGTACCCGATGAACGCCGTGCGCCCGTGCCGGCCCGCGATCTCGCGGTAGACATCCAGCTTGACCAGGCCAGGAGTAAGGTCCGCGCGCGCTGCCTTCGCCTGGCGACGCTGCTCGTCCATGAGCTGCGCGAACCGGTCCCGGTCGAGGTCCAGGCCGGCGTCGGCCGCGATCTCCACCGTCAGGTCGATCGGAAAGCCGTAGGTGTCATGCAGTTCGAACGCAGTCTCCGCTGGCAGCGCGCCGCCGATCCGCGACTGCTTGATCGCGGTGTCGAGCAGCTTCGTGCCCTGCCGCAGCGTCCGGTCGAAGGTGTCCTCCTCCCGGGTGACGACCTTACCGATGAGCGAGCGCTGGCCGACCAGCTCCGGCCAGACGTCGCCGAGGTTGCCGATTACGCTGCCGGTGAGGTCGTCGAGGATGGGCTGTTCGACGCCGAGCAGCCGCGCATGGCGTACCGCGCGGCGCAGCAGCCGGCGCAGCACGTAGCCGCGACCCTCGTTGGACGGAAGGACACCGTCGGCGACCAGGAACGCCGCTGACCGGACGTGATCGGTTATCACCCGATAGGACACCTGCTGCTTCGGCGGCAGGGTGCTGTACTCCTCACCCGTGATCTCCTGTAGACGGTGCATAGTCGGCGCGACCAGGTCGGTCTCGCAGATGTAGCGCGCATCTTGCAGGATCAGCGCCATCCGGTCGATGCCCATGCCGGTGTCGATGTTCTTCGCCGGGAGCTCGCCCAGGATCGGGAAGCTGTCCTTGCCGTCGCCCGCGCCTCGCTCGTACTGCATGAACACCAGGTTCCAGATCTCCAGGAACCGCTCGCTGTTGACCGCTGGTCCGCCGTCGCGACCGTAGGAGTCGCCGCGGTCGTAGAAGATCTCCGAGCATGGCCCGCACGGGCCCGGCACGCCCATGGACCAGTAGTTGTCAGCCATATCCAGGCGTTGGATGCGTTCGGCGGGCACCCCGAGGCGGCGCCATAGGGAGATCGCCTCGTCGTCGTCGCGGAACACGGTCACCCACAGCCGCTCCCTGTCGAGTTGGTAGCCCTCGGTCACCAACTCGTACGCCCAGGCGATCGCCTCGGGCTTGAAGAAGTCGCCGAAGGAGAAGTTGCCCGCCATCTCGAAGAACGTGGCGTGCCGGGTGGTGTGCCCGACGTTGTCGATGTCCACGGTGCGCGCGCATTTTTGCAGCGACATCGCCCGAGGATGCTCCGGCACCCGCTCGCCGCTGAAGTAGGGCTTGAACGGCACCATGCCGGCATTGGTCAGCAGCAGCGTTGGATCGTCGGGGATGAGCGACCCGGATGGCACCAGGTGGTGGTCGCGCTGCCCGAAGTAGTCGAAGAAGGTACGGCGGATGTCGATGGAACGCATGAGTCGGCCTCGCTTGTCGGATGAGGGCCGACGCACCTTCAGAAACCCGCTCCGGCGCGCGTGCTTGCGCGTGGAATAGGGACCTCGCCGCTGACGTGTGATCAAGCCGTCTGCAGGTGCGTGCGGGGGAAGTCTGGGCAGGCAGGTCTCGCCGAGCCAGGCCGAGGGTCAGGCGAGGACGCAGTCCCCGGCTACCGGCTCGGCGCAGCTAGCTCGCCGCCCCACCGCGATCATCAGTACTTCCGTTCATCCGCTCCGGCGCCACAGACGCCGGGTATCGATCCCATTACTACCCGGTGCGATGCGGATGGTCAAGCGGGTTGCTGATGTGTCGCGATGAGGCAGCGTTTGACGTGGGGCACCTAGAGGTCGAGGTATGCCCGGTAGGAGGCGATCGCGTCAGCGAGCTGTGCGACGGTGGCCGGCGCGGCCATCTCCGCGATGTGCAGGCATCGTTCCACGAGGCTGTCCAGCTCCGTGCCGTTGGTCGGCGGTTGCAACAGCAGCAGGTCATGCAGGCTGCGCCCGCAGGCCCGGCCGATCGGCGTGGCTGACAGTTCCTCCTCCAGCCGGTACCAGCCCCAGTTCGGCGAGGTGGGCACCAGCGAGCTGCGCACCAAGTCGCGGACGGTCTCCCTAGCCATCACCCATTCGCCGTAGGCGGAGAAGTGCTGGCCGCGCCGCACCCGCTTGTACACCATCTGCAGCAGGACGAGGAGTTCCACCATCAGCTCGACCGAGGACCGGGGCCGCTCCGCCGTCAGTGCGACGTACTTGGCGATCTCCACACGCAGTGCCGCGTCGCAGGCTGGAACGTAATCCCGGGCGTGGAGGAGGCGTGCCCGGGTGGTGCGTGCGGGCACATCCTCGGCTCGGCTGGCCGGCACCAGATAAAAGTCGAGCTGGTAGAGCTTGCCGTCGTTCTCGACGAGGTAGACGTAGCCGATGCCGCCCATCTTGTTCACGATAGTGTCGCGCCAGCCGGGGAGGATCGCGTTGAACTCGGTAGTCATGAAGGTGTCGAGGGCCTCGTGGAAGTCCTCAAACCACTCGTCGGCGACGCCTGCGACGAAGTCAAGGTCGGACATCCGGTCTGCCCGGCCAGCGGCCAACGACCCGCGAACATAGACGTGGGTGACGTGCGGGCTGGCGGTGATCTTCTCCGTCGCCCGCTCCAGCAGGGTGAAGACGTGGGGGCGGCTCGCGGCGACGAGTTCGGCGATCGAGGCGAGTGTCATTGCCGACCCCCCTCATCCTTGGTTCCGAGCATCAGCATCTTCTTGGCCTGCCACGCCCGCGCTGCCTCCGGCTGCGCGAGCGTCATGTGCATCGTGGCGAGCAGGTCATACACGCGACCCTCGGGCAGGGCGTAGCGGTAGAACAGTCGCAGCAGGCTGCGCTCGGCCGTCTCGGTGTAGCCCAACCGCGCCAGCCTGACCGCGTCATCGACATGCCGGTCCAGCTCAGCGTCGGACGCGGACGGGAGCATGACGGCGTCTCCGTCGTCTAGGCGCGACCGGCCGGCAAGCTTGGCGAAGCCATCGTTGCCGTAGCAGTCCAGGATCAGGTGGATCCGGTCCGGGCCGAGCAGGTTGCACGCGCCGTGAGCGTTGGTCGGCACCAGGCGCCAGAGATCTCCGGCCGCCAGGTGGACCTTCGCACCGCCGAGCACCAACCCCGCGGACCGGTTGGTCTGCAGCGGGATGTGCAGCCGGTAGTGCTCTCGTTCCGAGAGCTCGCCGTAGTCGCGGTGCTCCCACAGAAATGAGTTCGGCGCCAGCCGGGCCAGCCGCACCCACATGTAGACCAACCCGAGGCCGTCCAGCAGGGCCCTGGTCGCCGGCATCCGCTCCAGCAGCGACGTCGGCACCGCCTCGCAGTCCGCGATCGTCACGTCTGCCGGATCGCCGGACGCGTTGAACAGCGACAGGGTCCACCAACCGCCGCTCTGAAACTCGCCGTACTCCGCCACCCAGGCGTTCGGCATCGTGAGCGCCTCGTGACGCATCCGGTCGAGCACCGCGCCATCGAGCGCGCACACCCTACCGACCTGCTCGGCGAGGCTAGCCGGTCTCATATCCCGTACTAGCACGTGACCGCCTCCTTCCATCGATGAGTCGTTCGCCCAGCCTGTGCGACACGCCTCCAATCGGAATAGATGCGACCGTTGCAGGCTCGTCGCAGGGGTGGTGCAGTCGCGCTGCAACACCGGGCAGACCTACGACGTCACTGCAACACGGATGCATCAGCACTGCGACGCACGGCGATTCCCTCACCACCACCGATGTCCCAGGCTGGTTCAAAGCCCGAAACACGGGGTCTCACGACGTCGGGCTGACCGCCATCGACGTGCATCCACGCGAGGTGAGGTGTCGCACTCATGAAAACCACAACAGTCGAGGCCGTGCGCTTCGACAGCTCGGACCTCCGGTGGGCCAGGGAGCTCACCGCTATTGCCGGAACCGCTCAGTACGGGCTACGCAGGTTCCCGGAACCGCCCGCCTACCACGCGGTAGTCGCGCGGCTGGCCGCACAGACGGAGGCACCCTCGCTGGGCCGGCTGTGCGCGCTCGCCCAGAGGGACTGGCACACCCGTGGCCAAAACGGCTGCCAGTTCGCCCGACTCGTCGCCAAGGACGCCGACACGGTCCGCTGGGACTACCACGTTCTCGACGTCAATGCGGATGCGAGCAGCGAGGCAGTGACTGCCGACGTATCCGAGCTGGTCGCCAACGCGTTGGTAGACCCCCACGTGCAGGTCGCCAGCATTCTCGCCCCGGGCATCGCCACGGCGGGCGGGCTGGTCGAGCTGATCCGTGCCCTGGTACGACGCGGGCCGTTCTGGCTGGAGCGCGACGACCAGGCCGACGGTCTGCATCGCTTCTTCGTCAGATACCCCTTAGACGACGACACGCAGGCGTGGGTCATGGCGTTCGCCCCGCTCGAGTTCATCCCCAACACCCGGCGCGGCCCGTACGTCGAGCTGGCGGTCCGGGTGAAGCCCAAGCCTGATTGGGTCTTCCACCGCAGCAGCCAGGAGCGCGAGATCGCGCACCTCGCCGACACTCCGCTCACGATGAGCGACCGCCACTGGGAAGACCGCTGGTGGTCGACCAAGAGGCGCACGGAGATGATCCTCGGCGCAAAGCCGGACGACGTGTCCGCGGCGAAGGCCACCCTGACTGTGCCAGTCCAATTCCTCGCATAGGCTCGACTACATGTCGACATCGCATGTCAGCCAGCTGTTTATCAAGCTAGCGCGCGAAGCTGACATGACCGAGCAGACCTACCTCGACGTCGATCCGGTGGCGGGAATCCTCCGCAGTTTGCCGACCAGCCCACCACGGCAAGTCAACATCACGACGGCCGGTTCGCTCCAAAACAATGATGTTAGCGCGGCCGGGTCACGAGCCAACATCATCATCAGCGGTGAGATGGGATCCCTAAGATCCGGAGCCCGCGTGACCATCGGCCAAACGCAGATGAGGATCACCTTTCCCTGCGAGCCGTGCGCCCACGGCGCACGGCTCGCAGGAACGCCGCTCGGCCGATTCAGGCAACTCGACCGGCATCTGGCCGTGATCACCTCACCAGGGCGGATCGGCCACAGCGAGCATGCGGCGTTCGAATACGACGTCTACCCGCCGGTACCCGGAGACTTCAAAGCCCGCGCGGCTTGGGCCGTAGGCCAGATCCCAGCTGGCACGGTCGTCCGGTCGCCTGAGTTCCTCACCGCCATTGGTGCCAGCAGGTCATACCATCGCGCACTACCCGGATGGCTCCGGCAGGCTGTGGACCGAGGCCTGCCAGGACATCGTGTGCTTCCGGCTGATCTGGCGCCGCCGTCCTGGTCACCCGAGGCCGTGCGGAAGCTCGCCGACGAAGGCTTACATCCGGGCGCATACGGCGCGGCAATCTGGCCATTGGTATCGGCGCTGTGGAGCAACCAGACTTCGGCGACCTGACGCTCTGCCGTGCGTCCGGCTTAGCGTCCGGCCGGGACTTTCTGAATGATCATGAACATCCGCGAAGCCGTGCGCGCCTTGTTACACGAGGAAAAGGTGCGCTACGCCGCAGCCTGACCGGACGACTTTGTCCTACCGATCAATAGAGCCATCTCCAGTTTCAATGGGCAAGCGGCCAGCCGCGTAATGCTTCGCCTGCCCGCCTGGAGCACCCTCCTTGGCATAGGCTGAGCGCGACGCAAAGTCGACGGTGCGGAGATGCCAGGGGTGTCGGGGGTCGGCGGTACTGTGCCCGCCGTGAACCAACTTCTCATCGAGACCAGCAATATGCCGGACAGCGCGCTGAACGTCGCGCGCGCCGTTTCGCAGGTGTGGACCCCCGAACACCTTGTACCTCTGCGGGAGGCAGTCCGCAGGAGCCACGGCCGCGAGCTTGGTCTTCTGTTCAGCGCGTTGCGAGAGCGATTCCCGGGGGCAGGTAGCCACTTCGGAGTGTTCCAAGCCGCGGCAGAGATGGCCTTGATGGAGCACGTAGCACATGAAGACGTCCCGACGAGCGACCGGAGGTTGCTGCGGCAGCTGTGGGAAGACCTACGACGCGCTGCGTAGAGGCCGATTCAACATGGTCAGACTCGTACGAGATCTGGGCAGTAGTGCGGCAACAAGGTTCGAATAAGCTGTTCACCTCGAGTGGAGATGAGGCGCAGGTTCTCTTGGCTCATGGACGCGAAATTGGTCGGGTAGGTGGCTACGTGCGGCTGCGCTACGAGGTCGCGTACCGGAACCGGCAAACGCCGGTCTGCCATACCGAGGTAGGCGTGCACGAAACCGTCGATGTGCCCAGCAGCCCGCGTTTGGTGCAAATGGGCTCGGCCGCCATCTTGAGCGCGGCGATGGGTGATCTCGAAGCTGCGCTTCATTCGGGCGGGCCAAAACTGTGCGATGTGAGGTTTCGGGTCACCCACGCCAGCGTCGCACGCGACGATGTACTTCACGTTGTAAATGTGAGGGGTGAACCCGACTGATCTGGTTGGGTCGAGGACAGATATGCCGAGGTTGTCGTAGATCCCGCCGTCAGTGAGTAGAACATCGCGTTGTTCTCGGCGCCCGTTGCGCTCGAAGAGGAAGCTTCGCTGCAAGGCGGGCAGAAGCACCGGAAACGCGGCAGATGCGCCCACTGCTTCCGCGACGGTGACCGGACTAACGATGGTGCCATGCGCAGTGCACGAACTGCAGACGCTGCCGAAGCGTACGGCCTTACCCGTGTTCAGGTCACAGGCGGTAAGCACGACGTCGAGCCCTGCGTGGGTGACGTCGGCCAGCTTCAGATCCGCGAATGCCCTGTCGCGAAGTGTTCCGATGAGGGCGTCGGTTCGGTGGGAGCGACGCAGCGCCCGCGGCTGTGCGCCCAGCGGGCGTGACGCGGTCAGTATTCCCGCCCGGGTGGCAGACATGAGGTTGCGCGCAACGGTCGTGGGCGGCCAGAAGGCCCGTAAGGCGATGTCTCTATGAAGGCCTCGACGTAGCAGCTCGGTCGTCGCGGCGTCGAAGTCCGAGAACTCCTTCGGACCATAGGCCCATAAGGCCGCCAGTAGGGAGCCACCGGAAATTCCGGACACGACTCGGACGCGGTCCAGTAGGTCCAGATCGTGCAGTGCACGAAGGCAGCCGAGGTGGAAGGCTGCGGCGCGGGAGCCTCCACCGGACAAGGCCAGCCCGATTGTTCGAGCGCCGCTGATCATTCGCTACCGCCTTCCGGTATCTGGAGTAATGCCAATCCGCCTCGGCCAGCCTGCCGCTCTCGATCTGTGCTGTACCCACCGTGCCACCACTCCCGTGGGGTGGCAGGTGGCAGGTGGCGCGCCTGCGCCTGCGCGGTGTCGGCGTGACGTTCGACGAGTTCGGCGTAGACGGCTGGGCGCGTGCCGTCGTCAAGCCACTCCTGCCATACAGATGCCACCCCGCCGACGATGATCATCAAAGCGCGGTCCGGCGCTTTCGCCACCGGTAGGACGAGCTGCGCCATCCCCTGTTCGTCGGTCGGGCTGGGCGAGGCGATCCCGAAGGGGTGGCTGTGCCACATGCCAATGAATCGGATTGCGCCGGCAGTGTGCCGGTCCCAGTGCTGTGAGATCTGTTCGACTCCGGACACGCCGTGCACGAAGAGCGTCGAAGACAGGCGGCTGTCTGGTGGCGGGCCGGTGGCGGCTGAAACCCATACGACTCCGACTGCATCATCGATCTGCCCAAGGAGCGTCCCACCGGTTTCCACGTTCGGTCGACGTGCCCGACGTCCGCGCCGGGCCTCGGCACGCATCTCCGCCAACGCCTCGGCGCTGACCCGGATCTCCATTCCCGAAGCGTCATCGGTCAGGGCCATGTCGTTGGGCCACGACAGAGTGGCGCCGGTACTGACCATGGCACCGCCAGACAGCCGCACAATCGCGGCGCTCATCGGAGCAGCGCCCTCGTCCGCGATCAGCCGTAGACCTGTCAGAAGCATTTGGCCAGCCAGCGCCGTGGTCTCGGGGTAGGAGCCGACGAATGTGGCCTCCGAGCAGCCGGGCTCCGGCTGGAAGAACGTCGTACGCGGCGACTCTGGGAAAAAGTCCTCAGCCACGTCCCGCAGCGCCGGATCGGCATGCACGGCGATACCGACTCGACGAAGCACGTCGTACCCTGCGCCAGTCGCCTGCGGTTTAGCTAGCGTGACGATGCCACGCTGCGCGTCGTGTCCGATGATCACAGACATCAGCGCTCGCCCGTGCTGCACATGGGCAAGCTCCAAAACCGCAGACACTGCTCGGTTCGCGGTCGCGTCGATGACAAGATCAGATACGCCGACAATATCGGCCAGCTCAAGGCCGCTGTCGACGACATCGACGGTCAGGCTTTCTATGTCGCAGGTGGGACGAACGCGCTTGAGACGATCGCGCAGGGCTTCAGCCTTATAGCGATGGACGTCGGCGTCCTCGTACAACTGGCGCACCAGAATGCCGGGGTTGACGCGACCGTTGTCGATGATGGCCAAAGATCGAACACCAGCGCGTACGCAAGCCTCGGCGATCGGACCGCCGAGCGCACCAGCTCCAAGGAGAACGACACGCTTGCCAACCAACCACTCGACGGGGCTGCCACTGTCCCGCCGAACGGTCACCTCAGGACGCTGCTCGTATACCTTCGCCCACTCCAGCTGAGCATCGGACAGCCATGCCTTACCGATTTCGACGACCTCCCTGCCGATGTCGGCTAGCTCGTCGTGGTCGGAATCCTTGAGTGACACCAACTCTGCGATCCTCGCTCCGACCCAAGGCAGCCTCCACGCCACAACATGGGTCAGCCGAACCGAACCGCCGGCGATGC
Source organism: Catellatospora chokoriensis (assembly GCF_011297315.1). Taxonomy (NCBI): domain Bacteria; kingdom Bacillati; phylum Actinomycetota; class Actinomycetes; order Micromonosporales; family Micromonosporaceae; genus Catellatospora; species Catellatospora chokoriensis. The sequence continues at coordinate 309,239 of NZ_JAAOTI010000005.1, forward strand.
CACGCGACGGCGTGCCGACCACCACGAAGGTGGGAAGCTCCAAAGCATCGTCAGTACCCGAGTCCCCGGTACGCCAAGGCTCCGACACCGCCTTGTTGTGGATGCCGATACGACCCAACAAGTCCAGCAGCCGCTCTTTATCGACGCCCTCCCCGTTAAGGGCATCAACCAGGTCAGCGGTCTTATCGGGGAACTCGAACCCGATCGGACGTGTGAGCACGACCGCGAGTGCGGCAAAGACTGCTCCGGTTCGCGGGTCATCGCTCGCCGCCTCAGACGTGATCGCACGCGGCAACGACTGGGTAATGTCCCGCCAGCCGATGACATCGGCGCGGGCGGGACTGACCCATCGCATAACCGCCACACCAAGCCACGGCGCCCCCTCGGCTGCTCGTGGGGCGTCCGCATGCACCACCAGACACCCGGCATCAGCAGTCGGGTAAGCGACAGGCGGATGCAGCGGCCGGCCATCCGGGTCCAGCTCACCCACTGACCCCAACTTCAGCCACGAGATCAGCCGTTCGATCAGACCGAACATGCCGTCGGCCGGCACCCACTCCGTCGCTGGCGACTGGTACAGGCACAACGACCTGCCCCACTGTACGTGTGGATGATCGGCGAACCGGCGGTGCGGCACCCACACCAGGGGATGCTTAAAGGGAAAGTTCTCCAGAACGCCGAGGCTCAGCCGCTCACGGCCGCGTAGCCGGATACCCCCGTCGCGATGTTCTGCACCAGCGCAGGCGAGAGAAATCTCCACCCACATGATTCCCGACTTGCTGGGTTCGCTCACCAACGACACGGTTAGCGAACCCAGCGACGACCGCTCGATCTTGTCAAGCTGGCGCAGCGCGAGCACCTGCCCCCGGCTGCGGCCACCCGACATGGCAACACTCGGGCCGCTCATCGGCCGAACCCCACCGCCGTAGCGGGAGCCGCGTCGGCACCGCGTGCCTGCTTGACCGCACTCTCGACGTCATCCAAGCCGCGGCGCTGACCGACGACCGCAGCCGCTGTCCCGACCGCGACAGTCGCGCCGAGGGCGGCCAACAGACCACCGCCTGAACGCCAACCGCTGCCGGACGCGCTCTTAGCCTCCGTGATCGCCGCTTCCACAGGGACGAGACGGAGCCCTTCGTGCGCCACCAATCCGAAGACGATGGGACGCGGCGCATCCGCGTTCGGGTACTCGCCGGTACACAGCACCCCGCTGGGCGCAATCTCCTCGTAACGGTCGCGAGCCTTGACATGCGGCGGGTTCGCGCTCGGCTTGTCCGAATCGGGGAAGGGCAGCGAACTGGCCACGACGCACGCCTCCGACCGAGCGTACTTCTCGAAGTCGTCGAGGATGTCGCGCTTGAACTCCTCGCCGCTGTCGCCGATCGGGTACATGACCTTCTTCGAGCAGTGATGAGCCGCAAGCATCACGTCCCATCGCAGCCGCTCGGGCCGGCGCGCCGAGGAGTAGTTGAAGATCTTTTTGATCGTGGTGTACGCCAGGTCGCCGAACAGCATCAGGTAACCCTCGGTGCTGCTCTGCTGGTCGCGCAAGGTGATCTGCATGGCCAGCGAGGTGTCATTGCGAGACTCGGCGCAGTCGTCCTTGAACGGGGCATGGATGAACGCCTCGAACCGATCGGCTACATCGTCGCCGTCGATCATCGTGATGGCCTGGCCCGGGATGGACAGGTACTTATCCGGCAATCCCGAATACGAGTAGTCATCGACGTCGAAGTCGTAACCGATGATCCGCACGCGGTCGCCGCTAGCCGGTTCTACGCCATTGTCGACCGCCTGCAGTGTTGCGGCGACGCGACGTTCAGCTTCCTCATGGAAGCGCACCGCGTCCGGGCACATCAACTGCTCTTCGTCAGCGAACTCACGCCACATTCTCGGTGTGGCCCAAACTTCGCCGATTACGATCTTCGAGTCGAGCAGGTCGCCGAACCCCTGGCAGTGGTCCTTATCGGCGTGCGTCAGCGCAAAGACGGCCAGGTACGGCTTGCCGTCTGCGGTCTTCGGCAGTGTCTCGGCGAGCCGATCAATGACCGCCGCCACCTTCGCCCCATCCTTATCGGCTGCCGCCATGTCTCGCAGGTCCACCTGAAGAACATGACGTGCACTCACGACAACGGTCGTGGAGTCGCCGGTACCAACCGGCCAGAAGACGACACCCTGCTCGGGCAGGTCGGTATGCGTCATCGGGCACCACCGACAGGCCCACCGAGCGCCAACCCGCCCACCGTTACCTCAATATCCAACGGTTCCGCCATCGCGGTCCTCCTCCGCACCTCGCGGTGCAGCTCAGGCCGCCGAACACGGGCAAAGGCGAAGATCACAGTTTCGCGGCGTACGCGCACAAAACCGTGGAGTCCGGGTATCGTTCGAGTTCCGACGCAAGAACGGCCCCCGGGCGCTCGTCGCCCTCGCGCGACGCGCCCGGGGTCTTTGCGATTCCAAGTCCCCTGAGGATACTCCTCGCCCCAGACATCTCCGCAACGACGCGTAGTGGAGTCCGTAAATTTATTCGGACATTGAGGGCATTGCGCGCATTGCAATGCCTCGATACGTGGCGTGTGTCACTGAGGGTAACTACTTAGAACGCTTGTACGCCTTACTTGCCTGCGGCAATGCCCCGATGTCTGCGGCCCCGAAGCCAGGAATTCGGCGTTCGGGGCCACTCGCGACTGTCGGGCTACTTCATCGGCCGCGACGGCTGGCTCTGCTGATGGCAACGTCCTCCACGACCGTCAAGACGGTGGGCGTATGCCGTTGGGCGGATGTAGGTCGACCCCCTATAGCGATAAGAAGGTGCCCTTCCTTTCACTGGCGGGTGATGGTTACGTCGTCGACGGCGGCTTCCAGGAGGCTCGCGCCGGACAGGTCGGCGGCCTGGACGAGGATCTGGACGGACTGGCCGGCGTAGGCGGACAGGTCCCAGCTGCCGGTGGTCCACGCGCCGTTGCGGTTGGACGCCGCTCCGGCCTGGTTGAACAGCTGGGTGGTGCCGCCGGAGTGGACCACCGAGACCCGGAAGTAGTCGGCGGTGGAGGCGTTGCTGCCGTGAGCCAGATACCAGGACAGGTTCAGTTTCAGCACGCCGCTGCCGGGCAGGGCGATCGACGGGGAGCGCACGCTGGTGAGGCCGCCGTCGACGTCGTAGTCGCCCGCCGCCGAGCCGGCCAGGCGGCCGGTGACCAGGTCGTTCACGCCGCTCACGGTGGTGCCGAGCTGCTTGGCGCCGCTGGAGGTGGTGGCCGCGGGGTCGCCGCGCTCCCAGACGCCGAGGGTGGCGGTGTCGGTGCCGGCGGGGTTGACGGTCCAGCCGGTGGCGGTCTCGAAGGTGTCGCTCCAGACCGTGGTGACGGGTGCGCCCGGGTTGTGCTTGACCAGCACCAGGCCCTGTTCGATGCCGCTGATCGCGATGGTGCCGCTGGCGAAGAACGGGTAGACGTTCCAGGCCCCGTTGAAGCCGGTGTTGTTCGACGCCGGGTAGATGTCGAAGTAAGCGATCTCGCTGAGGGAGTTCGACGCGATCCCGGTGATGTCCAGGATGCGCAGGCCCGCGCGGTAGCTGGCCTGGTAGGCCTTGGTGCCGATGATGTACAGGTTGTGGTCGGTGGCCTGGATGGTCGGCGACACGTGCACCCCGGTGTTGACCGGCGCGTTGAGGTCGGACACGTTCCAGATGAAGGTCTTGGTGCCGGGCAGGTCCGAGTCGGTCTCGTCGTCCATCAGCAGGCGGGCGTGGTCGCCGGTCAGCCAGCCCTGGTGGGTGTATCCGACGCCGACGTAACCGGTGCGCGACAGCTGCACGGGGGCGGCCTTGTTGGTCACGTCCACGATGGTCAGCGTGTCGACGTTGTAGTTGAAGCAGATCTCGTGGTTGGTGTATGTGGTGTCCGGCCCGTGGTAGACCACGCACTGGTTCTCGTGCACGTAGCCGTCGTTGCTGACGCAGCCCGCGTTGACCGGGACCTTCGGGTTCTGCACGTTGACCATGTGCACGCCGCCGCTGCACGTGTTGGTGCCGACGGCGTAGATGAACCCGGTCTCCTCGTTGACCGACAGCGTGTGCGAGTTGCCGAAACCGGTGTAGCGGGCGTCGGCGGCGAAGGTCTGCGGGGTGGTGACGGTGCGCAGCCGGGTGAGATCGAATACCTGCATGCCGTGCGAGCTGATGGAGTCCGCGCCGATGTAGGCGTGGTCGGCGTACACCTTGATGTCGCGCCAGGAGCTCGACGTGCCGTTGTAGGACGGCAGGTTGCCGAGGTAGACCGGTGCGGTCGGCACGGTCACGTCGATGAAGGCCGCGCCGGTGGTCCGGCCGAAGATGATGTACTCCTTGCCGGTGGTGCTGTCGGTCCAGCCCCACATGCTGTTGCCGTTGCCGCCGCCGATCGAGCCCAGGGGCAGCACGCTGAGCAGGTCGACGTTGCTGCACGGGTAGGTGCCGGCGAAGCCGCCGACGCACGGGGTCGCGGCGAGCGCGGCGGCCTCGGCCCGGACCGGAGCCTCGTAGTCCTGCATGATGCGCCGCATTTCCTCGCGGCCTTCGGCGCTGTTCGGGTCGTGTGCCCAGGCCGACCCGGCGGCCAGCGTCAGTGCCAGAACTCCCGCTACGAGCCCAGCTGTTCGCAAGGTCTTTCGCATGGCGCGGTCTCTCCCCTCGACGGTGCATCAATCGTCACATGCGAATGTTTCGAGGGCAATGGAGTGGTGGTGCGCACCGCTGGTGCGATGCCCCCTGCGTCGTATGCGCGACGATCACTCACACATGGCTGGTTGCCGATGTGTGGCGCGCGTAATGTCCAGGGGCGGGTGGTGTGACGCCTCGGTAACGGCGGGTTCCTACCGTCGGGAGGCATCACGGGGCGTCGCCCGGGTGCCTTCGCCGACACGTGGAGGAACAGGCATGGCGTCCGCTGACCGTGCTGGGACGTCCCAGGTCAGGACAGTGTGTTCGTACTGCGGCGTCGGCTGCGGGATGATCCTCCACATCGGGCAGGGCCCCGATGGCGGTCGGCGCGTGCTGAAGGTCTCCGGGGACCGCGAGCACCCGGCCAACCACGGCAGGCTGTGCACCAAGGGTGCGACCAGCGCCGAGATGCTGGCCGCGCCGGGCCGCCTGGCGACGGCGCGGGTGCGGCCGGTGCGCGGGGCCGAGCCGGTGGACGCGGGTGTGGACGAGGCGATCACCCGCACCGCGCGGGGGCTGCGCCGGATCATCGACGAGCACGGCCCGGACGCGGTGGCGCTGTACGTGTCGGGCCAGCTGACGCTGGAGGCGCAGTACCTGGCGAACAAGCTCGCCAAGGGCTTCATCGGCACCAACCAGATCGAGTCGAACTCGCGGCTGTGCATGGCCAGCGCGGGCAGCGGCTACAAGCTGTCGCTGGGCGCGGACGGGCCGCCCGGGTCGTACGACGACTTCGACCACGCGGACCTGTTCTTCGTCATCGGCTCGAACATGGCCGACTGCCACCCGATCCTGTTCCTGCGGATGATGGACCGGGTCAGGGCCGGCGCGAAGCTGATCGTGGTCGACCCGCGCCGCACCGCCACGGCCGACAAGGCCGACCTGTTCCTGCAGATCACGCCGGGCACCGACCTGGCGCTGCTCAACGGCCTGCTGCACCTGCTGGTCGAGGCCGGTGGCATCGACGAGCGGTTCATCGCCGACAGCACCGAGGGCTGGGCGGCGATGCCGGAGCTGCTGGCCGACTACCCGCCCGCGGCGGTCGCCCGGATCACCGGCATCCCGGAGGCGGACATCCGGGCCGCCGCGGCGCTGATCGGCGCGGCCCCGAACTGGATGAGCTGCTGGACGATGGGGCTGAACCAGAGCACCCACGGCACCTGGAACACCAACGCCCTGTGCAACCTGCACCTGGCGACCGGCGCGATCTGCCGGCCCGGCAGCGGGCCGTTCTCGCTCACCGGCCAGCCGAACGCGATGGGCGGCCGGGAGATGGGGTACATGGGGCCGGGCCTGCCGGGGCAGCGCTCGGTGCTGGTCGCGGCCGACCGGGAGTTCACCGAGCAGGAGTGGGGCCTGCCTGCGGGCGCGCTGCGCACCGAGGTGGGCAAGGGCACCGTGGAGATGTTCTCGCGGATGGCCGACGGGCAGATCAAGGCGTGCTGGATCATGTGCACCAATCCGGTCGCCTCGGTCGGCAACCGGCGCACGGTCATCGCTGGGCTGGAGGCGGCCGAGCTGGTCATCACCCAGGACGCGTACGCCGAGACCGAGACCAACGCGTACGCCGACGTGGTGCTGCCCGCGGCGACCTGGTCCGAGACCGACGGCATCATGATCAATTCGGAGCGCAACCTGACCCTGGTGTCCGCGGCCGTGCCGCCGCCCGGCCAGGCGCTGCCGGACTGGCAGCTCATCGCCCGGGTCGCCACCGAGATGGGCTACGCCGACGCGTTCGACTACGCCAGTGCCGAGGAGGTCTTCGCCGAGCTGCGCCGGTTCGCCAACCCGCAGACCGGATACGACCTGCGCGGCGTCACCTACGAGCGGCTCCGGCAGACCCCGGTGCAGTGGCCCGCGGCCCCGGACGGGCCTGCCCGCAACCCCGTGCGCTACCTCGACGGGCAGCTCGCCGGCGGCGACCGGCCGCGGTTGACGTTCCCGACGGCGAGCGGCCGGGCGGTGTTCCACCCGCGGCCGCACCTGCCCGCGGCGGAGCTGCCCGACGACGACTACCCGTTCGTGCTCAACACGGGCCGGCTGCAGCACCAGTGGCACACCATGACGAAGACCGGCAAGGTCGCCAAGCTCGGCAAGCTCAATCCCGCGCCCTTCGTGGAGATCCACCCGGCGGACGCCGCGGACCTCGACGTGCGCGACGGCGACCCGGTCGAGGTCGCGTCCCGCCGGGGCCGGGCCGTGCTCCCGGCGGTGGTCACCGAGCGGGTGCTGCCCGGCAGCTGCTTCGCCCCGTTCCACTGGAACGACCTGTACGGCGAGTACCTGAGTGTCAACGCCGTGACCAGCGACGCCGTCGACCCGATCTCGTTCCAGCCGGAGCTGAAGGTCTGCGCCGTCGCGCTGACGAAGGTGGCCGCACCGGCGGAGCAGCGGCAGCCATGGGACGGCGCGGTCGAGGCAGTGTCGGACGCCTGGCTCCTGCCACTGCCCGACGCAGCCGCGAGCGCGCTGCTGGCGGACGACGACCTGGCCCCGCCCGTGTTCAGCCGGGCCCAGCGACGCTACCTGGCCGGGTTCCTGTCCGGCGTCGCGGCTGCGCCACCGGCTCCGGGGACCGCGCCGTGCCTGCCGGGCGACGCCCCTTTCGACGCCGATCAGGCCGGGTGGCTCAACGGCTTCCTGGCGGGCAGGTTCGCCCGCACCCCGGCTCCCGGCGGTCAACCGGCCGTTGCCGACCGGCCGCATCCGGCTGTGGCCGACCGGGTTCCGCCGGTCGCGCCGAATGCGCGGGTGGTGGAGGTGCTGTGGGCGTCGCAGACCGGCAACGCCGAGGAGTTGGCGGCGACGGCCGCCCGGCGGCTGGCCGAGGCGGGCTGGCAGGCCCGGCTGCGCGGCATGGACGGCCCCGCGACCGACCTGGCGGCGGGCGAGGCGGCCCTGCTCGTGATCACGAGTACGTTCGGCGACGGCGACGCCCCGGACAACGGCGCCGGATTCTGGGACTTCCTCGACTGCCCCGACGCGCCCCGGCTCGACGGCCGCCGCTACGCGGTGCTGGCCCTCGGCGACTCGTCCTACGCCGACTTCTGCGGCCACGGCCGCCGTCTCGACAGCCGTCTCAGCGAGCTGGGCGGGCAGCGCCTGGCCGAGCGGGTCGACTGCGAGCCCGACTACGACGACGCCGCGCTGGCCTGGCTGGACCAGGTCGTCGCCGCGCTGGACGCCGCCGCGCCACCGGGTCGGGACGCAATGTCCGGGCCGGGCGCGATGGCGGTCCCGGCCGTGGCCCTCGTGTCCGACCAGGACATGTCCTCCACACCGGGCCGGTCGGCGGCCGATCGGAGGGTCGTCGGCGGCGCGGCTGCGGCCAGGTCGGATGGCCGCGCCAGGGGCTCGACGGCAGGCGTGCTGGATGCCCCGCCGACCAAGGCCAGGCCGATGACGGCCGTGCTGACCGGCAACCGGCTGCTCAGCCTGGACGGCTCGGCCAAGGAGGTACGCCGGTTCACCTTCGACACGAGCGGGGGCGCGCTGGACTACGCGGCCGGGGACGCCCTGGGCGTATGGCCGACCAACTGCCCCGACCTGGTCGCCGAATGGCTCGCCGTGACGGGACTGCACCCGGACCAGTCCGTCGACGTCGGCGGGCCGGTGCCGCTGGCCGAGGCGCTGCTGCGGCGGCTCGACATCACCCGGGTCACCCCGGGCCTGCTGCGCTTCGTCGCCGAGCGCGGCCACGACGCGCACCTGAAGACCCTGCTGCGGCCCGACAACAAGGGCGAGCTGGCGAAGTGGACCTGGGACCGGCAGGCTGTCGACGTCGTGGCCGAGCACGCCGTACGGGCCGCGGCGGCGGACTGGGTCGCGGTCCTGCCGAGGCTGCAGCCTCGGCTCTACTCGATCTCCTCGTCACCGCTGCTCGACCCGCGCCGGGTCAGCCTCACCGTGTCGGTGGTGCGGTTCGGCAACCACCGTGGACAGCCCCGCAAGGGCGTCTGCTCGTCATATCTCGCCGACGCCGCACCGGATACGCCGGTGCCGGTGTTCTTGCAGCGCACGGCGCACTTCCGGCCGCCCGCCGACGGAGCCACCCCCATGATCATGGTCGGTCCGGGCACCGGCGTCGCGCCGTTCGTGGCGTTCCTGCAGCAGCGGCGCGCGTCCGGCGCGCGCGGGCACCACTGGCTGTTCTTCGGCGAGCAGCGCCGCGCCACCGACTTCTACTACGCCGACGAACTCGCCGAGCTCGCCGCCGACGGCGTGCTGACCAGGCTCGACCTGGCCTTCTCGCGGGACCAGCGCAGCAAGGTGTACGTGCAGGACCGCATGCGCGAGCACGGCGCGCAGCTGTGGGCCTGGCTGCGCGACGGGGCGCACTTCTACGTGTGCGGCGACGCCGGGCGGATGGCCAGGGACGTCGACGCGGCGTTGCGGGAGATCGTGGCCGTGCACGGCCGCCTCGACCCGGACGCCGCCACCGCGTACGTCAAGCAGCTGGCGGCGGACCGGCGCTACCTTCGCGACGTGTACTGACCGGTCGCACAGCGCTGTTCGCCCGCTGAGGGCCTGGTCGCGTGCGGGCCGGGGGCGATCCGGGAGAATGGCGGCGTGTCCATGCGTGATCTTCTCCGAGGGCTGCCGGTCTTCGCCCAGCCTCTGCCCGCCTTCGACCCGGACGCCGCCGCGCCGGACCCGGCCGACCTGCTGGCCGCCTGGCTGCACGAGGCCGTCGCGGCCGGGGTGTCCGAGCCGCACGCGATGACCCTGGCCACCGCCGGGCCGGACGGCCTGCCGGATCTGCGGGTGCTGATCCTGAAGGACCTCGACGCCGAGGGCCTCTACTTCGCCACCGAGTCGATCAGCGCGAAGGGCGCTCAGCTCGGCGTCAATCCGCAGGCCGCGCTCGGGTTCTACTGGCGCGAGCAGGGCCGGCAGATCCGTGTCCGCGGCCCGGTCCAGCCGGCCGGTCCCGAGGTGAGCGCCCAGGACTTCCTGGCCAGGCCGATCGGCTCGCGCACGGCGAGCCTGATCGGACGCCAGAGCACGGTCCTGCACGATCCCGCCGACCTCGCCGCCGAGCTGTCGGCCGCGCAGGCCCGGCTGGAGGCCGATCCGCAGCTGGTCGCCGAGCACCACACGGTGTACCTGCTCAAGCCGATGAGCGTGGAGTTCTGGCAGGCCGATGCCGAACGGCGCCACGTCCGGCTCCGCTACCGCCGCACGGCCGACGGCTGGCGCACGGAGCGCCTGTGGCCGTGATCGCCCTGGCCGGGGGTTGCGGGAATCAGGGGCGGCGGCGACGATTGCGGGTCCCTCCGGGAGTCTCATCCTCGACCGGAATGCGCTGCCGACCGTAGGAGGACCCCGATGGCCCCGTCCCGAGACCGGGTACGCAACCGAGCCGAAGCGCCGCCCTGGGCGCGGATCCACGCCGAACGGGCGGCCCTGGCTGACGACCTCGCGCCGCTCACCGACGCGCAGTGGGCGACGCCGTCGCTGTGCGCCGGGCTGTCGGTGCGCGAGGTGCTGGCCCACCTCACCGCGGGGGCCAGCCTGAACCCGGTGCGCTGGATGGCCGGGGTGATCCGCTGCCGGTTCGACTTCGACAAGATGGTGGCGTTGCGCCTGGCCGAGCAGCTGGGCGCCGACCCCGCCGAGACGCTGGCCCGGTTCCGCCGCGTCGTGACGAGCACCGTCAAGGCGCCGATCCCCGTCGTGGCGGTGCTCGGGGAGGTGGTCGTGCACGGCGAGGACATCAGGCGGCCGCTGGGCATCCGCCGGGAGTATCCGATCGACACGCTCACCCGGTTGGCCGAGTACTACCAGGGCACCGACATGGTCGTGCTCGCCCAGGGGCGGCTCGGCGGGCTGCGGCTGGCCGCGACCGACGGCCCGTTCGCCGCCGGCTCCGGGCAGCCGGTGTCCGGCCCGACGCTGGCGCTGGTGATGGCGATGACCGGGCGCGAGGCGTACTGCGACGAGCTCGACGGGCCAGGTGTCGCAATCCTGCGAGACCGCTGCCGGTTGCCGGTGACATGATCGGCTGAGGCGACCAGGGAGGGCGGGCCATGAGCGCGCGGCACACGCGGATCGACACGGGGCTCGGCGAGCTGACGTTCGTCGCGGACGGCGACGAGCTGATCGGGCTGTACTTCCCGGGTCACTGGTACCCGCCGAAGCCCGAGGCGATCGGCCCGTACGTCGACGCGGCAGCCGACGCGCTGTTCACCAGGACGGCCGAGGAGCTGGCCGAATACCTGGCCGGGCGGCGTACGTCGTTCGACGTGCCGGTCGCGCTGCACGGCGACGACTTCCAGCAGCGGGTGTGGGCGCTGCTGCGCGAGATCCCGCACGGCGGCACCACCACCTACGGCGCGCTCGCGGCGGAGCTGGGCAACCCGGCCCTGGCCCAGCGGGTGGGGCAGGCCGTGGGCCGCAACCCGGTCTCGGTGATCGTGCCGTGCCACCGGGTGGTGGGCAGCGACGGCAGGCTCACCGGGTTCGCCGGGGGCCTGGAGCGCAAGCAGTTCCTGCTCGAACTGGAAGAGCCGGCCGAGGTCAAGGCAGGCAGGCTGTTCTGACGTGAGCCGTCGGCGGCCAGCCGTGCCGACGCGCCGTTCCCGGGCTGGTCGCAGGCGTTCCGTGCAGGCGTCTGACCGGGCTCCCAAGGCCGCGTAGCGTAGAAACCTGGCACACTCGGCCGCCGGAGCGCGCGGGCGAAAACGGGCGGACGATCCGGTCGTTCGTGACGCGCCGCCCGGCGGGCCCTTGATGATGCGTACGCCCACGCGGCGGTAGGGGGCTGCGGATGAACGGATCCGTGCCGCAGCGGCACGGGGGTCGAGTCCTGGACCCTGTTCTCGCTGCGCTGGCGGCGGTGTCGCTCGTGTCGATCGGCGCGCTGCTGCTGGCCGTGGTGCCCGCCGGAGTGGTGGACGCCGTCCAGGCGGCGGTGTGGCTGCTTTTCGCCTGGCTGTGCCGGCAGGTCGTCGCGAAGCGCCGGATGGCCCCGGCGGCACGGCGGTTCTGGCGCTGGATCGCCGTCGCCGGCCTCGTCTTCGCGGTCGGCAACCTGGTCACCCTCTTCGGCGGCCTCACCCGCCCGCCGCAGAACGAGCGCGCGGTCATCCTGTGGACGCTGCTCGTCGCCGTCGGGGTGGCGATCCTGGGCTGGGGCATGTACGCCTTCCCCCTGGTCATGCCCTGCCGGGCCCGGGCCCGGCTGCGGCTGGACGTCGCCGCGATCATGGTCGCGCTGGTCATGCTGGCCTGGCATCTGTGCGTGCCCGGCGGTTCGGCGCCGCTGAACACCGCACGGCTGTACGTCACGGTGCTGGCCAGTGCCATGGCCCTGCTCGCGGCGTTCGGGGCGGTGAAGCTCCTGATCAGCGGCAGCGCGCCGTTCACGCCCGGGGCGGGAGTGGCCCTGGCGGCAGGTGTGGTGGTCGGGGCGTGGTCGGTGCTGCACCTGCTCAACCTGAAGGAGTCCGACGCCCGGCTGCTGAACGCCGCCCAGCTGGCTTCGGCGCTGCTGTTCGCCGTCGCCGCACGGGCGCAGTACCTGCAGATGGGGGCCAGGCCCAGCGGACTGACCAAGCGGCGGCGTCCGGCGCACAGCCGCCTGCCCTACCTCGCCGTCGCCGCGACCCAGCTGATGCTGGTGGCCGAGGTGTGGCGGTCGGGGCTGTCGTTGCGCGGCTGGGGGATGGTGATCGGCGCGGGCACGGTCGTGACGCTGGTGATGTGCCGCCAGAACCTGGCCTTCGCCGACAACGCGCAACTGATGGACCGCATGCGCCATCAGGAGAAGCGCTTCCGGTCCCTGGTCCAGCACGCCTCCGACCTCACCCTGCTCGTCGACGCCGACGGTGTGGTCCGCTACGCCAGCCCCGCGCTGCGCGACCTGCTCGGCGTCGATCCCCGGCACGCCGTCGGCCGGCCGCTGACCGGCCTGCTGCGTCCCGACGACGTGCCCGCCGTCGAGAAAATGCTGGCCGACGTGCTCGCCGACCCCGAGGGCAGCGTGCGCCGGCAGCTTCGGGCGCACCACGCGGACGGCTCCCTCCGCTGGGGCGAGGCCATGGCCACCAACCGGCTCCAGGAGCCCGACGTCGCCGGTGTCATCATCAACATCCGCGACGTGACCGAAGCCAGGTCGCTGCAGGACCTGCTGCGCCACCAGGCCACCCACGACGAGCTCACCGGGCTGCCCAACCGGGCCCTGCTGAACGAGAAGGTCCAGCAGCTGCGGCACGAGCCGGTGCGCCAGGAGGCGGTGCTGCTGCTCGATCTCGACGACTTCAAGTCGGTCAACGACGAGCTGGGCCACTCCGTGGGCGACCAGCTGCTGATCGCCGTCGCCGATCGGCTGCGCCGGTGCGTCCGGCCGACCGACACGGTGGCCCGCCTCGGCGGCGACGAGTTCGTGGTCCTGCTGACGGGGACCACCACCGAGGGCGCGGTCGCGACCGCTCGCCGCATCCTGAACGCGCTGGCCGAGCCCGCGATGATCGACGGCCACCGGCTGTCGGCACGGGCGAGCATCGGCGTCGCGGTCGGGTCCGACACGGAGTTCGACGCCCTGCTCCGGGACGCGGACATCGCCATGTACGAGGCGAAGCGCGACGGCTCGGGCATCCAGGTGCATGCCCGGGTGACCGGTGTCGGGCGCCCGGACGCCACCGCCGGGGGAACCGCGCCCTGGCGGTGAACCCTGGCGGTCAGCTCGCCGTGGTGAGCCGGGCGAGCAGCTGCCGTGCCTGCTCGGCGTACTCGGCGGTGACGCTGACGGCGTACTCGCCCGCCTGCAGGGAGCGGCTGGACGTGAAGTCGCGCTTGCCGCGGGTCATCGCGTGCGCGATCGCACCGAAGATCGCGCCCCAGATCGCGCCGATCACCAGCGCGGTCAGCACGACGGCGAACCAGTTCGTCGGCACGAAGATGCCGAAGAGCAAGCCGATGAACAGGCCGAACCAGGCGCCGGCGCCCGCGCCGTACAGGGTGGCCCGGCCGGTGGTCATGCGACCGAGCACCTGCTCCACCATGCGCAGGTTGGTGCCGACGATCGCGCTGTGCTCGACGGGGAACTTGTTGTCGGACAGGAAGTCCACCGCGCGCTGCGCGTCGGCGTACTCCGGATAGGTGGCGACGGAGACCATCGCCCGGCTGGGGTCGACGGGCTGTACGGGCACCGGCTGTCCAGCGAAACCGCCGGCTCCCGCCGCGGACGACGTGCTCATGATGCTCCCTTGTTCGGCCGTGTCTGCTCATCCCGATCATCGCGCGTCTCATCGCCTGAACATGGTGTTTTGCCGGGTTTGCGCTAGCGGACGGTTGAGCTGCGGGAATGCTTGTCGGGCCGCCTCGGTTGTTGAAGGCGCAACCAGAAGGGCAGGTGCCACATGAAGGTCAGAAGCTCGCTACGCAGTCTCAAGAACCGGCCGAACTCGATCGTGGTGCGCCGCCACGGCGCCGTTTTCGTGATCAATAAGGCCGACCCGCGCCAGAAGACCCGCCAGGGCTGACCCGCGCACCGCCCGGCGGCCGCCGACGTGGCCGCCGGGCGTTCAGGCAACCCGGGAAGGCCCAGAATGTGGGCAATCTTCTCGATATGCTCGGCTGGGACCGAATCCGCCCCGGGAGGCGAGTGTGCCCAGGACGCGGCAGCCGAGCCCGTCGGCTCACGATCCGTTCGTCCGGGTGCGCGGGGCGCGGGTGCACAACCTGCGCGACGTGGACGTCGACCTGCCACGTGACGCCCTGGTCGCGTTCACCGGCATCTCCGGCTCGGGCAAGTCGTCACTGGCGTTCGCGACCATCTACGCCGAGGCCCAGCGGCGGTACTTCGAGTCGGTCGCGCCGTACGCCCGCCGATTGCTCAACCAGCTACCCGCACCGCAGCTCAAGGAGATCACTGGGCTGCCCCCGGCGGTCGCGCTGCAGCAGCGCCGCGGCTCGGGCGGGGCCCGCTCGACCGTGGGCACGCTGACCACCCTGTCGAACCTGCTGCGGCTGCTGCTGTCGCGCGCCGGCACCTACCCGGCCGGCACCACCCGGCGGCTGGAGGCCGAGGACTTCTCCCCGAACACCGTCGCGGGCGCGTGCCCGACCTGCCACGGACTGGGCCGCACGCACGTGGTCTCCGAACGGCTCATGGTGCCCGACCCCAAGCTGAGCATCCGCGAGGGCGCGGTCGCGGCCTGGCCCGGCGCGTGGCAGAGCGTCAATCTGCGCGACATCCTCGTCACGCTCGGCGTCGACGTGGACCGGCCCTGGCACCGGCTGCCGAAGGCGCAGCGGGACTGGATCCTCTACACCGACGAGCAGCCCGTCGTCGAGGTGCATCCGCACCGCGACCGCGGCGAGGCCGTCTACAACGGGCGGTTCTGGAGCGCCCGGTCGCACATCATGCACACGCTGACCGACTCCAAGAGCGAGCGCAACCGCGCCCGCGCGCTGCGCTTCGTGACGATCGGGCCGTGCCCCACCTGCGGCGGAACCGGGCTGCGACCGGAGGCGCTGGCGGTCGTGTTCGCCGGGCGCACCATCGCCGAACTCGTCGCGCTGCCGCTGTCGGAGCTGGCCGAGGTGCTGCGACCCACCGCGGAGTTGGCCGACCCGGAGCCGGCGTGGGAGTCGTCGCTGTCGGGGGAGCGCACCGAGGTCGCACGCACGCTCGCCGCCGACCTGACCGCACGGATCGACGTGCTGACCGGCCTGGGACTCGGCTACCTGCAGCTCAACCGGCCCGCGCCGACGCTGTCGCCGGGCGAGGCGCAGCGGCTGCGGATCGCCACCCAGCTGCGCTCGGGACTGTTCGGGGTGGTGTACGTGCTCGACGAGCCGTCGGCCGGCCTGCACCCCGCCGACGCCGAGCCGCTCCTGCAGGTCCTCGACCAGCTGCGCGCCGCGGGCAACTCCGTCTTCGTGGTCGAGCACGACATGGACGTGGTGCGCCGCGCGGACTGGGTCGTCGACGTCGGGCCCGGCGCGGGCGAGGCCGGCGGGCGGATCGTCTACAGCGGACCGGTCGCCGGGCTGCGCGACACCGCCGAGTCGGCCACCCGCCCTTACCTGTTCCCCGGCGGAGCCCGCCCGCGGCGGCGCGAACCGCGCCGTCCCACGGGCTGGCTGCGGCTGCGTGGCGTCAACCGGCACAACCTGCGCGACCTGGACGCCGACCTGCCGCTGGGGGTGCTGACCGCGGTGACCGGGGTGTCCGGGTCCGGCAAGTCGACGCTGGTCACGCAGGTGGTGGCCGAGGTCGTCGCCCGCCACCTCGGCGTCGCGGCAGCGGAGCCCGACGACGACCCCGAGGGGGAGCCGACCGTCGCGCCGGTCGACGACCAGGACGTCCTCACCGCCGACGTGCGCGGCCTGGAGCACTTCGACCGGCTGGTACGCGTGGACCAGAAGCCGATCGGCCGCACGCCCCGCTCGAACCTCGCCACCTACACCGGCATGTTCGATGCCGTACGCAAGGTCTTCGCGGGCACGGAGCAGGCGCGGGCCCGCGGCTACGACCCCGGGCGGTTCTCGTTCAACGTGCCGGCCGGCCGCTGCCCGACGTGTCAGGGCGAGGGCTTCGTCACCGTGGAGCTGATCTTCCTGCCGGGCACCTACGCCACCTGCCCCGACTGCCACGGCGCCCGCTACGACCCGGAGACGCTGGAGATCACGTACCGCGGCGCCACCATCGCCGACGTGCTGGCGATGACCGTCGAGCAGGCCGGGCGCTTCCTGGCCGACGTGCCCGCGGCCGCCCGCAGCCTGCGCACCCTGCACGAGGTCGGCCTCGGCTACCTGCGGCTCGGCCAGCCCGCCACCGAACTGTCCGGCGGTGAGGCGCAGCGCATCAAACTCGCGACCGAGCTGCAGCGCGCCCACCGCGGGCACACCCTCTACCTGCTGGACGAGCCGACCACCGGCCTGCACCCGGCCGACGTCGAACTGCTGATGGGCCAGTTGCAGGACCTGGTCGACGCCGGTAACACGGTGATCGTCGTCGAGCACGAGATGGGCGTCGTCGCGACCGCGGACTGGGTCGTCGATCTGGGGCCTGGCGGCGGTGACGCGGGCGGCCGGATCGTCGCCGCGGGCACCCCGGATCAGGTCGCCGCAGCCGGCGGGCACACCGCCCGCTACCTGGCCCGCAGGCTGCCCGTGCGGCGATTGCCGTAGCCGGTCCGGCCACGCCGCAGCGCCCGCCGGTCAGGTGCGCGGCGGGCGCTGCGGCCGGACGGGTTCACTTCACGGCATCGCGCAATGCGGCACGCACCCGGTCGGCGATGGCCGCCGGGGAGCCGTTCTGCGGGCCCGACGCGGGCATGTCCGCGTGCGGTCGGCTCGCGATCCGCTCGGCGGCGCGAGCCGCGGCGGCGAGGCCGATCAGCTGCTCGGTCGGCACGTTCTCGCGCAGGTAGCCGAACTCCTCGTCCTCCTCCAGCTCGGCGTGCTCGACGACGGCGTCGCGCAGCTCGATCAGACCGTCGTCGAACTGCGGGTGGTCGATGCCGATCTGGTACAGCCGGGACAGGTCCGCGATGGCCTGCTGCTCCTCCTGCAGCCGCGACTCGATCAGGTCCTCGCCGTCGGGCACCCGCCGCGCGACCAGCGGGTGGACCAGCTGCTGCTCGATGCTCTCGTGGAGCACCAGCAGGTCCTTCAACTGCCGCCAGGCCGCCTGCTTCTGCTCCCCGTGCGCCCGTGCGACCTGCCCGAACAGTTGCTTGATCTGCTCGTGGTGGGACAGCAGCAGGTCGATCACGTCGTCCGTGCGGCTCTCCCAGGCCGTCTCGCCGGCCCGGCCGGAGCTGATGTCGGCGCGCGGGCTCGCCGTGGCGTGGGCGGTCTTCTTGCCCGTGCTCGCGGCGGTCTTGTGGGTGGCCGCGCTGCCCGAGGCGCCCGTGCTCTTCTTGCCCGTGGCGATGTTCGGTGAGGCCGTGCCCTGGTCGGAGCGCATCGTCTTCACCGCCGCCTTGACCAGGTCCTCCTTGCGCATGCCGGACGTCCCGGTCACCCCGTGGTCCTTGAGCCAGCCGCGGAGTTGGCTGACGGTCATCGTGTCGATGTCGCCCGCCATGTCCGAGTGGTCGTGCCCTCGGGCCGCCGAACCGTCGCTGCTCATGTGCTCCGCCATCGTGTCGTCCCTTCCTCTGCGACCCCCACCCCCGTGGCGCCACTGTCCATCCTGATGGAAACGGCATGGCTGCGGGCCGGGTTGGCGAACCTCGGCACCTCCCGAGTGCGCGCTCGCGGAGCAAGGTTTGCCGTGGCGCGGATCCGGGCAGCAAAGCGGCGCGGAGAACCCCCGATTCACGCATTGAGGAGCACACCATGACCGTCGCCGGTATCATCTCGGCCATCATCGTCGGACTCGTCGTCGGCGCGCTCGGACGCCTGGTCGTGCCCGGTCGTCAGAGCCTGCCGATCTGGCTGACCATCGTGGTCGGCATCGTCGCGGCCGTCCTCGGCACCGCGATCGCACAGGCCGTCGGCATCGCCGTCACGGACGGCATCGACTGGATCGAACTCGTCTTCCAGGTCGGCCTGGCCGCGCTCGGCGTGGCCCTGATCGCGGGCGTGCGCGGCCGCGGCACGGTCTGACCCCTGCGGTGGCTGGCGGGCCCCGGACGATTTGTCGTCCGGGGCCCGCTCCATGCCGGACGAGGGTATTCGGGCGGCGCGTCTACCGGGGCCGCCGTGCCGGGTGCGAGGATCGGATGCTGTGGAACCTGTTCGTTTCGATGCGGTGGTCGCCGCCGCCGCCCGAGGTGGCGTCGTGGTCCCGGTGCCGTTCGATCCGAATGCCGTGTGGGGAGTCAAACCGCGCCACCACGTCGCCGGCACCGTCGGCGGGATGCGGGTGCGGGGCGTCGTCGAGGCGGTGGGGGACGGGTTCGGCTTCACGCTGGGCCCGGCGTGGCAACGCGACTGCGGTGTCCAGGTCGGCGGGACGGTGGCGGTCGAGCTCGTGCCCGAGGGGCCGCAGCGCGCGGACCTCGCCGAGGACGTGGCCGCGGCGCTCGACGCCCATCCGCGGGCAGGGGCGTTCTTCGACTCGCTGGCCCAGTTCTACCGCCGGGCGTATCTGCGGTGGATCGACGCCACCAAGCGCCGCCCGGAGCAGCGTCCGTTGCGGATCGCCGAGATGATCGAGCTGCTGGAAGCGGGCCGCAAGGAACGACCGTCGAGTTAGGGCCGGGCGCGAAGCGGGCGGGTGCGCACTGCCCGTACCATCTGGTTTCTTAAAGTAGTTAAGCCCTTACGCAAAGTGACCCTGGCGCGTTGATGAATTGGGTGACGCACCCAGATCAACCAGGACAGGGGGACACCGTTGTCTCGTAGACGCCTTCTCACCGCGCAGGTCGCGCTGGCCATGGCCGGCGGACTCGCGGTGGTCGCACCAGCGGCCGCGGCGGCCGCCGGCCCGTCAGGCCCGGCGCTCGTCAGCCCGCGTGCCGGAGCGGACCGGTCCGTGCCGGCCCGCGCCCTGCCGCACGCGGCGAACATCATCAGCAAGGGCGCGGGCACCACCCGCGCCGTCGGCCGGGCGCTGTCGAACCAGGCGCTCGTAGCCAACCTGACCATCACCAAGGTGGGGGAGCCAGACCCCGTCCTCGCCGGCGACGAGCTCACCTACACGGTCACCGTCACCAACACCGGGGATACCGTCGCGGGCCAGGTGACCGTCACCGACGTCCTGCCCGCCGGCGTCGAGCTGCTGAACAACTCGGCGGGGTGCACCAACAACAACGGCACGCTGACCTGCGTGCTGGGCCAGCTGGAGCCCACTCAGTCGGTGCCGCTCGTGATCCAGGTCAGGGTCCCGGCGAACTTCGCCGGTCTCACGCTCACCAACCGGGCCACCGTCACGGGGCGGGGCGACGAGACACCCAGCACCGTCACCACGACGACCGTGGTCCGCACCGCCGCCGACCTCTCGCTCAGCAAGGTGTGCAAGCCCGACGAGCCCGCTCCGGCCGGCGCCGAGGGCTACTGCGACATCTACGTCGACAACCTGGGCCCGTCGGACGCCCAGAACGTGACACTGACCGACGTGCTCACCTCCGCCGCGCCGTTCCGGGTGTCCCGGGTGCGGGTGAGCCCGGGGACCTGCTCGGCGATCCCGACCGAGCCGACCCGCGACTTCACCCTCAACTGCACGCTGGGCACGATCGCGGCCGGGACGCGGGGTGTGGTGCGGGTCGTCGTGACCGCCGAGGACGTCACCCAGATCAACGACACCGCGACGGTACGCAGCACGACCGCCGACCCGGACAAGGACAACAACAAGGCGACCGGCCGGGTCGACTTCCTCGGCTCGGCCGACCTGAGCCTGGAGAAGAGCGGCAACACCACCGTCGACGCGGGCGGCACCCTCACCTACACCATCACGGTGACCAACAACGGCCCGTCGACGGCTCGCGACGTGGTCGTGCGCGACACCATGCCCGCCGGGGTCGCCTTCGTCTCGGTGACGCCCTCGGTCGGCACGTGCACCAACGGCCAGCCCGACGGCGGCAGGCTGGAGTGCGGCCTGGGCAACCTGGCCAGCGGCCCGACCGGGACCGCGACCATCGAGGTCGTCGGCCGGGTCGCCGTGGACCTGGTGCCCGGCACGCGCCTGTTCAACGACGCCATCGTGTCCAGCGCCACCGCCGACCCGGACAACGACGACGTCCGGGCCAGCGTCCCCACCGACGTGACCGCGTCGGCCGACCTGTCGGTGACCAAGACCGACTCGCCGGACCCGGTGACGGCCGGCGAGCAGCTGAAGTACACCATCGTCGCCGTCAACGCCGGCCCGTCGAACGCGGAGAACGTCGTCCTCACGGACACGCTGCCCGCGGGCACGACGTTCGTGGAGAGCAGCGGCGACGCCGTGTGCACCGCGGAGGAGCCGGGTGAGGTCGTCTGCACGCTCGGCACGCTCGGCGTGGGCACGCCGGGCCGGACGGTCAAGCTGACGGTGGCGGTCGGCGCGGACGTGCCGGACGGCACGACGCTGCTCAACTCGGTGACGGTGTCCTCGACGACCGACGATCCGGACGACACGAACAACACGGCCACCACGGAGACCGCGGTGGAGACCTCCGCGGACCTCGCGATCGAGGCCGCGGCGACGCAGACCTGGCAGGAGCAGACCGCGGTCACGTCCGGCGACAAGAAGGACAAGGACAAGGGCACGATCGTGCTGCTCACGGTGACGGTCCGCAACCTCGGCCCGTCGGACGCGCAGAACATCACGGTGCTGGACACCCTGCCGCTGCGTCCGGACAAGGTCGCGGTGGAGTCGCTGCCGTCGGCCTGCACCTACGACTCGGGGCAGGACCACGTCGTGACCTGCACCGCCGACAGCCTGGCGGCGGGCGGCACGCTGGTGTTCCCGATCAAGCTGAAGGTGCGTGCCGAGGGCGAGCTCACCAACACCGCCACGGTGTCGAGCACGACCGACGACCCGAACCTCGACAACAACACGAGCACCATCCGGTTCTTCGTCTGGAAGAAGAAGAACTGACGCTCGGCCGACGCCTCCTGCCTCTCATCGATCCGTGGCGGGAGGCGTCGGCCTCAGCCCGTCGAGCAGCACCACGCCGACGGTGTCGCCGAGCACGGCGAGCAGGTCCCCGGCGGGGGAGAAGCCGCCGACGGCCCCGGCGGGTCCGGTCCACAGGAGACTTCCCGCGGCGTCGAACAGCACCGCGCCGTCGTCGTCGACGGCGAGCGCCAGGGGTCCGTGCCCGCCCCATACGCAGCGCGTGGACACCGCGGCGAGCGGCGACTGCCCGGACAGGTCCGGCGGCAGGCCCTCCGGCCGGACCAGGCGGCCGTCCACCACCCGGTCGCCGTCGAGCGTCAGCAGCACCGCGGCCGGGGCATCGTCCGGGGTGCCGCCCGCGACGAGCAGCCCGGTGCCGTCCGGGGCGAAGGCCAGCGCGTTCACGGCCGACAGCTCGGTGTCGTGGTGGAACCTGATCGTGCCGGAGGCCGCGTCGCGTACGACGATCGCGCCCGCCTCGCCGGCGTGGGCCAGCAGCCGGCCCGCGTGGTCGAGCGCCACCGGCCCGCAGGTGTCGACCTGCAGCTCGACGAGGACCTCGCCGGTCGCGGGGTCGATCACCCGCAGCCCGCGCCCCACGGATCCGGCCGCGACGCGCCGGCCGTCCCCGCTGAACCCGATCCGGACCGTCATGAGGGCCATGTCGAAGTCG
This sequence comes from Catellatospora chokoriensis, assembly GCF_011297315.1. Taxonomy (NCBI): domain Bacteria; kingdom Bacillati; phylum Actinomycetota; class Actinomycetes; order Micromonosporales; family Micromonosporaceae; genus Catellatospora; species Catellatospora chokoriensis. The sequence goes on from NZ_JAAOTI010000005.1 coordinate 331,112, forward strand.
TCGACGGACTCCCGCGCCGGTCCGAGGTCGAGCTGCCACAGCGCCTTGCCGTCGGGTGTCCGCCAGACGTGCAGGCGGCCCTCGACCGAGGCGACCGCGACCGAGCCGTCCGGGCTGAGCTGCACGTCCAGCGCCTCGTCGTGGAAGCCGCTGCCGTCGAGCAGCACCCGGCCGGGGACCTGCGGGCCGGTGCCCCACACCACGACGTCGCCGCCGCTGTGGTGCCACTCGGCCGCCGCGCACAGCACCAGCCAGGCCGGGTCCGGCGGGCACGCCACCGCGACGGCTCCCTCGCCGAAGTTGGCGAAGTCGTCCTCGCCGGGCGAGCGCGGGGTGCCGCCGCTCTGGACGTCGTCGAGGTCGCCGAGTTCGCGCCAGGCCGCCAGCCGGTGCCACGGCCGGTGCCGCCCCGCGCGCTGCTCGTCCCACCAGCCGTCGGGCATCGGCCTGCACCGTGCGGGCCAGTCGAGCAACCGCGCGCGGGCGGCGGCCAGGTCGTCGAGGTGCGCGCGTTCGAGCAGCGGCACGGCGTCCGCCCAGGCCTCGGCCGAGGGCTCACCGGCCAGGACCGTGTCCAGAGTGGTCACGCCGTCGTCCATGGGCCGCCTCCGCCGTCAGGCGCGCCGCCCGCTCGCGCCGCGCTGCGGCACGCACCGTATCAGCGGCGGGCCTCGTCGAGCGCCCGCAGGTACTCGTCGACCGTGCGGGTCGCGTGCGAGAACAGCGGATAGCGCGCGACCATGGCGTCGTACGCGGCCGGCCCCGCGTCGGACGCGGTGGCGTCCGGGATCGTCGTCACGTGGTAGCCGCGTTCCATCGCGGCGCGGGCCGTCGACTCGACGCACATGGTGCCGATCATCCCGGCGACGGCGAAGAACTCCACCCCGTGGTGGCGCAGCTGCGCGTCGAGGTCGGTGCTGGCGAACACGTCGATGTTCTTGTGCGGCGCGAGCGCGACCTCGCCGGGGCCCGGCGACAGCTCGGGGTGGAACTCGGTCGCCCAGCTGCCGGCCTCGAAGAGCCGGTTGTCGAACATCGCCCGGTGGATGCCAGTCAGCCGGCCCCAGCGGGTGTACTCCTCGTTGCTGTAGGACATCCCGGAGAAGAACACGGGCACGTCGCGTTCCCGGACACCGGCCAGCAGCCGGCGCAGGTTGCCGAAGGTGCCGATGCGGGCGAACTCGTCCTTGTACAGCGCGTGGCCCTTGCCCTTGGGGTCGAACACCTCGTTCACGGTGTCGATCAGCAGCAGCCCGCAGCGTCCCGGTGCGTAGTCGTCGCCGGTCATGGTCCCTCCTCGCTCAGATGAGTTCCAGGCCGCCGTCGACGGCCAGGATCTGTCCGGTGAGCCAGACCGCGTCGGGGTCGGCCAGCCGCAGGATCCAGGTGGCGACCTCGTGCGGTTCGCCGCGCCGGCCGAGCGGGATGCGTTCGGCCTCCTGCTTCTTGATCTGGGCGAGCAGCTCGGGGGACAGGCCGGCCGCGCCGAGCGCCTCGCTCTCGGTGGGCCCGGGCGCGACCGCGTTGACGCGCACGCCCGCGGGGGCCAGTTCCAGCGCCCAGCTGCGGGTGAGCTGCTCGACGGCGGCCTTGGTGGCGGCGTAGTGGGACGCGCCGGGTAGCGGCCGGCGGCCGTACGTGCTGGAGACGTTGACGATCGAGCCACGGGTCTCGCGCAGCTGCGGCAGGGCGGCGCGGGCGAGCAGGCTGGGCGCGGTGACGTTGACCTCGAACAGGTCCGTGATGCGCTCGGCGGTGGCTTCGGCCAGCGGCATCAGCGCGGTGACGCCCGCGTTGTTGACCAGCACGTCGATCCGTCCCCACCGGTCGGTGGCGGCCGCGGTGATGGTGTCGGCCGCGTGCGGCGCCCGGACGTCGATGGCCAGCGGCACGACCGCCGGGTGCTCGCGGGCGGTGGCCTCGAGGGCCTGCGCGCGGCGTCCGACGCCCAGGACCTGGGCCCCGTGCTCGGCGAACGCGAGCGCGGCGGCGCGCCCGATGCCTGACCCCGCGCCGGTGACGATGACGACGCGGTCGGCGAAGGATGGATCGGTGGATGACATGCGGTGTCGGCTCCTTACGGTGTGCTGGTGGTGAGCCGCCGCGCGTACGCCGGACGGACCGGCGTACGCACGACGAAGTCGCTCAGGCGGCGTCGCGGCCGGCGAACCACGTCGCGAAGTCGGTCTTGCCCAGGCGGGCCTCGCCGGCCGGCGCCAGCAGCGAGGTGTTGGCCACCGCGGCGCCGAAGTAGGTCGCCTCGGGGTCGGTGATCACCTGACGGTCGTCGCCTTCGGCGGCGAGCAGCCTGCGCACCAGGTCGTCCTGGGTGATCTTCTCCGGGCCGGCGATGTCGTAGGTGCCGTTGACCGCGTCGGCCTCGGCCGCGGCGGCGACGGCGGCGGCGACGTCGTCGGCGGCGATCGGCTGCATCACGGCCGGCGGCAGGTGGATCGCCTCGCCGCGGGTGCCGCCGTGCGCGATCGCGCTGGTGAACTCCATGAACTGGGTCGCCCGCACGATGGTGTACGGCACGCCCGCGGCCTTGATCAGCTCCTCCTGGGCGACCTTGGCGCGCATGTAGCCGCTGTCCGTGATGAGGTCCGCGCCGACGATCGACAGGGCCACGTGGTGGCCGACGCCGGCCTTCTTCTCGGCAGCCATCACGTTGCCGGTCGAGGTCCGGAAGAACTCCATGATCGCGTTGTCCTCGAAGTTCGGCCCGTTGGCCACGTCGACGACCACGTCCGCGCCCTTGAGCGCGTCGTCCAGGCCGGCTCCGGTGATGGTGTCGACCCCGGTGCTGGGCGAGGCGGCGAACACGTCGTGGCCGTCGGCGCGCAGCCGCTTGGCGACGTTGCTGCCGATGAGGCCGGTGCCGCCGATGATGACGATCTTCATGGTGCTTTCTCCTCCGCAAACTCGGATGTTTCTTGTCCGAGACAGTACTCGGACAGATTGTGTCCGAGTAACGGGTACACTGGAATTGTGAAAATGTCCTCAGGCGTCGAGTGGGCCCTGCACTGCTGCGTGGTCCTCACCGCGGCGGAGCGTCCCGTGCCCGCGTCGCGGCTGGCCGAGCTGCACGACGTCTCCGGCACCTATCTAGCCAAGCAGCTCCAGGACCTCTCGCGGGCCGGTCTGGTCCGCTCCGTCCAGGGCAAATCGGGCGGCTATGTCCTGACCAGGGCGCCCGAGGACATTTCCCTGCTCGATGTCGTCGAGGCCGTCGACGGCGCGCGGCCCGCCTTCGTGTGCACCGAGATCCGCCAGCGCGGCCCGCTGGCCACCCCCGCCGAAGCCTGCACCAAGCCGTGTCCCATCGCCCGCGCCATGGGCGCCGCCGATCAGGCCTGGCGGGCGGCGCTGCGCGAGACGACCATCGCCGACCTCGCCCGCACCATCACCGACGACAGCGGCCCGCACGCCTTCGACGGCATACGGGCCTGGCTCAGCGCGCCGGGAGGAAGGATCTGATCAGCCGTCCGCCTCGCGCGCCGGGGCGAACGCGGGTCAGACGTCCGCGGTCAGACGTCCGCGGTCGGTCGGATCGTGTCCACGGTGATCCGCGAGCTGTGCCGAGTGGCCTTGTTCCGCAGGCTCAGCTCGGGCACGTGGGCGCGGCGGTCCGGCACTGCCCGCCATCGGCAACCGGCCTCGGTGCAGATCGCCACCGATTCTGTTCCGGGCGAGCCGAAGTCGAGGATCTCGACGAGGTGGTCGGTGTCCGGCCGTCCGGCCCTGCGGTTCGACCGCCGCCGGCGCCGCACGTCGACCCAGCCCAGCTGGTCGCGGAAGGCCGGCGGCACCAGCGCACGCGGCCGGTTGTACGCGTTCACGACCCAGTGCAGCACGGTCAGCGGCGCCGTCAGGCCCATCAGGAGAAAGGCGCCCTTAGCGGGCGCGATGGTCAACGCGCCCACCACGAATTGCACCCCGAGCAGCAGGACGAAACCGGCGAACGCGGAGAGCGGCAGCAGCGCGGTCACGTAGCTGCGCGGGAAGACGTCGTACATCCTCACGTGGCCGACGGGCAGCGAACCCTCGTGCTCACCCCGCCACAGCGCCGGCACCACCCGCCAGACGTGCCAGAGGTACACCGGGGCGCCCACCACGGCCAGGAACCCCAGCGGGATCCGCCACCACATCGCTTCCACCCGCGAGACGATAGCCTGACCTGGGACTATTCACCTCGCCCGATCGCCCGATGCGAGGCCCGCCTTGACGGCGCACAGCCACTGGTGCGCCCCGGTAGCCCGGCGGCCGCAGCTGCGGTGGATCACACGGGATGCCGCCCACCGGCCGCGAGCTGCACCGGCGGCGACAGCTACCGGCCGAGCGCCAAAGATCAACACGATAGGGTTCCGGGATGCCCTTGCGCTCCGAGTACGCCGACTCCGTCACCACGCTGCTGCACGCCGACGACGGCACCCCGCTCGCCCGGCTGCGGCTGCGCGAGGACGACGGCACCCCGCTCGCCGAGCGCGTGCTGCCGGTGCCCGGCGTGGACCTCGCCCAGGTCGCCGCGCAGGCCCGCCGCGACCTCGCCGGACGCCGGCTGACCACGCCCGACGACGCGCTCGCCCGCGCACTGGTCGACGGCGGCCTGCGGCTGCGCCGGGCCGCCACGGAGATGCACCACGACCTGGCCGAGCTCCCGCCGCTGCCGCCGCTGCCCGCCGGCTGGTCGCTGCGGCCCGGTGGCTGGGACGACGACCTCGCCGAAGGACTCGGCGCGGCGTACGGCCCCGAGCACCCCGACGGTCGGTGGCAGGACAGCGACACCAAGCAGATCAGGGCGATGTTCGAACAGGGCGAACCGGTGCCGCCGCTGGCCGAGGCCTCGGCGCGGGTCGTCGGACCCGACGGGCGCAGCGCCGGACACGTGCTGTGCGCCGGGCCCGTGCCGTGGACCGAGGACGACTGCGCCTGGATCCTCAACCTGGGCGTCGCGCCGTCCGCGCAGAGCCACGGGCTCGGCCGGGCGCTGCTGGTGCACGCGATGCACGGGGCCCACGCGGCCGGACTGCCGCGACTCGGCCTGGAGGTCGCCGACGGCAACCACGCCCGCCGGCTGTACGACAGCGTCGGCTTCCAGGTGCGCGCCCGGGTGCTCGCCGTGGACCTGCCGCCGCTCGGCTGAACGCCTGCCGACCCGCAAGTTCTCAGTCGTCGAGGTTCCGCTCCGCGTAGACCTTCATCGCGTCACGGACTAGCACCGCCGTGCCCGTGCCGTGCCGGTCGTAGTTCGCGGTGAAGCGCGGGTCGGCGACGTACATCTCGCCCAGGCCGACGAAGTGGGTCCTCGTCGGCCTCGGCGAGATCGACAGCCAGTCGAAGTGGCGCTGGGTGATCGCCTGCACCTCGTCACTGTCGGCGGGCCTGCCGGCCAGCAGCGCCTGTGCGAAGTCCCTCGCGATGTCGAGTTGCTGCTGCTTGAACGCCGCCTTCTCCGCCTCGCTGAGGGATCGCCACCACCGGTCGGCCCGCTGGTAGGCCTCGCGTCCCCAACGCTCGGTCACCTCCTGCTCGTACTGCGTGTGGTCGAAGCCGTCGAATACTTCCTCTGCCATGAGCTGCTCGCCCTCCTCCGTCTTGCGCAATGTCGTCTTCACCGACTCGATCTGGCGCCCGATGCGCTCGCGCTCCCGTTCCAGCAGTGCCAGGTGGGTGTGCAGGGCAGCCGCGGTGTCCTGCGGCCCACCGTTGATCACCTCGGCGATCGCCGGCAGGCCTAGGCCGAGTTCGCGGAGCAGCAGGATCCGTTGGAGGCGCACCAGGCAGTCCTGGTCGAAGTAGCGGTAGCCGTTGCCGCCCACCCGGCTCGGTGTGAGCAGCCCCAACTCGCCGTAGTGGCGCAGGGTCCGGCTCGTGGTCCCGGCCAGCCGTGCGACATCCTGGATCGACCACTCCACCGTTGCGCCCCCCCGTTCTCGTCGGTGAACCCACCGTAGAAGTTGACGTAACGTCAAAGTCAACCTGCCAACGCTGAATGTGTTCTCGGACGCTCGCTCAGTTGGTACGTCCATTTATGCGTGCTTTGATCGGCCTGGCCGGAGGGCCGGTTGGCGCGCGGCTCTATAGTCACCGCCGTGCGTAGAAGCAGAAGTAATCTCGGGTTGCTCACGGTCGCCTGGTTGCTCTCCTGTGTCGTGCTTGCCGGCATATGGTTCTTCACCGGGTTCTCCATGAGGGGCGGTAGATCCACAGCCGAAATCCATGCGCAGGGGTTCTTGGGAATGTTGCTGTGCGGAGTGGCCCTGGTTGGTGCGGCAGCTCTGGGTCTGACCAGCGTGTCTTGGTCCATGCGTCGTACGGCCATCGCTTTCGGCATCATCACCGTCCTGCTCGTTTGCCCTGTGGGACGGGCCGCCATCTACTTCTACAAGCAACTGCGCTACCAGCCGTGCACGACTGTTTCCGTCTTGTGGGACTGTCCAACAGACCTGGATTAGCTCTCAGCGCGCGCCGTGGGGAGGGGCTTGACGCAACCACGGCACGGGCAAGGTCTTGCCACCCCGCTCAAGCGTTGACCTGCTCAACCCCAAAGCATGACGTCAAAGTCAAGGGCTTCCCGACCGAGGTCGAGTACGGCGGCCCGGCATGGTCGAGGCGTGGCTGGAGTCGCCGACGGCGACAAGCCCTGGCAATGGCGCCGATCCGGCGCGCGGTGACCCTCCGCGACGCTTGCCGCTGCTCGGTGGAGGGTCTGTCATCGCGATTGGCAGCCCTTGCTCATTCGTCGCGTGCGACGGCCCAAAGCTGTTCGAAATGGTCCGCGTATCGGTCGAACGCGCCGCCGGACTGTTGCCGACGCAGGTGCAGGGTGACTGAGTCCTGGCCCAGACCGTCGCCGATGTGCGTCGAGACGAGCATGTCGTCGTCGAACACCCACACCGACATCGCGATGTGGCGGTCGGACAGCCGGGTGGGAGCCCCGACTGCGTGCTTGCTCAGCTCGGCGCGTGTCATGGCGATGCGTGTCGAAACGGTCAGCGGCGTGGCCTCGATCCCTTCGCGATGCCGGGTGACGACGCTGTCCGGGTCGCCGAGGAGGAAGCGCACATCCGCACCCGCCGCGACCTTCGCTGCGAGCGTCTGGCCTGCTCCCTCGACGTCGAGCCAGACGAAGTAGGAGGTGTATCCGCCGAACCACAGGCGACGCTCGGCAGAACCTATGAGCTCGCCGAACAACGACCGGGGGAGGTCCAGGCGGCGCGGATACATCGCGATCATCTCTCGATCCGCGTCGAGCTTCACCGAGCGGCGGACCGCATCGGGCCACAACACCTCTACATCCTCCCTCGAGACCTCGGCTGTTCTCATCCGGTGCCGGGGGTGCGGGAGCCTTCCTCTGCTCACCCACCGCTCGACCGTCTTCGGATCAACGGCAAGTCTCGTCGCCAGGTCGACCGTCGTGAGCCCTGCGGAACCGAGCGCGGAGCGCAGCGCCTCGTTGCGAGCGCTCGCGGGACCTTTCGTAGACGTCCCCGAATCGTGGCACGTCGGTGGTGTTGACGTCTCCATCTGCGACAGACGATTTCTGGCATGGCTCGATGGGATGAATCGCCGAACCTGCCGGCGTGGGCTGATGAAGACACCGCCGAGTTCACCATCGCGGAACGGCTGAGGTACGACGTCGCTGAGTTCAACGCGGCGCACGGGTGGACCGCCTCGACGGGAGTGCTGCGCACAGTCGTGGACTTCCTCCGTGGCGACGTCGGTGAGCACAGATGAGTAGCCCGGCCTTCTGGTTTGCCGCCGATGGAAGCGCGGTCCGGCTCGGCGACACCGTCGCAATGGACCCGATCGCACTGAATCTGGATCGTGATGCCGTTGGCTCGATCGTGGGCGTGACCGTACTTGGCTGGCCGATTGTCGAGGTGACAACGGGCCGGCACGCGGGGACGCGTCTCGGCATACAGCCGGCTCAGATTCTGCTGCGTGTGCGGCGGGCACAGGGTTGAACCGTTCGACCGTCATGGTCAGCGAGCACGTCGCCGGCGATCGCGACCGACGTTCTAGCTCGCGGGACTCTCGCCTGCTTCATCCCGCCAATAAGCGAGGTTGTTGCGGGTGGTGAGGGTGTCGGGGTGGTCGGGGCCGTGTACCCGTATCCGGTCGGTGAGTAGTTGCTCGAATGCTGTCGCCGCACCCGCCGCGTCTCCGGCCTCGCCCTGCCAGGAAGCGAGGTTGTTGCGGGTGGTGAGGGTGTCGGGGTGGTCGGGGCCGAGCACCCGTATCCGGTCGGTGAGCAGTTGCTCGAATGCTGTCGCCGCACCCGCCGCGTCTCCGGCCTCGCCCTGCCAGGAAGCGAGGTTGTTGCGGGTGGCGAGGGTGTCGGGGTGGTCGGGGCCGAGCACCCGTATCCGGTCGGTGAGCAGTTGCTCGAATGCTGCCGCCGCACCCGCCGCGTCTCCGGCCTCGCCCTGCCAATAAGCGAGGTTGTTGCGGGTGGCGAGGGTGACGGGGTGGTCGGGGCCGAGCACCCGAAGGTGATCGGCGAGCAGTTGCTCGGACGCTGTCGCCGCACCCGCCGCGTCTCCGGCCTCGCCGCGCCAGAATGCGAGGTTGTTGCGGGTGGCGAGGGTGTCGGGGTGGTCGGGGCCGAGCACCCGCATCCGGTCGGTGAGCAGTTGCTCGAATGCTGTCGCCGCACCCGCCGCGTCTCCGGCCTGCCCCTGCCAGGAAGCGAGGTTGTTGCGGGTGGTGAGGGTGTCGGGGTGGTCGGGGCCGAGCACCCGCATCCGGTCGGTGAGTAGTTGCTCGAATGCTGCCGCCGCACCCGCCGCGTCCCCGGCCTCACCCCGCCAGGAAGCCAGGTTGCTGCGGGCGCGGAGAGTGTCGGGGTGGTCGGGGCCGAGCACCCGCATCCGGTCGGTGAGCAGTTGCTCGAATGCTGCCGCCGCACCCGCCGCGTCCCCGGCCTGCCCCCGCCAGAATGCCAGGTTGCTGCGGGTGGTGAGGGTGTCGGGGTGGTCGGGGCCGAGCATCCCAAGGTGATCTTCGAGCAGCTGCTCGAACGCGGCCGCCGCGCTTGCCGCGTCGCCAGCACGCCCCCGCCAGGAAGCCAGGTCGTTGCGGCTGGCGAGGGTGTCGGGGTGGTCGGGGCCGAGCACCCGCCTCCGGTCGGTGAGCAGCTGCTCGAATGCTGCCGCCGCACCCGCCGCGTCTCCGGCCTGCCCCCGCCAGTAAGCCAGGTTGCTGCGGGTGGTGAGGGTGTCGGGGTGGTCGGGGCCGAGCAAACGACGTGCGGTCTCGTAACTGTCTGCCGCACGGCTTGCGGCGGCAGTGACCAGACCCGCATTTCCGATGCTTGCCACCAGCCGGAAATGCACCGGGTGACCTTCAGGCTTCCACAACACGTCGCCGGCGTGGTCGGCGAGGACCACCGTGTTCGCGCGCAGCAGCTGGGCCAGCACGCCGTCACGTTCGACCTCGGGCCATGCCTCCAACAGCGCATCGGCTGCTACACGTGCAACAGCGTCAAACTGCTCGGTGGTGAGGCTGTCACGGACCACCCGCTGCACCACACCATGGACCATGACTGAGGTTCCCCCGATAATCCGGAGAGGTGGCTAGCAGGCTACGGCCTGCTCAAGGGTGGTGTTCACGGGGTCGGGTGTATCGATGTTCTTTGCGTACCAGGCGGCTTCGTACTCGTCCGGGGACAGC